>SVSC01000084.1 GCA_015064525.1 Oscillospiraceae bacterium
CCTCGCACTGCTTCGCAGTTCGACTTCGCAACCGCCTTGCGGTTTTGCTCCGCTCAGGATGACACGGGCGGGACTTTGCTTTATAGAAGACGTCATTTATTCCAAACTCGACCCTCATTTAGCGAAAATTCGTTTGTACCGTCCCCGAGAATGAGATTTTATCTGTTTCCAAAACACTTCAAACAAACTAACATCATGGAGCGCGCGGGGTGGCGGCACCGGCGCGCTTGCGGCAGCTATTGTATATCCCAGCGTACCGCAGATGGGCGGCATGAAACAAAAGGGAGAGCCGCTATCTATTGCGACACTTAAAAAAACACTACGGGAAGTTCTTGGAGGTGTGGAACCTTCTTACAAGAAGGTTCCACAAGCCACCCTCCCTTCCTAAACTAACTTCCCCTAAGAAGGTTCCACAATCCACCCTTCCCTTCCTAAACTAACTTTTGAGATTCTGTTGTTTTGTTGCGGGTTTTTTCAAAAAAAGAACAATTCATCATTTACATTTGCCGAGAAACATGATATAATGAAAAGGATGAAGAAACAAAAAAAGGGGGGGGACGGTTGTCGAAGAACCAAAAGGTGCGGATCCATGAGATCAACCTATTAAACCGAGAGGCTTGTTGCGGAAGCAATGCTTTTCCGTCGGTTGACCTGAAGCCGTCGGCAGAGGCGCTTCGTCTCACCTCGGTTTCCTGGGCGCAGGTTTGCTTGGTTGCCGAGGATGGCGGCGTGCTTTGCGTTCACGATCAAACCATTCCCTGCAAATCGGGAGAACTTTACGTAATTGCTCCCAATTTGCCCCACGGATTTTTCCTACGGGATGCCGAGGACACCCTTGTGATGAGTCGTCTTTCCTTTCCCGTGGAGCTTTTGCCGGAGCGGGAGGCGGCGGACGAACGAAGCCCGCGCTTCTGCTTTGGGGTGTTTGGTGACGGCTCCGGCGTCTCCTATGCCATGCTGGATCAGCAAACGCTCCGAAAGATCAACACCCTTCTGGCGGCGATCGAGGGCGAGGCGGCGGAGCGTCGGCAGGATTGGCTGTCGGTTACTCGCGCGTTTCTTGTGCAGCTGCTGGTCACGGTGGGGAGATACATCAATTGCTCTATTAAAAATGAAACGCCCGCCCTCTCCAAAAACTGGACGCTGGTCACCTCCGTTCAGCGGATTGTGAAGGAGCGCTTCGACGATTGTAACCTGACGCTGGGCGAGGTTGCCGATTTCTTCTACGTGAGCAAATCCTTCCTGAGCCGTGTGTTTCAGGAGCTGACGGGTCAGCAGTTTTCGGTTTATTTGCGGAGCGTTCGCATGGAGCAGGCGTGCCGTCTTTTGCGGGAAACCGACATGACCGTGGAGCAGATCGTGGAAAAATGCGGTTTGCGAGACGTTCATTCCTTCTACCGCGTGTTTGGGGAGCATATGCAAATGACCCCCAACGCCTACCGAAAAAGACCGATACAGACCAACGGTGCCGATGAGGCTGCCCATCTGGAGGTGCTGGGGCTACTGCGCGGCATTTCGGAGGATCTGCAAAGAGGCAAGGCAAAGGCGGTGGCGGAGCGCGTGGAGCGAGCGCTGGCGCTGGGGGTGCCTGCCGATCGGATTTTGGAGGAGGGCTTGCTTCTCGGAATGAGTTTGATCGGGGAAAAGTTCAGAAACAATCAGGTGTACGTTCCCGAGGTTCTGGTGGCGGCGCGGGCAATGAACGTGAGCGCCGAGTTGCTCCGTCCCCATCTTTCGGCGGGAGCCAGACAGGTGCGGGGGCGTGTGTGCATCGGAACGGTGGAGGGGGATCTCCACGACATAGGTAAAAATCTGGTAAAAATGATGATGGAGGGGCGCGGCCTGGAGGTCATTGACCTTGGGGTTGACGTTTCCCCAAAAACCTTTGTGCAAACCGCCATTGAGCGGAGGTGCGAAATTATTTGCTGCTCGGCGCTGCTCACCACCACCATGCACGTCACGGCGGAGGTGGTTCGGGAAGCGGAGCGGGCAGGGATCCGCGATCGGGTGCGGATCATGATCGGCGGCGCTCCCGTTACCGAGGAGTTTTGCAGAAGGATTGGCGCCGACCGCTATACCGATAACGCCGCGGAGGCGGCAAGAGTGGCGGTTGAATTGTTGGAAGAAATCAATCGAAAATAAATTCAGGAAAGGATAACGGAATGTATAACGTTAAGGACTTAGAGGCTGTCAAAAAGAATTGGAGATCCTTTTGGAATCACGAGTTTATCGGAAGACCCTACGTGCTGGTAACCGCCCCGAAGGACGGTACCGCGGTGGAGAAAAAGGACGAAACCTACGTGAAAAAGCTGAAGGATGCTCGCAGAGGGGACTTTGCTTCTGCCGTTCGCGACTTTGAGGAGATCGCGAAGGCAACCATGCACTACGGCGAGTCGCTCCCCCACTACAAGGCGGATCTTTGCCCCGATCAGTACGCTGCCTTCTACGGCGCCGAGGTGGAGGCGAGAGACGGAGAGTACACCACGTGGATCAAGGAGCCCGTTGCCGAGGAGCTGTGCGACCTGGATCTCACCTTTCATCGGGATAACGAATTTTTCCAAATGGTAGAGAAATCGGTGCGTACCGCCGCCGAGATTGCCAACGGCAATTTCATTGTACACGTTCCCGATTACCACAGCAATCTGGATGCGCTTTCCGCGCTTCTTTCTCCCCAGAACCTTTGCTATGAGCTGATGGATAACCCCGAGCTGCTGGAGGAAAAGCTGGCGCAGATCAACGGCGACTTCGGTAAGATCTACGATATTTTCTATGAAGCGGGCAACATGAAGGAAACCGGAACCCTCAGCTGGCTCAACGCCTACTGCGAGGACAGAATGACGGTGATCCAATGCGATTTCTCCTGCATGATGAGCCCTGCCCAGGCAAGGCAGTTTGTGATCCCCAGCATCGAAAAGGAGCTGGAGAGCGTGGATCGCGCGATCTACCACTACGATGGGAAAATGGCGCTGGGGCATTTCGATGACGTGATGGCTGTCAAGCGCTTGGATTGTATTCAATGGACTCCCGGCGCGGGGCAGAAGCGTACCATTTACTGGATGGATCTGCTCAAAAAGGTACAGGCAGGCGGCAAGAGCGTTTGGCTCCGCGACTGGACTGCCGAGGAGATCCTTGCCGACACCGAGCTGGATCCCGCCCTCACCGCCTTCACGCTGAACCTGAAGAGCGAGCGGGAGGCAGAGGAGTTTATGGAGAAGCTGGAGAAAAAGTATCGGTAATCTCACTTTGAAGGAGAGTAGTTGTTGTGGATACGAATCTGTTGATTACCAAGGCAGCGCGGTTTGAGCGACCCGAGCGAATTCCCATGCGGTTTTCGATCAACGCATCCTGCTGGCATCATTATCCCAAGGACGCGCTTCTGGAGCTGATGGAAACTCATCCGTTTTTGTTTCCCACTTATAAACGCCCCGCTCCCGAATGGAAGCAGCCGTACATCCCTTTGGCGGCGCGGGCAAATCAACCGTACACCGACGTGATGGGGTGCGGCTGGCATACCGCCGACGACGGTATTACGGGAACCGTTCTTGAGCATCCGCTGTCGGATTGGTCCGCCTTTCACACCACGTGGCATCTGCCGGATCCCAACACCACCGACGGACTGTATGAGGTGGATTGGGAAGCAAGGGAGCGGGCGTGGGCGGAAAAACGGGCAAAAGGAGAAACCTTTCGGGGATCTCTGCGCCACGGGCACACCTTTCTTCAGCTCAGCGATCTGCGGGGCTATGAGAATTTGTTGTTTGATATGTATGATGGCGAGCCGCTGCTGGATGAGCTGATTGAGGAATTAACCGAGTTCAATCTTGCCATTGTGCGTCGGTATTTGGCAAACGGCTGTATTTCCATGGGATATCCCGAGGATTTGGGAATGCAGAACGGCCCCATGATTCCTCCCGAGCTGTTTCGTCGCTACATTAAGCCCGCGTATCAAAGGCTGATGAAGCCCGCGAAGGATGCGGGGATCCCGCTCCATATGCATTCGGACGGGGATATTCGCTCTCTGGTGGACGATTTGATTGACAGCGGCGTGGAAATTATCAATCTGCAGGATTTGGTGAACGGCATTGATTGGATTGCGGAGCGGTTCCGCGGGAAGATTTGCGTGGATTTAGACGTTGACCGACAAAAAATTACCCGATTCGGAACACCCGCGCAGATCGACGAATTGATCCGCGAGGAGGTTACCAAGCTGGCGCTCCCCGAGGGAGGCTTGTGTATGATCTACGGCCTTTACCCGGGAGTTCCCTTAGAGAACGTGAAAGCGTTAATGGATGCCATGGAACGCTATTCTCTCATTTATTCCTGATCTTTATCGCAAAAGATAAAAATAAAAATAAATAAAAAAATAAAAATAAAAAGGAGTTACACGTCATGAGTATTTTGGTTGAAATTTCGGAGAACCTGCAAAAGGGTAAGGCAAAGATCGTTAAAGAGCTGGTGCAGAAGGCGCTGGACGAGGGCATTTCCCCCGCCGAGATCCTCAACAACGGTCTGCTTTCGGGCATGGGCGTGATCGGTGAGAAGTTCAAGAACAATGAGGTGTTCGTTCCCGAGGTTCTGGTTGCCGCAAGAGCAATGAACATGGGCGCGCAGATCCTCAAGCCCCACCTGGCAGACGCGGGCGTTGTTGCCGCGGGTAAGGTTTGCATCGGCACCGTGCAGGGCGACCTCCACGATATCGGTAAGAACCTGGTAAAGATGATGATGGAGGGCAAGGGCCTGGAGGTTGTGGATCTGGGTACCGATGTTTCCGCCGAGACCTTTGTAAAGACCGCCATCGAGCAGAATTGTCAGGTGATCTGCTGCTCCGCCCTCCTCACCACCACCATGAACGTGATGGCAGAGGTTGTGAAGGCTGCCGATGCGGCGGGAATCCGCGATCGCGTGAAGATCATGATCGGCGGCGCGCCCATCAATCAGGAGTTCTGTGACCTGATCGGCGCGGATTGCTATACCGTGGATGCGGCAAGCGCTGCCGACGCCGCTGTGGCGTTCTGCCGCGGCTGAGCGAAAACAAAATGGCAGGCATGACCGAGCGGGAGCGGATCCTGCGAACCTATCGTCATCAGGAAACCGATCGGATCCCCATGCTGGATAAGGCGTGGGAGGGAACGAAAAGGCGATGGGTTAAGGAAGGGATGCCGCAGAATGTTTCCTGGGAGGACTTTTTCGGATTCGATCACATGATCCGCTACTGTCCCGACAATTCTCCCCGTTTTCCAACCCGCGTGTTGGAAAAAACCGATCGGTATCAGATCATCACAGACCACTGGGGCGTAACCCAAAAGGTGTTCAACGAGCTGGATTCAACCCCGGAGGTTCTGGATTGCTATTGCTTTGGTCCCGAGCGCTGGGAAGAAACGAAAAAAGCTATGCTTGCCTCCTGCGAGGAGCGCATCAATTGGAAATGGCTGGAGCGGAATTACGCCGGATGGCGTGCGGAGGGGCGGTTTTTACAGCTGACCGCATGGTTTGGCTTTGACGTTGCTCATTCCTATATGATTGGCACCGAAAGCTTCCTGATGGCACTGATTGAGGAGCCCGATTGGGTAATGGACATTTTTGAAACCTATCTGAAAACGTCTCTTTCACTTTGTCAGAAAATTTTAGATGCAGGCTATGAATTCGACGGTTTACTCTGGTACGATGACATGGGCTACAAGGGAACCCCCTTCTTCTCGCCGCAAACCTACCGTGAATTGCTCAAGCCCTTCCACAAAAGGGCGGTAGATTGGGCGCATGAAAGGGGAATGGTTGCCGAGCTGCATTCCTGCGGCTTCATTGAGCCCCTGCTTCCCGACGTTCTGGAAACCGGTGTGGATATGCTGAATCCCCTGGAGGTCAAGGCGGGAATGGATCCGCAAAGGCTGAAAACGCTCTATGGCGATCGCGTGGGCTTTCACGGAGGCATTAACGCCGCGCTTTGGGATGATATCGATGCGGTAAAGGCGGAAATGGAGCGGATTATTCCCGTTATGAAGGAGGGCGGAGGCTATATTTTTGCGTCCGACCATTCGATCCCCAATTCCGTATCCCTGAAAAACATGAAGGAGATCGCGGAACTGGCGCGGCGCTTGGGCAAGTACTGATTTTTTAAAATAAGGGTGATAAACAACATGAAAAAGAACATAAACATGAAGGCATGGCTGGAGGAGCAGAAGCGGGCGGGCGCAAAGAAGGCGCTTCCCATTCTGTCCTTCCCCTGCGTGAGTCTCTTGAACATTCCCGTCAGCGAGCTGATCTCGGATAGCGAGAAGCAGGCGAAGGGAATGAAGCTGGTTGCCGATGCGGTGAAGTCCGCCGCGGCGGTGAGCTTGATGGATCTTTCCGTGGAGGCGGAGTGCTTCGGCGCAACCATTTGCGTGTCCGACGACGAGGTTCCCACGGTGAAGGGAAGATTGATCAACGATATGGACGAGGCAGAGGCGCTGGAGGTTCCCGCGGTGGGTACCGCCCGCTCGGGGCTCTACGTGGATGCGATTCGGCGCGCGGCAGAGCTGATTACCGACCGTCCCATCTTCGCGGGAACCATCGGCCCCTTCTCTCTGGCGGCAAGACTGCTGGACGTTTCCGAGATCATGATGGACTGCTACGATGATCCCGATATGGTGCATTGCGTGCTGGAAAAGGCAACCGAGTTTCTGATCGCTTATTCCAAGGCGTATAAGGAGGCGGGCGCCAACGGTATTATGATGGCGGAGCCGGTTGCGGGTCTGCTGTCGCCTGCTCTGGAGGAGGAATTCTCCTCGCCCTACGTGAAAAAGATCGTGGACGCCGTGCAGGATGATGATTTCGTCATTTGCTACCATAACTGCGGCGACAACGTGCCGCTGATGGTGGAGTCGATCCTCAAAACGGGCGCCGCTGCCTACCACTTTGGCAACGCCGTTGATATGAAGTCGATGATGGAAAAGATGCCCTCCAACGTGCTGGTGATGGGCAACGTGGATCCCGCGGGCGTGCTTCGCATGGGAACCCCCGAGCTGGTTAAGTCGGAAACCAAGCGCATCATGAGCGATTGCTGCTCCTATGAGAACTTTGTGATCTCCTCGGGCTGTGATATCCCCCCCATGACTCCTTGGGAAAATATCAAGGCGTTCTTTGAGGCTGTAGACGAATTCTATGGGTAAAACGCTTGGAGACGCGCTGATGGCGCTGGCAACCGAGCTGGGTGCCGCAAGGGTGGGAACCGTGGCGATTGAGGATGTCACCTTTGATCCCGTTTTTCGGGAGATCTGCGCCTCCAATGCCTGCGGGCAGTACGGGAAATGCTGGACCTGCCCTCCCGACGTGGGCGAAATTGATCGGCTGATCGAGGAGGCGAAGGGGTATTCCTATGCAATGGTCTACCAAACCGTTACCGAGCTGGAGGACAGCTTCGATTATGAAGGCATGATGGAGGCGGGGAACACCCACAATCGTCTGGCGCAGGCTTTGCGACGTCGGATGGACGAGATGGGGATTGAAAACGTCCTGCATCTTGGGGCGGGAGGCTGCCGCTTGTGCGGCGTTTGCGCCAAGAAGACCAACGAGCCCTGCCGACACCCCGCGCTTGCCATGCGCTCGCTGGAGGCGTACGGAATTCACGTTTCCAAGCTGGCGGAGGCGGCGGGAATGAAATACATCAACGGGCAGAATACCGTCACCTATTTCGGAGCCATTCTGATTCGCGAGTAATGGAAAACCGAACGCCGAATCGGCGCAAAAAACAGCAGAAGGAGCAAGGGCAGGCGCCCTTGCTCCTTCTCGCGTCTCCTGTCTGCGAGGGGGAGAAAAGTCAAACGCGGGGGATATGGAGGCGAGGGTGATTTTCCACAATAAAAACCACCCTTGTTTTGCCCCTTTTGGCGGTTTTGCTTTGCGCCTCAAAACGGAGTAGTTAATAATTTGTAAATTCTACAAAAATCGCCGTTTTTCGGTTGACAAGACGCCACTTCCACATTATAATGTATGGCGTGCGCATCGGCAAAACGCCGTTTGCGAAATAAAACAATGGAGGAATATCTATGAAACTCAAAGCAAGCAAACTCATTGCCGTTTTGTGTGTTGTTGCAACGATCCTCACCATGATCGTTCCCATGACGCTCTCTACGGCAGCAGCAACCGAAGTGACCGAAACGATCACGTTTGATGCAAACAAAACACAACGCACATCCTTTTCTACCACGAAACAGGTATGGGCATCCGAAACCGTAACCTTTACAAACGATAAGGCGAGCAGCTCCAGTCCGGTTGCCGATTATTCCAATCCCGTTCGTTTGTATGCAAGCTCTTCGGTTACGATCGAGGCTCCCGGTACGATTACGAAGATCGTTATCGTGAGTGACGGTACCGCCAAGTACAAAACCGCGTTGCAGAACTCCCTTACAGGCGCCGGCTTGACGTACACGACCTCCGGCAACAACTATACCGTTACCGGCGTCAATGCAGCATCTGTTACTATGAAAATGACCGCGCAGGCAAGATTCAAGTCCGTTCAGGTCACCTACGAAGTAGCTGACACGGGCGCTTGCCAGCACGAGGGTGAAAAGACCACCGTTAGTCTGACCGAGGCAACCTGCACCGCAGACGGTGAGCACGTGTTCACCTGCGGCGATTGCGGCGAGACCGTGACCGAGGTTCTGAAGTCTGAGGGCCACAAGTTTGTTGACAACGCCTGCACCGTTTGCGGCACCAATGAGTATCTTCCCGCCACCGTGGAGGAAGCCCTGACGTTGGCAGACGGCACCAAGGTGATGCTCACCGGCGTTGTGGTTGTGTTCATCGACACACCTTATGACTCCGGTTATAAAAATATTTCCGTTACCGTTCAGGATCCCGAAACCGAAGCCGAGCTCTATCTGTACAGACTGAGCGGCAACTGGGAGGTTGGCGACGTTCTCACCGTGAAGGGCGCTATGGGTAGCTACAACGGTAAGAAGCAGCTGGCTCAGGGCGGCACCGCGGAGAAAACCGGCGAGGTTGAGGTTGAGGTGAATCCTCTTGAGGCTACCATTTCGGAGGCTCTGGAGCTGGAGGACGGAACCCTCGTTCTGGTGAACGGCATCGTTTCCAAGATCAACACCGCTTGGAATGCTTCCTATGGAAACATGAGCGTTACCATCACCGATGAGAGCGGCAAAACCCTCTATCTCTACAAACTTGCCACCAAGGTTGGTCTTGGCGATGAGATTGCCGTAACCGGTAAAATGTACACCTACAACAACGCAAGACAGATCAATGCCGGCGCTACCGCGGAAATTCTGAAGGTTGGCGCGGTGACCGAGATCGCGCAGATGTCTGTGAACGCAGGCGCTGACCTTTCTCTCCTGGCGCACGTAACCCTTGCCTATGGCGAGAAGGTTGAGGACTACGCCGTGAAGTTTGTTCACGCAAACGGCGCGGAGGTGCTTGTAACCGCATTCGTTGAGAAGAACGGCAAGTACGTGTTCGCGCTCAACAAGATTGCTCCTCAGGCAATGAGCGACCTGATCACCGTTACGCTTGTGAAGGGTGAAACCGCTAAGGATACCGTTGAATACAGTGTGAAGACATACGCGCAGGCAATTCTCAACGGAGAGTATGACGCCGCTCTGAAGACCTTTGTGAGCGATATGCTGGCATACGGCGCGGCTGCACAGAAGCACACCAACTATAACCTTGAGAACCTTGCCACCAACGGTGTTGAGGGACTTGCTTGCTCCACCGCCACTCCCGATGCTTCCGCAAACGTGAACGCGGGCGTGCAGAACGGCACCAAGGTGGATGGCCTCGGCTTCACCGCCGTTGGCGTGAAGTTCGATACCGCCAACTACATCTACGCAAAGTTTACCGCCGCAAGCCTTGAGGGCATCACCGTTACCATCAACGGCGAGGCTGCCGAGATTGTGGAGCTGGAAAACGGCGTGTACGCTGTTTACTCCGAGGAGATCCTCGCAACCGCCTTTGGTCAAACCTTCACCATCGTTCTGAACAATGGCGCTGATTATCAAACGCTCACCTACTCTGTGAATTCCTACGCGTTCGCGAAGGCAAACACCGAGCTTGGCGCAACCCTGTACCGCTATGGCGCTTCCGCCCTGGCATTGCTTGCTTAACGTAAAGGAGGAATTATCATGAGATACGAAGAGCCGAAATTTGAAATCGTCTTCCTTGGCGAGGCAGATATCGTTGCAACCAGCTTCACTCCCGGCTTCGAGGATGACGACGGAATCAACTGGAACTGATTATATGCGTTCCGTTTTCTGCGCGCTTCTTGCGCTGCTGATCGCTTTTCTGCCGTTGCTGACCTCATGCGAGGGGGACGTAGCTCCCGCCGAGACCGTGGCATCCACCGAGGATGGTACCGTGGCTGTCACCGAGGGTCAAGCCGCAACCGAAGAAAAGACTACCACCACGCATAGCGGCATCATTGAGCTTCCCCCCGTGGACGTTTGATGATGAAAAGCACGGCGGCTGTGTCAAATGCCTTTATGGCGCTTGACACAGCCGCTTTTTTGTTAAACGAAAACCACCAGCAGTGCTGGTGGTTCCAAAAAGCTTTAGCTTTGCATAGTTCCCGCCGCAGCGGAGGCTCCCTTGTGTAAAGGGAGCTGTCGCGAAGCG
>SVSC01000085.1 GCA_015064525.1 Oscillospiraceae bacterium
CCCTCAGTCTCGCTACGCGAGCCAGCTCCCTCCCGGAGGGAGCCTTGTGTTTGTGCAAATTTCCAACCTTGGATTTACAAATGAGGTTTGTCAGTAGTCTGAGGCGCCGCATCCAAACGGATACGGCGCCTTTTTGAGAGCTTATTGATTTACGGTGAGTACCACCTTGCCCACGTTTTCGCCTCTGTAGAGGATGTCGTGCGCTTCCTCTGCCTCCTGAATGGGCAGAACGCGATAGATGGTTGCCTTCACATCGCCCGATTCCACCTTGGGCCAAACGTCGCGTACCAGACCCGCGAGGATTTGCGCCTTCACTGCGGGAGTTCTGGAGCGAAGCGTGCTGCCAATGATGCGAACGTTGCGAACGTAGATGTTCTTCAGGTCGATCTCGGTTTTGGTTCCTGCCAGAGCTGCGATCATAATCCAGCGCGCGCCGTGCTTGAGATAATGGATGCATTTGCCCATAATGTCACCGCCGAGGCAGTCGATGGCAACGTCCACGGGATGACCTGCCTCCAGTTCGCGCTTGAGAACCTCAACGATATCCTCGGTGGAGGTATCCACCACCACGTCGGCGTTCAGGTGTGCCACCTTCTCCACAAATTCGGGAGCGCGAACGGTGGTGATCACGCGGGCGCCGAATGCCTTTGCCATGGGAATCACCACGCTGGCAAGACCGCTGGCTCCTGCGTTCATCAGCAGGGTGTCGCCTTCCTTCAGGCCACCCTCGGTGAAAAGGTTGAGGTATGCGGTTGCAAATGCCTCGGGCATCGCGGCTGCCTCCACCATGGAGCAGTTCTTGGGAATGGGCATGAGCATATCGTAGCGAACGGAAACGTATTCCGCATAGCCGCCACCGCCCAGCAGGGCGCAAACGGCGTCGCCAAGCTTCCAATTGGATTCCTTTGCTGCCACCGAGCCGATTTGCTCAATGGTTCCCGCGATCTCCAGTCCCATCCATTCGGGACAGCCGGGAGGGGGCGGATAGTCTCCCTCTCTTTGCATCAGGTCGGCGCGGTTCAGAGCGGCGGCGTGGATTTTCACCAGCACCTCGTCCTCCTTGATCACGGGATCGGGAACGTCTGCCCAGATCAGGTGATTGTCTTTCGTTACAAGTGTTGCCTTCATATTGTGAATTCCTTTCAAATGAATGGGTTATTGAACGGTAATGAGAATGCCGTAGGCGCCGCCCTCTATCTCGGTGCCGTAGGAAACGGTCAGCTGAATTGCCTTTCCGTTGTACTGATAATTGATTTCCATCGCCTCGGTTTTGGATTTGGGAAGCGCTTGCTCGTTGAAGGCTGCTCCGGAGGCGGTTTTGGCGGTGCCGTTATCCACCTTGTCG
The DNA here is from genome assembly GCA_015064525.1 of Oscillospiraceae bacterium. GTDB lineage: Bacteria > Bacillota > Clostridia > Oscillospirales > CAG-272 > UMGS1865. The sequence goes on from SVSC01000085.1 coordinate 1,346, forward strand.
ATGCGGGACCAGATCAGCTTGCAGTATTCCTGATAAAGCACGTCGGAGAGAGAATCGTAGTCGTTGACCTTAAAGAAGGTAACGTTCCCCTTTACCGATCCGCTTACGGCAAAGCCCGGGAAGGGATTGCCGATACCGTAGGCGGTGTGGGTGTTGTTGAAATTGGGACGAATGTTTTTCTTTTGGATCGTATTATAGTCGGGGCGAACAAAGATTCCGTCGCCGGTAACCAGATCATAGTACCACTTTCCGCACTCGGTCAAATCGTCCCGCGTCCATTGACGGATCGTGAGATTCAGGTTGGGGCGGAACATATGGTTCTCGTTGTAGGGGCCGGAGCTGTAGGAATGGTAGCGGAAATAGCAGAAGCTCATATCCCACTCCTGGTACATCCGCATATACTTGGCTGCCTCCTCCATATCAAAGGAGAGGGTGTCGGGGCTGTCGAAGGTGCCGTCCATGGGGCTCATTTCGGTGGTGATCACCGTTAGCCCTGCCTGATAGGCGTCGCGAAGCTTCCAGCTGTAGGTGGTGTAGGTGTAGTTATAGGGATAGCAGTGGAAGGTGTACGCCACGTTGTAGGCAAGATCCTGGTCAATGGGATCGTCAATGGGATCGTCTCCCGCAACGGCGGTACCCGAGAATGCGGAAAGCGCGGTGGCGCTGTTGTTGGGAGCAACAATGATAACGGCGTTGGAGCCCTTGGAGCGAATGGTTCGGATCAGCTCCTCGGCATATGCCTTAATGCTGTTTTCCACGCCGTTTTGCGTTCCCCAGGTTGACTTGGGCTCATTGCAGATCTCGAAGAGCAGATAGGGGTTATCCGCGAACTTTTCGGCAAGAATGCCGAAGAATTCCTTTGCCTCGTTGAGATACTGATAGGGGTTGGAGGTGAGGATTCCCCAGTCGATGATCAGGTAAAGCCCCAGCTCGGTGGCATCCTTTGCGATCTTTTCGATGGATTCGATCATCATGTCCTTGCCCTTTTGGGTCATGCGGGTGGCATTGCTGTCGTTGTAATCACCCGTGCGCGCACTTCCGTTGTTGAAATACACATATCCGGAGCCCTCGGCGGTGCCTATCAGCTGGGCGGTGAGACGGATGGCGTTGCAACCGGTTTCCTTCAGACGCTCCAGCGCCGTGTAGGACATGGAGGTTTCTCCGCCGCGAATGCCAACGTTCAGGGTGACCACGCCCTTGAGGGTGACCAAATTTCCGGCGGCGTCATAGAGACGGCTGTTGCGGGTGGTGAGCTGCGCGCTTTGATCTGCTGCGGGCAGGTATTGCTTCACGGTGTTCACCGCGGAGGCTCCAACCTGTTGCGTGGAATAGCTTCCGCTGAGGGGCATCTGGGAAAGGCTGTAGCTGCAGAAGCGTCCCTCCGCTTTTTCGGGCAGGGAGGAGACGAAGAGCGTCCAATCGCCCCCCGCGCCTTGGGTGAGAACCGCGCCGTTGGGAGCTGTTTCGGGATTCTTCCAGGTGGCGCCGTTCTTGGTGAGCAGGATCTCATGCTCCAGCTTCACCGAGCCGTAGCGCTGGGTCAGCACGCAGGTTACGGAATCGGGGCGCAGACCGTTGCAGTCGGCGTAGTCCTTCCAAACGGCGTGAAGGGAGGCGTTGATGCCCTGAAACGTGGAAACGGAGGTATCGGAAGCGGAGAAGTCATCGCTGTTCTTCTTCCAGTGCGCGATCAACACGCAGCTTTTGGTGGGAGCGTTGGTGAAATTGAATTTTTCACCGTCCAGATACCAGCCAAGGAAGGTGTACCCCTCGCGGGTGGGATCGGCGGGCTGATTCAGGAGCGCCGTCTTGTCCACGGTCTGGGTGGGAACGGCGGAGCCTGCGGAGAAGAACTCCACGGTGTAGGCGGGGCGATAGTTGATTTTCGCCTCATAGGTTCTGGAGTCCTTGCGGAATTGAACGGTAACGTAGAAAACGTTTTCGCCCTTCTCCAGCGTCACGCGGGTGCCCTCAATGGGATTTGCTCCCTCGCGGTCGGAGGAGAGGCGCCAGGTTGCGCCCAGCTCCACGCGAATGCGGGAGGCAAAATCAAAGGTGGGATCCTCGTGGGCGTAATTGGTGCGAAGGGTGGTTCCCTCCATCAAAAGCTCACCTGTGGCGAGCGGAATCAGTTCTGCGGGGGTGTTGTCCATGGGGGTGTCTCCTTCTGTTGCGGCTTCGGTGGTGGCTTCGGGTGCCTTATCCCTTCCGCAGGAAACGGCGCAGAGCAGCTGACAGAGCAGAAGCAATGCCGCCAGCAGGCGGAGGGGGACGAAACGGCGCGTTGCTTTTGTTTTTTTCATATAGGGATGTACTCCTTGGATCAGATCTTTGTTGGGGATTTCCAATCCACCTTGGTATCGCCGCAGCAGAACATCAGAAGCTTCTGCAGGGTCAACTCATATTCCAAGGTGAAGGGGTTTTCAGCCTCACGGCGGATAAATCTCGCAAAGTCCAGCATCATGTCGTCGTAGCGACAGGCGGGGTCGAAGGGGGGAAGCTCCACCTCTTTTCTGCGGTCACCGTAGGTTGCCGCCGCGTCGGCGGGAATAAAATAGGCGTGAGTGGGAGCCTCCAGCGGCTCAATTTCATAGGTTCCGCGGCTTCCGCATACCACCAGCTGGCGGCGACCGTAGCCGTTTACTTCTGCCGAGGTTGCCGCCACGGTGGAGATTCCGTTGGAATACTCAAACACCGCCATGGAAACGTCGGTGGAGGAAACGCCGTCAAAGCCGGTGGATTTCAGGAAGGGATGGATCCTTTGAGGAAGCCCCTGCAGGCGGTAAACCAGGTCGATCATATGACAGCCGAGGAAGAATTGGATTCCTCCCTTGAAGGCAGAGAGCCATTTCCGCTTTTCCGCGGAGTGACCCGTGTTCATGATGGCGGTGACCTGATAGATTTCTCCCAGCTCTCCCGCCTCAATTTTTTTGATACAATCGAGAATGGCGTGGTTGTAGCGGTACATATACGCCATCTGGAAGGTCAGCTCTTTTTCCTTTACGGTGCGGAGGAGACGCTCCAGCGAGGCAACGTCGTCGCCCGCGGGCTTATCCACGTGGAGATGTACGCCGTGATCCGCCCAGAATTGCGCCTCATGCACCAGATCACATTCAAAGCCCTCCACAAGCACAGCCTCCACGCCAAGCTCCAGTAAGCCCTCGCGGGTGGTAAAGGGGATGCCCTGATACGGAGGCTGGTTGCTCAGCTCGGCGGCGCGCTCGGGGCTTTCGGCAACGATGCCAACCACCTCAAACAGCTCGGGAAACTTTTTCACGCAGGCGAGCTTTGCAGGGCTGTGGTCGTGCAGGGTGCCAACGTGGCCAAGTCGGATCGGTTTCATTCCTCCAAGCGCCTCCAATCAAAGGCTACGCCAATGGGGAACTTGGGATCGTTTGCCAGGCGATCGAACACCTCGAAGCACTCGGCGGGGGAGTGGATTTCGGTGATGAGAGGCTTGAGATCCATTCTGCCGTAGGAGATGAGGCGGAGCATTGCCTGAATGTCATCGGATGCCGTCCAGTTACCGGGATAGGACTCCACCTTGGGGCGCGCGAAGTTGTGCGCGCCGATCATGGAAATACCGGGATAGTGAACGTCGTGGTAGAGATCGTAGGTGTCGGGAGTGCGGGTGCAGCCAAGCAGGGTCACTCTTGCCATGGGAGCGCAGCAGTGCAGAGACTGCTTGAGCGCCTTGGAGTTTCCGGATGCCTCCACAACCACGTTTGCGCCGCCCTTGGTCAGCTGTTTCACCCTTTCGGTAAAGCCCTCCTCGGTGGGATCCAGCGCGTGGTCGGCTCCGAATTGCAGAGCCAGCGCGCGGCGCTCGGGGTTGGGATCCACGGCGATCACGGGAACCGCGCCCGCGATCTGCGCCAGCTTTACGCCGATGAGACCGAGGATTCCCAGTCCCACAACCATCGCGCTTTCACCGTACTCAATGCGCGCTTTGCGAACGCCCTCGGCGGGGAAGCCCGCGATCACCATGAGGGCGGCGTCCAGATCGGTCACGTTCTCCTGCAGGATGGGGAAGAGGCTTGTTTCGGGCATAACGTTGTACGCGCTGTGCTTGCCGAAGTAGATGACCACGCGGTCACCCACCTTCACGCGGGTTACCTGACTGCCGATTTCCTCCACAACGCCAACGCCGCAGTAGCCCAGCTTTCTGGGGAAGCGGTCGTTGCAATCCTCAATTTTACCGCTGATGTTGATTTCACCGATCAGATTGGCGCGTTCGGTTCCCGCGCTGATCACGGTGTAAACGGTGCGAACTCTTGCCTGATTGGGGGCAAGGGTATCGGCAACGGGAACGTCCAAAAGCTCTGCCACTCCGGGTTTTGTAAAGATGATTTGCTTGTTGTTCATAAGGCAGCTCCTTTCTCTCGGGGAAAAATTATCTGAAATATTGGAAAATATAGTCAACGATGCCGTCGTTAAAGGTGGTGCGATCGGTTTCCCAGGTGGAGGTGGGAATGGTGTAGAAGCCGGTTTCGCCCATGTTCTTTATGGTGGTGGGAGTGATACCGATCATGTCGCCAATGGTGCCGTAAACCTCGTTGGGGTTCACGCGGAGCTTCTCGCGGATCATATCCAGCATTTCCACGTTTGCCTCGCCAAGGTCGTTGTTGCGGAGCTTCAGGCTCTCATCGTAGTAGGCGGGAACCACGCGGGTTTGACCGTAGTAGCCCATGAACTCAGCAACCTGCGCGGAAAGCACGGGATCCTTGATGGTGCGGGGGAAGAAGAGGGCGTTGTAGGCGGAGATGTTGGTGGAGATGTAATCGGTCTGGTTGGAATCGTACTTGGGAAGGGGCAGGATCGCGAAATAGCTGGTAATGTTGTTCGCCGTGAAGTCCTGCGCCATGTAAACGAAGAAGCTGGTAAAGAGGCAACGGTCGTTTACGAAGGCGTCGATTGCGGTTTGGGTCTGCGCGGCGGTAAAGTGGAAGGTGGAGCCCTCATGGTAAACCGTTCTCACGTCCTCAATGAAGTTGAGAATGCGATCGTCAAGGCTTTCGCGGAGAGCGAAGGTGCCGTCCTCCTGGCGTTCCACCAGATTCAACTCACAGCTGCTCCACATTACGCGAACGGAGGTTTGCACGTTAGCCCAACCGAAGGTATCCACGCTGGGATTGATGGTGATACCGTCGTCGGAGGAGACCGCGCGAACCTTGTTGAGCAGGGTGTAGAAGGTTTCCATGGTCCAGTCGCCGTCCTTTACCAGTTGGAAGAGGTCGCTGCCCTCGGGGAGGATGTTGTAGCGATTGGCAACGGTGAGGTTTGCGAACACGCAGCCAAGATAAGCGTAGGTGCTGAGGCAGGCGTCGCCCGTGAGGAAGATGAGGCGGTCGTTAATGGAAACCATTTCGCCCATTTCCTGCACCCACCAGCTGTGGGAGGGATTCACGCTCTCCATGTCCAGAACGTTCTGGTAGATGTCAACGTAGCCGCCCATAATACCGGTGTTCAGACCCATGACCACCATGTCGTATTCGGAGGAGCCGCCGCTCACCAGATTATAGATCTTGGCGGGCATACCGCTGTTCCAGTTTCCGGGCTCGCGGTTATAGTTGATGGTGATGTTGAGGTATTCCTCGCAGGCGTGGTTTCTGGCAAGAATTTGCTGGCTCACGATGTCGCTGGAGCTTTCCTCGGCGTAGAAGTCCGTTGCCATGTTGAAGGCGCCCTCGGAGTTGTTGAGCAATACGTTGAAGTCGGCGTCATAGTCTTGGGGACCGAAGCCGAGGATGTCGGAGATTTCCTTTTCTTTTTCGCTGGTTGCTTCGTTGGTGGTGGGGGTGTTGCCCTTGTCGTCTCCGCAACCTGTAAAGGCGGAAAGAACGAACAGGAGGGAAAGAAGGATCAGAAGGGTTCTTTTCATGTTTTTTATTCCTTTCTTATTTTTTTAGGGAAGAGATTCCCAATCGTAACAATATTATAGCTTTTTTTTGCCAAAATAAAAACCGAGTATTCTGTTCCGAAAGGAAACTATTCTGCCGAATACGGGCAAAAACAAAAAAGTGCCCTCTTGATTGCGGCTGAGGGGGCAATCGAGAGGGCTTACGCGTTCCCCGCTCAGAGCATTTTGCGGAAATGAGAGGGGAGAACTCCCGTGATCTTGCGGAAGGTTTTTCGGAAATAGTATTCGGAGTGAAAATTGAGACGCTCCGCAATCTGCTGAATGGAAAGCTCGGTGGTGGTGAGCAGGGTCATGGCGTTGTGGATGCGGAGATGGTTGAGATAGGAGATGGGGGTGATGTCCAGATAGTCTTTAAATATATGGTAGAGACGGGACTCGCTGAGAAAGCAGGCGGCTGCGATCTCCTGCACCGAGGAAATGGTTGCGAAGTTTTTCTCAATGTAGGCGATTGCTTCCTGCAACGGGGCGGGAGGAAGACGGGTTGGGTTTACCTCCATGAGGGGGATTGCTTTGGCAACCAGACGGTAGAAGCAGGAATACGCCTGCAGCTGGTCGGTGTAGTCGCCCTTGGAAAGCCGACGGATTTCCTCAAAGAGCTCAAGAAATTCCTCGTTGCTTTGGCTGTTGATCCGCTGAGGCGGCATGGTGCGCCAGGGATTCACGCCTGTTTTCGGCATTTTGAAATGCACGTTGCAAAAACGGATCAGGGGATCTCCGTCCCAATGAGAAATATAGCGAATCCCCTCGGGAATAAAGATCAGATCTCCCGCCCGGGCGGTGAAGTGCTCGGAGAGCATGGAGAACTGAACCGAGCCGTTCAGAATAAAACCGAAGCTGTTATGGATTTTGCGGTTGCGGATTTCAAAATGATGGTTGTTGTCGTATTCCACCATCTGATAAGAAAGGGAGGCGATGTTCAACTCCTCCTTCAGCTTCACGCGTTCTTCCATTTGTTCATCTCCTTTTGCTTTTTGGGGGATGATTTTATTATAGTCTATTTTCTTGAAATGTCAATAGTTTTTGTTGACTTTTTATGTATTTTTTAAGAAAACCAAGGTATTTTTTGGAAAAACCGAGAAACTACGGCAGAATAGTTGCTTTATTGAGCAGGATGAGTGATTGCGGCATCTCCCAAAAAACTGTATAATGGTAGCACGATGGCGAGGTGTTCTTCAAGCCTTGCTTCAAGAAAGGAGAAAAAAGTATGAAGCACAATTTCAAGAAGACGGTGTCCCTTTTCCTTGCGGCTATGATGCTGCTCACCGTGGCAGTGATCGGCGTTTCCGCCGAAGATGCTGCAACCACCGAAACTCCCAAGTACACCCAGAACACAGGCTGGGGCGATACGGATGGCGACAATGTTTTTGAGGTAGGTACCCCTGAGGATCTGCTGGCGCTCGCCGCAAAGCGTCCTGCAAACGGAAGCTATGCGGGCAAGACCATTAAGCTCACCGCCGATATCGACATGAACCCCGGTTGGGATGCCTCCTCCGGAATCGAGCCCGTGAACGTTTGGGCAACCATGTTCCGCTTTGACGGTATCCTCGACGGTCAGGGTCACGTGATCAGAGGTCTCTACAGCAAGGGTGACGCGAACGGCAGCAATGCTTCCTTCATTACCAACCTTGTTGGCGCGAAGATCATGAACCTCCGCATTGAGAACTCCTGGTTCACCGCGGCAAAGAACAACGCGGGCTTTGTTTCCTGCGTGAAGAACGACTCCTCTCTGGAAAACGTTTATGTGAACGCTATTGTTGAGTCCAAGGGCGTATGCGCCGGCGGTATCATTAGCTGGTTCTACACCTCCGCCGCAGCAACCGAAACTCCTAAGGCAACCCTCAAGTCTTGTGTGTTCGACGGTAGCGTAACCGCCTTGAACTACGCAGGTGGCTTGATCGGTATGAGCGGTTCCTATAAGGTAAACGAGGAGACCGGTGCCTTCTTCTTCAACAAGTCTTATGAGGTGACCATGGAGGATTGCGCCAACTACGGTAGCGTTTCCGTTGGCACCGAGGGGCTTTACGTTGGTGGCTTGATCGGCGCGGCTCCCGGTGTAACCTCTCTCACCCGTTGCTACAACGCAGGAACGATGACCGCATTTGCAGGCGCCAAGAGTGCGCTCCTGAATGTTGTGCAGGATGCTGTTGCAGGCGTTGTGATTGCTGATTGCTACTTCAAGCAGGAGGAGGGTACCTCCGCCTTCACCAAGACCGAGGCTGCAACCTCCGTTACCATGACCTATGAGGGCGCTTCTGCCACCGAGCTGACTGCTCTGAATGCCGATCAGCTGATCGAGAAGACCGCGTTCAAAACCGCGAAGTGGGAAATGAATGACACCAAGGCTCTGCCCGCAGGTGTTGCGGATATGGTTCGCGAGCACAATTACGAGGCAGTTGTAACGCCTCCCACCTGCAAGGATAGAGGCTACACCACCTATACCTGCAAGGACGAGGGTTGTAACGCTTCCTATGTTGGCGACTACACCGAAACCACGGCACACACCGAGGGTGAGGAGTGGATCGTTGACAAGGAACCCACCACCGAAGCTGCAGGAAGCCGTCACAAGGAATGCACCGTTTGCGGCAAGACTGTGAAGACCGAAGTGCTGAAGAAGCTGGAGCCCGAGGTTACCGAGGCGCCTGCAACCGAAGCGCCCGCAACCGAGGCACCTGCAACCACCACAGGCAACACCACCACCGAGAAGGGCGGATGCGGCGCAACCGTTACCGCAGGTCTGGCGGGAATGGTTCTCCTGTTCGCAGGCGCGGCTTTCTCCATGAGAAAAAAGGAAGACTGATCTGTTAATCTGAAATAAGCCGTTAAGGGCTGAGCCGGTTGCTTATGAAAAAGCATTGGCTCAGCCCTTTTTTGCGTGAAGCGAAATGGCTCCGCGTCGAAAAATACGTAAAAAAGAAAAACAAAATTAACTGCATAAATCTCTTGCGCTGACAAATACTAACACCACAGCCGAAACGATTCCGAACTTCGGCGGGCTATTAGCATGAATTCAAGGAGAAATATATATGAAAGCCACAGGAATTGTCAGAAGGATCGACGACCTCGGACGTGTTGTGATCCCCAAGGAGATCAGAAGAACCATGCGTATCCGCGAGGGCGACCCGTCGCAGACAACATTGACACCCGAAAACCGATTTATCTTCGCAATGCTCGATTTGTCAAAAAGAGCCGGCATAAATTGTGAAGAATGACGGAAAATATGCCTTTAACGA
>SVSC01000086.1 GCA_015064525.1 Oscillospiraceae bacterium
TACCAAGATCACCGAGGTGGAGCCCAAGCTCTACACGCTGGCAGGCAATAAGCGCTTCGACACCCTTTCCTCCACCATTTCGGGACTTGTGGAGGGCGCGGAGTCCAAGCTGAATAAATATCTGATCGATTTGATCGCGGGTAACACCTAACCAACCGCTCTGTAAGGAGAACGATGATGAAAAAAACTGCAATCGGAAGGCTCCTCTCCTGGGGGCTTGCCGCGGCAACGCTGTTGTCGCTGTCTGCCTGCTCTCCCACGGGTGATTCCGTTGAGGGAGGCACCACCGCCGCCAACGGTGCAATCACGCAGCCTCCTGCGGTGGAGCAGGGAATCACCTTCCCCAAGAGTGAAATGAATCGCTTTAAGATCGTTTATGCCGACGGCTCCTCCGATGAGGTGAAAAGCTCCGCCAGCTCTCTTGCGAAGCTCATTCTTTCCACCTGCGGCTACGAGCCCATCGTCACCAACGATTTTATCCGCGAGGGAAGCAGCACCTTCTGCGAGTACGAGTACGAAATTTTGTTGGGAAACACCAACCGCGAGGAAAGCGCAGCCTTCATTCAGTCCCTGCGGCAGGATGATCGCGCCTACACCTGCGTTGGAACCAAGATCCTGATCGGCGCCAGAGACGATAAATCGCTGATGGAATGCATCGACGAGTTCACCGTTCAGGTGGTGATGGGAAAGAAGAAGGACGAAATGTTCTTCCGCTCCGAGTGGGCAACCCTCAAGGCGGCAAAGTATGATACCGAAAGCCTTACCGTTAACGGCACTTCCATTGCCGACTATACCATTGTTTATGCCGTAAAGGATTCTGCCTTTGAGGAGGCGCTTGCCGATAAGCTTCAGCTTGCCATTGCCGACGCAACCGGCTATATCCTGCCCATCGTTGCCGACACCAAGTCGAGCAATGACCGCCCCGAGCTTCGCATCGGTGCCAACGTGAAGGGCAACACCGATAAAACCCCCGCCGCGGGAGCGGGCTATCTGAAGGGCGAGGGGAAAGCCGTTTATCTCTACGGCGCCACCGCCGCCGCCAACGGCTTGGCTGTGGATGCCTTTGTGGATGCCATTGCGGAAAACACCAAGGATACCGCCTGCGCTCTGACCTATGGGGATACCGTTCCCGTGGCGTGGGATCGCTCCTCTACCGTTGCCATGTCCTTTAACGTTCTGACCGTGGATATGACGCCTCTCCGCAAGGACGCGGTGATTGCAACCATTCTGCGCACTCTTCCCGACGTGTTCGGCGTGCAGGAAGCAAATCCCACGTGGATGAATACGCTGGATGCCCGCCTGGGCGCCTACTATGCCCACGTTGGAACCGGAACGGGGGGCGGCGCCAACGGTGAGCACGTTGCCATCTTCTATTCCAGAGAGCGCTATAACCTCATTGAGGGCAACACCTATTGGCTCACCGATACGCCCGAGGAAAATTCAACGATGCCCGGTGCCGAGTGGCCGCGCGTGTACACCTACGTTGTGCTGGAGGATAAGGTGACGGGTGATCGCTTCCTGCACCTCAACGTTCATCTGGACACCGCGGGCAGCGATATCCGCATGGCTGAGGTAGAGCTTCTTATGAAGTTCCTGAAGAAATACAACGATCTGCCTGTGATCATCTCGGGCGACCTGAATTCCCTTGCCGACTCCAAGGAAATGCAATATCTGTTTGAAAAGGGCTTCATTCAGCCGATAGACGCGCTGGAGGACGCCAAGGATCAGCCCGACACCTTCTATATCGGTCTTTGCGATATCGACTACGTTCTGGTTACCAACGATTGCTTGGAAATGACCGACTACAAGGTGGATGGCGACCGCATTTTCGGTATCTACGCCTCCGACCACAACGCAACCACCGTTACCTTCCGCTTCCGCGAGGTGGAGGGGGAGATCAACCACGGCTGGAAGGAATCCAACAAGTATCCCGATGAATGGTTGGACGTGGAGGACGATTGCGTGGAGGAGCCCGGCATGGGCGGAATTCACTTAATTCCTTAATAAAATGTTTTGAATTTTGTCTTTAATCTTCGAAATTCACGCTTTTTAACGATCCGTTACTTGTGGAAAACAAGTGGCATGTGTTATAATACGAAAAGGTTCGTTCCCAACCCTGCCGCGACAGGGAAAAAATAAAAAACAAAAAGGAGAAACACATGAAAACAACCGCGAAAACCTTCAAAAAAGCGCTCGCGCTCATGCTTTGCCTCGCCATGTGCGCCGCATTGCTTGTGCCTGTTGCGAGTGCGGAGACCCCCGCAGGTACTCCTATCACCAGTGAGGCAGAGCTTCGCGCGATGACCTCCAACAACACCTACTACTTGGCAAACGATATTGTCCTTGCCGAGAAGTGGACACCTCTTGCTAAGCTGGATTCCTTCGTCCTCGACGGAAACGGCAAAACCATCAGCAATTTCATCATTGATGACACCAGCGTGGGCTCGTTCGCAAACGTTGGCTTGATCTCGGAGATCGATGCCAACTCCACCATTAAGAACCTGACCATTAAGGGCACCATGACCTTCAACGCCAAATCCGGGCTCTGCGTTGGCCCCTTTGTGGGAGCCGTTAGAGGCGGTACCGTGGACAATTGCGTATCCTACACCACGGTAACGGTTGATACGACCGTTGCGGGAAATAACTACGTTGGCGGTATTGTGGGTCTCACGCACACCGCTTCCGACGTGCTGAACTGTGTGAACTACGGTGACGTTACCAACATCACCACGCAGAAAAACACGCAGTATGCTGCCGGAATTGTTGGATCTGTGAACTACGGTCTTCTTGTTGAGAACTGTGTGAACTACGGTAAAATCCATGCATACTCCGGAGAGAACGGCTTTGCGGGCGGTATGGTTGGAAGACTCACCTACAAGGCAGACAATCAGCAAACGATCCGCAACTGTCAGAATTTCGGTGAAGTCAGCGCCGATTTCTATGCGGCAGGTATTGTTGCGCAAAACAGCAGCTGGGGCTTGGACGTGATCGGATGTGAAAACTACGGCTACATCCATTGCGAGACTGCTGCCAGCGGTATTCACGGTTGGGTAAGACAGGAGAGTAGTACCTCTACCTATCGAGCAGGAACTGCCGTTACCATTTCCCGTTGCGTGAACTTTGGCGCAATCGAAGCCTTCGATGCGTATGGTCAGTATGCCACCGGTATTGTTACCGGTTCTCACAACGCTGCCAAGAGTATGGTAGTGAAGGTGGAATACTGCGCCAACATGGGGAACGTTACCACCCACGCTTCTGCAGGGGATGCGCAGTCCGGCGGTATCTTCGGCAGAGCCGGTAATATGCACCCGGATAGCTCTGTTTCCTACTGCTACAACGCAGGTACCTGCACCGCTCCTGAAAGAGGAGAGTGGATGGGCGATATTTGCGGCTCCGATGGCTCTTTGAAGTACAACTACAACTTCTCCTCCTCCAACGGTGTGCTGTTCCAGCACAATTCCAGCGGTAACGCCCAGTACAAGGTTGGCAACGAGACCATCACCGAGAATACCGACCTCACCGCTGTTGTTGCAACCCTGAACACCGGTCTGGAGACTCCCGCATTCCGTTTGAACAAGGGCGCTATCGAGCCCATCTACTCCCTCAACTCCGAGGCAGTTGTGAACGTGGGTGTGCAGGAGACGCAGGTGAAGGACGGCAAGTTCTCCGTTCGCTTTATCTCCTACGTGAATGCTCTGTCCTACGACGAGGCAGGCTTCATGATCTCCGCAACGATCGTTCAGAACGGTGAAACCACCAACGTGGCAGCGAAGAAGTACGTTGTGAACACCGTGTTCGATTCTCTGACCGCCGATACCGAGAACGGACTGGCAAAGATTGAGTCTCCTCTCGGCACCGACTATCTGGCACTGGTGATGAACAACATTCCCGCAAACGCAACCGTAACCTTCACCTTCACTCCCTATGCCGTTTCCGGTGACAATACCGTGAATGGCAACGCTATCACCATGACCTATGTCAACGGTGTGTTGGCGTGAACCGTCCTTGTGACAGAAAGGAACTGCAATGAAACAGTATGTAACTCCCAACGCGGAACAGATCCTGATCGCGCTCGCTGACGTGATCGCAACCTCTCTGGGCTATGCCGACGAGGGTATGGGCGACGTTGTTGATTTCAACGACTTCGTGAAATAAGGATTTATGCTTATCGGAGCGCCCCGAGCTTTTGCTTGGGGCGCTTTTTTTTTGCTTCTCTACTTGACGGAGGCTGAGGAATATGATATAATTTTCGTATCAATATGATGGGAGTGAACACACATGAAGCTATTGCCCATTCTGAAGGGAGATTCCTTGTCTCTTTCCTTCGAGGTCTTTCCGCCCAAAACCTCCACCTCCTTTGAAAGCGTAAGGGCTGCGGTGGAGGAGATTGCCGAATTGAAGCCGTCCTTTATGAGCGTTACCTACGGCGCGGGCGGCGGCACCAGCCGATATACCCTGGAGATCGCCCAAAATATCAAGCGCCTCCACGGGGTTCCCACGCTTGCTCACCTCACCTGCGTTTCCTCCACCCGCGAAACCGTGCAGGCGCGGATTGCCGAAATGCGAACGGCGGGAATTGAAAACGTGATGGCGCTGCGGGGGGATATTCCCGAGGAGCGCGCGGGAGAGGATCGCTCGCTGTGGGATTATCGCTATGCCGTGGATCTGGTTCGCCAGCTGAAGGAATGCGGCGCGGATTTCTGCATCGGAGGCGCCTGCTATCCCGAAATTCATCCCGAAAGCCGCAATCAGAAGGAAGACATCCTGCGCTTGAAGGAAAAGGTGGACGCGGGCTGTGATTTTCTGACCACCCAGATGTTTTTCGATAATCATCTGCTCTATAATTTTCTTTATAAAATTCGTGAGGCGGGGATCACCGTTCCCGTTGTTGCGGGCGTGATGCCGATCACCAACGCCAATCAGGTGGAGCGCGCCATGAAGCTTTCGGGCTCCTTTATGCCCCAGCGCTTCAAGGCGTTGGTGGATAAGTTTGGCTCGGATCCCGCCGCCATGAAGCAGGCGGGCATTGCCTACGCCACCGATCAGATCATTGATCTGTTTGCCAACAACGTTACGAACGTCCACGTTTATTCCATGAATAAGCCCGACGTTGCGCAAAAAATTCAAGCAAACCTTTCGGATATCCTTGGAAAGTGAGGAAAAGACCGTGAACGTCAAGCGTTTTATGAAGGAGCAGATCCTTCTTTTGGATGGTGGTATGGGAACGCTCCTGCAAGCGGCGGGACTGCGCCCCGGTGAGATGCCCGAGCGTTGGTGCCTTACGCATCCCGAAGAGATTAAGCAGATTCATCGCGCCTATTATAACAGCGGAAGCCACGTGGTGAACACCAACACCTTTGGCGCGAACGCCCTGAAGCTTTCCCATAGCGAGCTGGAGGAGATCGTTGCGGCAGCCGTGTCGCTCGCCCGAGCCGCCGCCGCGGAATCGGAGCGGGTAGGGGAGAAGTGGGTTGCCTTGGATATCGGCCCCACGGGTCGTTTGCTTCGTCCCTATGGAGATCTGGACTTTGAGGATGCCGTGGAGGTCTTTGCCGAAACGGTTCGCCTCGGCGTGAAATACGGCGTGGATCTGATCTTTATTGAAACCATGAACGACAGCCTGGAAACCAAGGCGGCGCTGCTTGCCGCCAAGGAAAACAGCAAGCTGCCCGTGTTCGTTTCCAACGCCTACGGCGGAGATGGCAAGCTGATGACGGGGGCATCCCCCGAGGCAATGGTTGCCATGCTGGAGGGCATGGGCGCCGATGCCATTGGAGCCAATTGCTCCCTGGGCCCCAACCAACTGCTTCCCGTTGCCGAAAAGCTGCTCGCCTGCGCCTCGGTTCCCGTTTTTCTCAAGCCCAACGCGGGGCTTCCCACAGAGCGGGACGGAGAAACTGTGTTCGACGTAACCCCCGAGGAATTTGCGGAAACGCTGGCGGGAGCGGCGTCCCTCGGCTTATCCGCAATGGGGGGCTGTTGCGGAACCACCCCCGAGTACATTCGGCTGTTGTCTGCCGGCGTGGAGGGAAAAAAGCCCCTCAAGCTCACGCCCAAGCGCCGCACCGTGGTGTCGTCCTATACCCACGCGGTCACCTTTGGGGAGTGTCCGATCCTCATTGGAGAGCGGATCAATCCCACGGGAAAAAAGAGATTCAAGCAGGCGTTAACCGAAAACGATCTGGACTATATTTTGCAGGAGGGGATACGCCAGCAGGAACACGGCGCGCAAATTCTGGACGTGAACGTGGGGCTTCCCCAGATTGACGAGCGGGAGATGCTTACCCGCGTAACGGCGGAATTGCAGGCCGTCCTCGATCTGCCCCTGCAGATCGACACCGCCGATCCGATTGCCATGGAGTCGGCGCTTCGGCGCTATAACGGAAAAGCCATGATCAATTCGGTGAACGGTAAGCGGGAGAGCATGGAGTCGGTGTTCCCCTTGGCGAGAAAATACGGCGGCGTGGTGGTTGCCCTCACGCTGGACGAGAACGGCATTCCCGCCACCGCAGAGGAGCGGCTTGCCATCGCCAAACGGATTTTGAAGGTGGCACGCTCCTACGGAATCAAAAAAGAGGATCTTGTGTTCGATCCGCTTGCCATGACCGTCAGCGCCGATCCACGCGCCGCTGTGGAGACCCTGAAGGCGGTGCGCCTGATCCGCCAACGGCTGGGCTGTCACACCTCTCTTGGTGTTTCCAACGTTTCCTTCGGTTTGCCTGTCCGCGATGCCGTCAACGCTACCTTTTTTGCGCAGGCAATGGAAAACGGACTTTCCGCCGCCATTATGAATCCCTATGCCGATTCGATGCTGCGGGCGTGGTACACCCATCGGGTATTGCATGGGCTGGACGAAAATTGCGCCGATTATATGGCGTATGCAGCCAGCTGCGAGGAGACCTCCGCAAACGCAGCTCCCATGGCGAAAAACAGCTCGGCACCTGCTGTTTCGGATCTGAAAACCGCCGTGATCAAGGGGCTTTCGGAGCAGGCGGCGCGCCTAACCGATCAGTTGTTGGAAAAGATAGCGCCAATGGCGATTGTGCAAGCCGAGATCATTCCCGCGCTCAATGAGGTGGGGCAGGGCTTTGAAGCAAAAAGACTCTACCTTCCCCAGTTGCTCATGAGCGCCGAGGCGGCAAAGTCTGCCTTTGAGCGGATCAAGGCGCAGGTGAAGGCAGGGGGCGTTGATGGCATGACGGTGGTGCTTGCCACCGTTGAAGGCGACGTTCACGATATTGGAAAGAACATTGTTCGGCTTTTGCTGGAAAACTACGGCTTTTGCGTGGTGGATCTTGGCAAGGACGTTCCCGCCGCGCGTGTTTTGGAGGCGGTTTTGGAAACGCGGGCGCCCATGGTGGGGCTCAGCGCGCTGATGACCACCACCGTTCCCGCTATGGAGGAAACCGTGGCGCTGCTTCACAGCAAGGCACCCTTTTGTCGGGTGGCTGTTGGAGGCGCGGTGCTGACCGAGGAATACGCCGCGCGCATCGGTGCCGATCGCTATTGTGCCGATGCCATGGAAACGGTTCGGTACGCGCAAGCGATTTCGGGAGCAACGTTGGAATCGAAGTGACGTCGAGAGAATTTCACTCTGCGAAAAACGCGACGAAGGCTATATAATCAAGAAGGGGCCGAACCATTCGCTTCCGTGAAAGCGTTTGATTCAGCCCCTTTTTTGGGGGAATATTCAATCGTTGACTTGGGTTCGGTTGCTTTTTTTACGGCGGCGCTTGAAGCTGATGCCCGGGATTTCGATGTCCTCAACCGTTTCCTCGCGGCGGGGTTTGATGTTATAGAAATCCAGAATGGGGATCAGGATTAGCGCGGTGAGGCCTGCGTTGAAGCCGCCGTTGTACAGCACGAAGCCGCCGTGCATCCCTGCGGTGGAGGTGCAGATAATGGCGCTCACCAGCCCCGCGATCACGCCGTAGCGGAAGCCGTAGCTTCCCGCAAAGGGGCAGAGCCCCGTGGCAAAGGCAAGACCGTTGATATAGGCTTGCGTGGAAAGCGTCCAGGGAATGGGAAGCCCTGCCACCGTGCAGATCAGGCAAACGATCACAAACAGAATGGAATAGCCCAGCGCGATCGGGGCAACGTTTTTGGGATGTTGACCGTCTGCCGAGAAGGTCATGGCGGCGAACACCACGCCCGCTGTGGGCCCCGTGAAGCCAACGCCCTCGGGCAGAGAGGGGAATACGGTTGGCAAAAAGAAGACCACGTTCAGGTAGAGCAATATGCAAAAGCCGTAGAGCCCGAAGTTGATGAAGCAGAGGGGCATACCGAACTGATCGGCAAAGTCGATTCCATGCCCCGTGCAGGAAAGCAGCTTGCGGTAATTTTTGAAGCTGCGACCGTTGAGAAAAAAGCCCAGAAGCAGCGTGAGGAAAAAGAGCAACGCGAAAAAAAGGTTCATGAACAGATAATGAAATCCACTCATTGCCTCGTAGGTGGCACCCTCTTCCACAATTGTGTTGTGGGGAAGAAGCCCCAGCGTTTTGTAGAGGAAGCAGTAAACAAAGATTCCCAGCATCCCCAGCGCCAGTCCTGCCTTATAGAGATTGTAGCCACGGTGCATGGCGGTGGTTCCCGGGAGTAGCGCGGGAACCAAAAAGCCTGCGAACACGCCGAAGGCGATGGAAAGGATCAGCCCCGCTATGCTGACGCCGAACACGCGGAGGTTATCGCCCAGGGGATAGAAGAAAAGCAGGTCGCTGATAAAGGGCGCCAGCGCGGTGGAGAACATGGCGGTGTGCAGATTTTGGCGCAAGGGTCTTTTCTTGATGATGCAGTAGATCACCACTCCAATGAAGGGAAACCACATATTCACAAAATTCAAGCCGTAGAAGCAATGGGCGATCACCAGAATATAGGCGGCAAAGGTGATCGAATCGGCTTTTACGCGGGAGAAAATGAGAAACAAATTGCAGGCAAGCCCGCAGATGCCTGCGTTGAAAAGGGTGGGGGCAAGTCCTCCCAGCGCAAAATAGTCGGTTACCAGCTTGGAGGGACCCGTGAGGATCCTGATCAGACCGTTGTAAAAGCCCTCTTTTGAAAGCGCGGTCAAACGGATCGCCAAGGGAACGGCGGCAAAAAAGCAGACCGAGAGAAACAGGGTGAACAGCAGGAACGCCAAGCTGTTGATTTGCGTTCGCCGATCAATGGAGCGCTGTTGTTCATTTGTGAGTTTCATAGCATCATCCTTGTGTCAATTGATTCATACAGATTATTTTACCATATTCGCCCCGAAAATGCAAGGGATTTTCAAAAAAAGGGCTGCCGCAGTCAAATGCTGAACCGCGGCAGCCCAAAGTATTTTATTTCTTAGAGTCCTTCCCAGGATACGTCGTCCTTATAGGGCTCCTGAACGGAGGAGGTGAGAATATCCTCATTGGTGAGGCGCAGGAGCAGCAGCTCGGGAGCCTGATAACTTGTTTTCATAATGTTCTTCCTTTCCTTTTGCGGTGAGATCAGTTGGAACCGTTCACGTGGTCAACGATGGCTTGAATGGCTTCCACTGCGCCTGCGGAGAGACCGTTGTTGGGATCCAGCAGCGCTTGGGTTGCAACGTAGTAGACGGTGCGGGGGGCGCAGAAGGCTTCGTAGTCGGCGTAGATGTAGGTTTCATTTCCTTGAGCATCCACGCAGAGCAGGTATGCTCTGCCAACGTACTCCAGCTGATAGTTTGCTTCGCGAATATTTGCAACCGAGCCGTTGAAGGTGACCATATCGCCGTTCTCGGTGGGCTGCGCGGGAACGTTCAGGTAGTTCACGCTATAGCCAAGGGTTTCCAGCGCCTCCATGGTAAAGGCGCCCACGCGCTCAACGTATGCCTTGGGAGCGATCACGGTGCCTGCGGTAACGGAAACGTATTGCTCGGTCAGCTTGTCGTACTCAGCCTTGGACATCTGCGAGGAGAAGCGAAGACCCGTGGGAGTGGCGGTGCGGATCGAAGCGCCGCTGAGGGTGGTGAGGGTTTTTGCGGTCTCCCAAACAAAGCTTCCGTCGGCGTTGAAGAGGGTGCCGTTGTCCAGCTTGGCAACGTCGGCAAGGGTTGCTCCCGCGGTGAGATCCAGCGCGTTCGTGGCGGTAAACGTCTCTGCCTCTGCAAAGATACTCTGCTTACCAACGTAGTCCGCAGTTGCTTTGGAAATGGTGATGGTGGGGTTGGAATAGCTGTTTTTGATCACAATTCCGCCTTCGGCAAGAGCGGTGGAATCGTAGGCAAAGCCTGCGCCGCCGATCACGGTAGCGCCGCCCGTGTAGCCGCTTCTCACGTCGTAGGTCAGGTCGATGCTGCCCACGTAGGAGCAACCGAGAAACTCAATGCTTGCCGCAACAGTGCCGTTTACAAAGCCTGCGGCAGAGCAGAGGATGGCGGTATCACCCTTCAGCACTGCGGTGCCGTTCATGTTGCCTCTGTTGGCGGACTTGAGGAAGGTGAGGGCAAAG
>SVSC01000087.1 GCA_015064525.1 Oscillospiraceae bacterium
TGCAGCCTGCTCTGCCTTATCCTTACCCGTTGCGGAGCCAACACCCATGTGTGCGTAGCCTGCGTTTGCCATGACACTGGTAACGTCGGCAAAGTCCAGGTTGATAAAGCCGGGAACGTTGATCAGATCCGAAATACTCTGTACACCGCGACGCAGCACGTCATCGGCAACGCCGAAGGCATTGGAAAGAGAGATTTTCGCGTTGGAAACCTGCTTCAAGCGCTCGTTGGGGATCACCACCAGGGAGTCCACATACTGCGCCAGCTCGGCAATTCCCGCCTCGGCTTGTCCCATTCTCTTGGGGCCCTCAAAGGCAAAGGGCTTGGTTACGATTCCAATGGTGAGAATATCCATTTCTCTGGCAACTCTCGCAACAACGGGAGCCGCGCCGGTTCCGGTTCCTCCGCCCATACCAGCGGTAACGAACACCATGTCGGTGCCCTCCAGGATCGAGCGGATATCATCAATAGATTCCTCGGCTGCTCTTGCGCCGATCTGGGGATTTGCGCCCGCGCCAAAGCCTCTCGTGATGCGTTCACCGATCACAAGCTGATTGGGAGCTTCCGATTTGCGGAGCGCCTGACGGTCGGTATTCACCGAAACGAACTCCACTCCTCTGATATTGGTGGTGATCATGCGGTTCACGGCATTGTTTCCGCCTCCGCCCACACCGATTACTTTAATATTGACGCCGCATTCCATGCTATCGTCGTGTTCAAACGTCATTGCTGTTGTCCTCCCAAGCATTCATTCAAACGGGGCATTCCTAATAGGCAGACCCAATTTGCGTATTTTATATGTATCCTATAATATAATACTATTTTTTTGCAGATTTTGCAAGATGTTTTTTGATTTTTTTTAGAAAATTTACATTTATTTTTTTCTTTTTTTGAAAATCGGACTTTTTTTCGACGTTTTTTTCCATCCTTGCTGTGAAATAGCCGATGTACCCGGCTGACGGATACATCGGCTTTCTCTTTTTTTATGTATTCTCTTTGCGGTGTATTATTTGTTAGCCCTCAGGCTCGTGTTTGGATTTATCCCTTGCCAACCATTTCCTCCGGCATATCCAGAAGCGGGGATCTGCCCGTTGGAATGACATCCGGATGATAGAACAACCGATACTCGCGTGTGACAACAAGGTTCTCATCAGGAGATTTTTGATATTGGGTGTCATCCCGAATCAGATTTCCATAGCGATCATACTCAAAAAATTGGCGATAGGTGATGCCTTCTTCATCCGCTCTCCATTCCTCTGTCATTCTTCCCTGCTCATCATATTCAAAGCCAAAAATGACAAACTCTCCATTTCGGAAATAAAATTCCTCTTGAATCAGAT
The DNA here is from genome assembly GCA_015064525.1 of Oscillospiraceae bacterium. Lineage (GTDB taxonomy): Bacteria > Bacillota > Clostridia > Oscillospirales > CAG-272 > UMGS1865. Next base: position 1,340 of record SVSC01000087.1, read on the forward strand.
TTCCTTGCGCATCATATTTCCATTCCTTATAGTTCGTATATGAGGTCGTATTCATATACGTGCATTTGATCTGATTCCCGTTTTGGTCGTATTCATACTGATACCCCGCAGAGGTAAGCACCGAACCGCCGTTTTCATAGATCGTTTTTTGAAGCAAATCGCCATGCTCCGTATATACGTATCGGTTGGTTTGCAGCCACGTCCCGTTCTCGTCCTTCAAGATTTCCTCAATCATATTGCCAAAGGCATCGTAGGTTCTTTCCTGAATAGATTCCCAGCCGATCACCTTGGTAATATTCCCGTTGCTGTCATACGCAAGCTCCACAACGGCTCCGTTGGGGTCCATCTGTCGGATCGGTCTGCCCGCATCGTCATATTCATATCGGGTGATTCCGTTGTTGACGTAGCCTCCCTGCTGTTCGTATTGGACGAAATTTCCTTTTTCATCGTAGGAGTAATGGGATACGATCTCACGGTTGCTGTTTTCAAGAAACGCTCTGTCCAGCACCATTCTGCCGCGGGAATCATATTCATATGTGAAGATATCGTCACCGCCTTGCCGATGGTACTCGGTTCTTTGGCACAGAAACACAAAATGCTCCAAATAATTGGGAACGTCCCCATAATCCGCAATACTCAAAAAAATATCATACGCTCCATACAGATCATTTTCCTTCAGCAGGGCGCACGCCTCGGCATACAGCTCCTCTCTTGATTTCGCCTCAGGCAACGCGTTATCGGTTGCGTTTGTCTCATTTTGCGTGCCTTCAAGATTTCTCGGCACAATGCTGCAGGCGCTGATATGGAAAGCCAACAAAACCAATACCACCGCAGATAGGGCTCTACGCTTCATTCAAGATCCTTTCTTTTATGCAATCCCACAGGCTCAATCCGCCAGCAAAAGATCTCCTGAGGAGAGAGGGCGGTAGACGGTCTTTTTGATATTGGAGACGTCCACAACGGCGTAGTCATCCACCACCGCTCTTCGATCCAGAATTTCGTTCACCAGATCAAGCTTTTCCTCCAGCTCCTTCACCTGCCCCAGAACAATCCGCAAGCTGCCATCCAAAACGTAGGACACGTTGTATTTTTCCGAAACGTCCAACCGCTCCACGCGATCCGTGATCCCCTGCTCTCGGAAAAGCTCCAGCATTGAGCAGATGTAGGAACGGTCGATCTCACCGTCGGCGAAGGTCAGCTTCTCGCCAATACACAGATACGCCAACGGAGGAAGCTTTACCTCAAGCAATCCGTCAAAGTCCTCACGGGAGCCTGCCGAGGTCAGCACCTTCAATTCGTTGTCTACGGAAAACCAACGATTACCGTATTCAAAGCACATTGCCTCCAGCTCGGTTACCTCAATGGTCACCTTGGAAAGACCCAATTTCAGCGTGACACGAACGGGACATCCCGCTTCGATCCGAGAAACAACCTCCTGCCAGTTGGTTCCGATCATTTCTGTTCCGATGCTGATTTGCGCGGCAGATAAAATTTCCGCCTCGGTGGTAAAGGTGTTTCCCTTCACCTCAATGCTCTGCACACGGAAGCAGGGCAACAACAGCAGCAGCGCGCCCAGCACAAGAATCATGCCAAAAGCGCCCACAATGCCGCACTTAATCAGGCTGAGACTGCGATTCCGCTTCTTCAGCCATGCCGCCCGACGGGGAGTTGATTGCCGCTTGTTGTTTACCGCCGCCTCGGCTTCTGCGCCTGCGGGGACCTTATCCATTCGTTCGTTCATTTCTTCTTCCTTACTTTTCACGCGCCCTATGGCGCTTCGTTATTTTTTTGTGAGGTTTTGTATATCCTGCCAGATCAAGGCATTGGCGTCCTCTCCCCTGAACGCCCGAATGGCGCGCCCCATTTCGTTGCGACGCTCGGGATTGTTCAAAAGAGACTCAACCGCAACCGCAAGCATTCCCTCGTCGAATTCCCTTTCCTCCACCAAAATTGCCGCCTTCGCGTCTGCCAGCGCTTTGGCGTTATGGTACTGGTGATTGTCCGCCACGTTGGGCGAAGGAATCAGAATTGCCGCCTTTCCCATGCCTGCCAGCTCGGAAAGGGTCATTGCCCCCGCGCGGGATATCACAAGGTCTGCCGCCGCCATGGCAATGGGCATATCGTAGATATAATCCTGTAGCTCGTAACCACGGACGAAATCCAACCCCATCGACGTAAATCTCTGCTTGGTGTCCTCGTAATCTCTCTTTCCCGCGGCATGCTTCCAAAGGAGATCGGATCTCTTTTCGGAAAGTGTTTTCATCAGATCAAGAACCGCAAGATTAACCCGCTCCGCCCCAAGACTTCCGCCAAAGGAGAGAATAAAGGTTTGATTCTCGCGAATCCCAAGCTTTTGCCTCGCCTCCTCGCGGGAGCATCCCGCAAAGCCGCTCCGCAGGGGATTGCCCACCCGCATTACGGTGCCGCGAGCCTTCAAAAGCTCTGCTGTGCGAGAAAAGTTGACCCAGATCCGATCCACTCGCTTCTGCAAGCGACGAACCGCCAATCCAGGGAGCGCGTTGGACTCATGGAGCGCTGTGGGAATTCCGCGTCGAGCCGCCGCCGCCATGATTGGCCAGCAGGCGTATCCGCCGGTTCCGATTACGATATCGGGCTTGAAATCGTCTAAAATTTTTGTGGTCTGCTTTTCATAGGGAGACACCAGCGCCAGCCAAAGCGCTTTCACGTTGGAGAGAGAAAGGCTGCGTTGAATCCCTTGGGAGCGAACGTAGTGAAGAGGATAGCCATAGCGAGGAACCAGATCCTCCTCCTTGCCGCCCTTGATGCCAACGAAAGCAATCTCACTTTCGGGGGCGTTTTGCAGAACCGTTTCGGCGATCGCCAACGCGGGGTTGATGTGTCCCGCGGTGCCGCCACCCGTGAGCAGCACTCTCATAACGCCACCACCGTTCCCGACACCTGCCAGAGCAGAGCCGTTCCAACGCAGAAGACCAGCGTAAGAAGCGCCGAAATGGAATACCATCTCCGATCCCCCTTGAAATAGGGGAAAAAGCAAAAGACAAGAAAGCTGGCAGCGGCAAGCACAAACACGCCGAACACAAGATTGGCAATTCCTTCAAAATGCGCCACCGCAAGCTTTTGACCAAAGAGACAGAACCAGCCCAAAAACAGAGCGGAAAAGCCCAGTGCGCCGTAGAGCGCGTGATAAAACCGACGTGTGCGAAGTCTTTTCATGTCAGATTCCTTTCTTTTTTAAATTTTTTTGTTGGTACAGTACCTTGAGACCGCCAGGATGATCCCAACCTCCACCACCTGAAGAATCAGTGAGGTGCCGCCGTAGCTGAAGAACGGAAGCGAGATTCCCGTGTTCGGCATGGAATTGGTGACCACCGCCACGTTGAGAATCACCTGAATCCCCACCTTGAAGGTAAGTCCGTAGACCAGGAGCGAGCTGAAGAGATTGGGCGCGTGACGGGCAATGTGGAAGCCTCTCCACACGAACATCACGAACAGCGCGATCACCAGGAAGGCGCCAAAGAAGCCAAGCTCCTCGCAAATAATGGTAAAGATAAAATCGTTCTGCGGCTGGGAAACGTAGCCGAATTTCTGTCGGCTGTTGCCAAGCCCCAATCCGAACAAGCCACCCGAGCCAATCGCCATCAGCCCTTGAATGGTCTGCCACGCGGGCCCCAGGCGGTCTGCCGTTTCAATATTCCACCAGGTGTCAACACGTGCCTGCGCGTAATCCGAAACCGCGATCAGAAGTCCGCCTGCCAGCGCCACCATACCAATGATCAAAAAGATCCATTTAAGCTTGGTGCCGCCCATAAACATAACGGAAATCCCCAGCATTCCAATGATCATAATGCCCGAAATGTGGCGCTCCGCCGCGATCAGAACGGCAATTCCGCCAATCAGACATCCGGGGTAGACCACACCGTAGAGAAAGCTTCCGAACCGATGCGCCGAGCGCACCATATGCTCGTAGGTAGACATATATTTGGCGAGGATCATCACAAGCGCCATTTTTGCAATCTCCGAGGGCTGAACGGTGAAGACCTTGAGGTTCAGCCAGCGCTTGGCGCCGCTTCCCAGATCGTCGCCCACCAAAAGCACCAGAATGAGAAGGACGATGGCGCAAACGTAGATGGCAACGCTGAAATCCTCCCAGAAGCGAGGCGTTACGAATCGCACCACGGGAATTGCCGCGGCAATCGCCAGCACAAGGAAGATCAGGTGGCGAACAATGAAGTAGGTTCTGTCGTCGTGATATTGCTCCGCGTAAACGGCGGAGGCGCTGTAGACCATCACGCATCCGAACAGCAGTAGAATGGTGGTGATCAGAAGCATGGGGATATCGGGACCGCCCTTCACAATCGGTGAGCCCTCCGACTCCCTTTGCGGCTCCTCCCCTGCCCTGCGGAGAAGTGTTAAGCCTCCCTCAGACCGAGAGGCGCGATGCTGTTGAAAATCCATGCCTCGGATTCCTTTCCTTGGAAGCCTTGCGAATCAGAGCAGGAACCATGCCAGCGCACAAAAGACCGCTTGCACCGCAGAGAAGACCGCAACGATCTTCACCTCGCCCCATCCGCATTTTTCAAAATGGTGATGCAAGGGAGCCATTTTAAACAGCCGCTTGCCGTGGGTCAACCGAAAGTAGCCAACCTGAAGCAGGCTGGAAAGCATTTCCACAATAAACACCGCCGTAACAACAACGGCAACCACGGGCTGATTCATCATAAATGCCGCGCCAACGGTGAGCGCCCCGAAGTACAAAGAGCCCGTATCTCCCATAAACACTCTTGCGGGATGAAAATTGTAGACCAAAAAGCCCAGCGAGGAGCCAACCAGAAGCGCCGCGATCACGCCCAGCTGCTCGGACAGCACAACCGCCGCCCACAGAGCGTAGAAGCCTCCGATCACGCAGGTAACCGATGCGGCAAGTCCGTCGATGCCGTCGGTGATGTTGCCTCCGTTCACAATTCCCGTGAGAACAAGCACCGCCAGAACGTAATAGAGCCATCCAAGATCAAGCGTTTTTCCAAAAAGCGTTACCACCGTGGTCATGTTATGCGTGTACGCCATCACACAAACGTAGGCAGCAGCCAATGCCAATTGCAGCACCAACTTTTGCCACCAATTCAAGCCCTCGTTCTGCTTTTTGATCAGCTTGCAGTAGTCGTCAACAAATCCGATCAGACCGTTGCCAACCGCAAATCCCAGCGTGAGCGCCAGGGGAATCCAATCGGAGGAGCTTCCCTCCACCGCCCGCAGTATAAAAAATACAGCGGCAACCACAAGGGACGGCACGATAAATCCGATCCCGCCCATGGTGGGGGTTCCATCCTTATTTTTATGCCAGCGCGGCCCAATTTCCAAAATTTTCTGCCCCAGCTTGTGGGATTTCAGAATGGGAATGAGGATACGCTCACATCCTACGGTCAGCAGAAAAACCGCCGCCGATATTACAGCCATCATGGCGCATACAGACTTCATGTCGAATTCTCCGATATCCTATATTTTGGGTTTGTAATTTGATTCTGTCAAACGCTTCAGCGCCTCCACAATACGCTCGGCGCCAATTCCGCGGCTTGCCTTGAAGAGGATCACGTCGCCTGCCCGCAGTCTTTCTTGCAGATCGCGGACAAGCTGCTCCACCTCCTCGGCGTTTTCATGAGAGAAAATCCGATCCTTGGACATTCCGCGCTGTCTTGCGCCAACCGCGATCTGTCTTGCCCGTTCACCAACCGTTACCAATTGGGAAATCCCCAGCTCAACAGCCCGTTTTCCGATCGAGCGATGCAAGGATGGGCTGTTCACGCCAAGCTCCAGCATATCCCCAAGAACCGCAACGCTGCGGCGGTGATTGCGCTCCGCATAGTCATGTAAAACCTCCAGAGCGGCGCTCATCGACTCGGGAGAGGCATTATAACAATCCTCAAGCAGCGTCCATTCGCCAACCTGAATCAGGTTTTGACGGAGACCGTCGGGCTCGTAAGCGTAAAGCCCCCGTCGAATCTCCTCGGTATTCAGTCCCGCCGTTACGCCAACGGCAATGGCAAACAAGGCGTTATAAACGTTGTGGCGTCCCATCACCCGCAAGCACAGGTCACGGGCTTCTCCACCCTGCCAAAAGGCATCAAAACGAGTGATTCCGTCCTCCACCTGAATATTCTTTGCGAAAAAGTCGGCATTCTCTCTCTCAAGGGAGACATATTTCGTGCGGTAACTTTTTCCGCCCACCGTTGAAAGCAACGGCTCGTCACCGTTGAGCAGGAGCAGCCCGCCGTCGCGGAGTCCACAAAGAATCTCCAGCTTCGCCCTACAGATATTCTCTCTGGAGCCAAGCATTTCCATATGCGCGGTTCCAATGTTGGTGATTACGGCAATTTGCGGCTCCGCAACCGCCGAAAGACGCTCGATCTCCCCAAAATGGTTCATGCCCATTTCCAAAACCGCCCAATCGGCGCTTTGCGGAATCTCGATTACAGAAAGAGGCATTCCTACAAGACTGTTCCGATTGCCCTCTGTTTTGTAGGTTTGAAGACCTTGGGACAGCACCGAGGCAATCAGCTCCTTGGCGGTCGTTTTTCCAACGCTGCCCGTAACGCCAACCGTTTGGCAACGCAATTGGCTCCGAATACCGCTTGCCAGCATTGCCAAAGCCATTTCGGAATCCCTTACCACAATGGCAGCCGCGCCAGCCGCTTCGATTGCCTCACAGCTTCTTTCGCACAGCACGCATCGGCATCCCTTTGCCAACGCCGCCGCAATATAATCGTGACCGTCCACTCGCTCGCCGCGCATCGCGCAAAACACCGTATCTTCATCCGCTTCACGGGAATCGGTGCAAACGGCGCGAAGCTCCGTTTCACCGCCGCGATCACACCAAAGCATTCCGCCGCACAACTCGGCAAGACGGTTGGCGCGAAGGCTACCACCACTAAATTTCGTTTTCATGCTCAGACCGCGTTCCTTCCCCACGCTGTTCTACCGTTAAGGTCTGCCTTTTCGTTTTTGGATCCGCTCCTCAAATGCCCTTTGAGCGATCTCCCGCTCGGAAAAGGGACGTTTTTCGGATCCCGTTATTTCATATTCCTCATGTCCCTTCCCCGCCAAAAGGATCAGATCCCTCGGCTTGGCGGTGAGAATCGCATGACGGATCGCCTCCCGACGGTCCAAAATCACGCATTCCTTCTCCAAGGACATTCCCATTCGGATCTCCTCAATGATCGCCTCGGGGCTCTCCCCGCGGGAATTATCGGAGGTGAGGATCACACGGTCGGCATATCGCTCCGCCACAGCTCCCATCAAGGGTCGCTTGGAGCGATCTCTGTCACCGCCGCATCCGAAAACCACCACCACACGCTCGCCGCCTTTGCAAAAATCACGCGCGGTTCGCAAGAGCTTTTCCAAAGCATCGGGCGTGTGAGCATAATCAATGATCACACCGAAGTCGGCATCCACCCCCAGCCTCAGCCGCTCCATTCGCCCTTTCACACCCGCAGGGGTTTTCAGGGCTTCCTTGACGGCGGCGGCGCTGAAGCCAAGCTCCAACGCACAAACCGCCGCCTGCATCGAATTCATCACCGAAAAGCTGCCCGCAATGGGACATTGCAGGTGCAGGCGAAGGCTCGGTGACACCAGACGGTACGCCACTCCGCTTTGCCCGTTGAGAGAGATATCCGTTGCCAGATAGTCACCGTGGGAAACGCCGCAAAGCACCGTTTTCCCCTTGCAAGCCGCCGCCATTCGGTCGGCGTAGGGGGAGTCGCCATTGAGGATCGCCAGCTTGCAGGAGGAGAACAGCTTTGCCTTTGCGTTGGCGTAAGCGTCCATCGTTTGATGAAAATCCAAATGCTCCGGGGTCAGATTGGTAAAGATTCCCGCCTCGAAGCGGATCGGCGCGGTTTTATCCAACGCCAGAGAATGAGAGGTGACCTCCATCAGCACGTACTCCACACCGTCGCGCACCATTTCCGAAAGAATCCGATAAAGGGCGGGCGGATCGGGAGTGGTCATGTTCGCCAAGGGATCGCTTCCCTCCGCGATCAGGCACCGTCCCGCCGATTCGCACCCAACCGTTCCAATCAGCCCGCACCTGCAAAGGGAGGACTCCAGGATCGAACGCAGAAGATGGGTTACGCTGGTTTTTCCGTTGGTTCCCGTTACGCCGATGAATTTCAAGCGGGAGCAGGGATCACCGTAGTAGGCGTTGAACAGCATTGCCGCCGCCCTTCTGGTGTTGGACGTTGACAATCGGCAGATCCCCTCGGGAACCTCACCCGCACCGTTTTCGGTCAGTACGCAGACAGCGCCCCGCCGAATCGCCTCCTGAATGTACCGATGTCCGTCGGTACGAAATCCGCGAATACAGATATACAAGCTCCCCTCCACCGCCTCGCGGGAATCGGTGACGGGCTTTGAAATCTGCAGGTGACGGTCACACTCCGAAAAGGAAATTCCCGCCGCCTCGCACAACCGATAAAGCTCCATGCGCGCCTCCTTGAAAAATGAAATTCTTTTCACTTCCCAACGGGCAACGCCGTTTTTTTAATTCGCGGGCGAAATACTGCCCATGTCCTCATCCTCCAAGGAGAGGAATCGAACCTCCACCACGGTTCCCCTTGGCACCACCGTTCCCTTCTCAACAGATTGAGAAACAACCGTGACCGAGGTTCCCGTGAGATAATTTTTGGTTCCCGTAATCCGAACGTTGAGCCCCGCGTTGATCAAGGTCTGATTTGCCGCCTTAGCGCTCATACCAACCACGTTCGGCACAACAACGGTTTGCTCCTGCTCCTGAGCGGAGCCGCTGCCCGTGTAGAGAATCAGCGTACCGCCGTTCTTTTCCATTACGGTATCCTTTTCGGGATACTGCTTATAAACCACACCGTTTTCATCCCCCACTACCACAACCTTCAGATTGTAGGGGCTCTTTTCGTAAACCTTTTTGGCAAAGCTTCCCGTCCAGCCCGTGCAACCGGGAACCGTAACGGTTAGCCGATCCAATTCGCTTTCCGAGTAGACAGCCTCAACCCCAAGGTAGGGCAGGATGGTTTCCATAACGTTGGATACGTAGGGAGCGGCAACGGTACTGCCGTACAGCACGCCCTTGGTGGGTTCA
>SVSC01000088.1 GCA_015064525.1 Oscillospiraceae bacterium
GCGAAATTCCCCTAATCGGCGTTTCTTTTTGATAACTTTTTCTTTGCGCCTCTTTCTGCAAAGAAAAAGTGGCTAACAAATTAGTACTATTTATCGAACTGTCATTTTGGCAATACGGTTTGTCAGTAGTCTGAGGGCAGGCGCTCAGCGCCTGCCCTCTTTTGGGTGTCGTCCTGCGCTTTTTTGAAAAACTTCTTGACAGACAGAGAAAATTGTGCTACAATAAGCCAAGGATCGCTTTTTTCATCGGATCCGAAAACAGAGTATCATATTATATAAAGAAAAGGTAGGTTACCGTTATGATCGTTGATTCTATGAATAATCTTTCTCAATATGCTTCTGTTCATCCCCGCTTTTCCAAAGCGTTTGATTTCTTTCGGTCGCTGATGGATTCCAACGCGGCAGACGGACACCACGTGATGGAGGGAACCGAAATTCCCGAGGAGATTTTTGTGAATCTCATGTCCTGCGAGAACCCCGTAAAGCCCGTTGCCACCGCCGAGCAGCACCGCAAGTACATCGACGTACAGATTCTTCTTTCGGGTGACGAGCTGATGAGAATTCCCGTGGATTCTCCCGCTCCCGCCGGTGACTACAATCCCGTCAAGGATTACACCATGTATGAGCCCGTTGCTCTGGAGAGATGCCACAATCTGTTGGTGACAGAGGGTAATTTTGTCATTTTCTTTGCAGGTGAGCTGCACGCTCCCTCCGCGTCTGTTGAAAACGAGCCTACCGCCGTTCGCAAGGCTGTTATCAAAGTGCTTGCCGACTGACCTGACGGAAGCGGAAAGGAGATTATGATGTCCAAGTATCTGATCGGTATAGACTACGGCACTCTCTCGGGCAGAACCGTATTGGTGAATGCCGACAACGGCGAGGAGCTGGCAGAGGCGGTTCTCAATTATCCTCACGCCGTGATGGATGAGCGGCTTCCCTCGGGAAAGGCTCTTCCGCCTCAATTCGCGTTGCAGCATCCCAACGACTATCTGGAGGTTCTTCGCACCACCGTTCCGCAGGTTTTGAAGCAGGCGGGAGTGGAGCCCGCAAGCGTTGTGGGAATGGGAATTGATTTCACCGCCTGCACCGTTCTCCCCGTGGATGCCAACAAGAAGCCTCTTTGCTGCTATCCCGAATTTGCCGACGAGCCTCACGCCTACGTGAAGCTCTGGAAGCATCATGCCGCCCAGCCCGAGGCGGACGAGATCACGGCGTTGGCGGCAAGGAGAGGAGAGGAATGGCTCCCGATCTACGGCGGTAAAATCTCCTCCGAATGGGCGTTGCCCAAGCTCCTGCAGGTGCTGCGGGAGGCTCCCGAGGTTTATGAAAAGACCGACCGTTTTCTGGAGGCTGCCGATTGGCTTTCCGCTGTGCTGACAGGTGAGGAAACCCACAGCGCGGCATTTGCGGGCTACAAGGCCCTCTGGAACGCCGAGAGCGGCTATCCCTCCAACGATTTTCTCACCGCGCTGGATCCCCGATTGGACGGCGTTGTGGGAACTAAGCTTTCCACCAAGGTCTGCTCCATGGATCAGATCGCGGGTCGGCTCTCTCGCGAGGGGGCTGAGCTGGTCGGGCTTTGCGAGGGAACGCCTCTGTCGCTTCCCATGATCGACGCGCACGCCGCCATGCCCGCCCTGAAAATGACGGGAGACGGCGACCTGATGATGATCGTTGGAACCTCAACCTGTCATATCCTCAATTCCACCGTGAGAAAGAACGTGGAGGGAATCTGCGGCTACGTGAAGGACGGCGTGATTCCGGGCTTCTACACCTATGAGGCAGGGCAGGCGGCAGTTGGTGATATTTTTGATTGGTTTGTAAAGAACTGCGTTCCCGCTCGTTATGAGCAGGAGGCGGCGGAGAAGGGAATCAACCTCCATAAGCTTCTTCGGGAAAAAGCGGCTCTCCTGCGTCCCGGGGAGAGCGGGCTTTTGGCGCTGGATTGGCTCAACGGCAACCGAAGCGTGCTGGTGAACGCCAACCTGTCGGGTATGATGCTGGGCATTACCCTGCAAACCAAGCCCGAGGAGATCTATCGGGCATGGATTGAGGCAACCGCCTACGGCACTCGCATGATTCTTGACGCCTATGAGCAGAACGGAATTCCCGTGAATACCATCTGCGCGGCGGGCGGTATCGCGCAAAAGGACGCTATGATGATGCAGATCTACGCCGACGTGACCGGCAAGGAGATCCGTATTGCGGGCAGTACCCAGGCAGGCGCCCTCGGAAGCGCCATTTATGCCGCTGTTGCGGCGGGAATTTATCCCGATGTAAAAACCGCTGCGGAGCATATGGGGAAGGCGGACAAATGTGTTTACCGTCCCATTACGGAAAACCAAGAGGCTTACGGAAGGCTCTATGCGGAATATCGGGCGCTGCATGACCATTTCGGAAGGGGCGCGAGCGGCGTAATGGAGCGCCTGCGCGGACGATAATCGGTTCGATTCAAAAGGAACAGCGCCGCTAACGGACGTCTGTTCCTTTTCATTATGTGAAAGGAGTGATTGGATGCTGTCGGTCAGTCACCTGACGAAAAAATACGGAAAGACCCTTGCCTGCGATGATGTGAGCTTTCGGCTGGATGAGGGAAGCGTGACGGTTTTATTGGGGCCGAACGGAGCGGGAAAAAGCACGCTCATGAAGTCGGTGATCGGATACCTGCGCTATCAGGGAGAGATCACGGTGGGAGGCCATCCCGCAAAAACCTCCGAGGCAAGAAGGCTCATGGGCTATATTTCCGAAATACCCTCTCTATATCCGAATCTCACGGTTTCGGAGCATATGGAGTTTGTGGCGCGGGCGTACCGTCTGCGGGATTACCGCGCCCACGCCGAGGCGCTTCTGGAGCGGTTTGAGCTATTTGATAAGCGAAAAAAATTTGGTGACGAGCTTTCCAAGGGAATGCAGCAAAAGCTGAATCTTTGCTTGGGATTGCTCACGCGCCCCCGCCTTTTGCTGTTGGATGAGCCTATGGTTGGCTTGGATCCCCACGCCATCAAGGAGCTGAAGACGGTGATTGGAGAATTGAGAGCCGACGGCTGTACGGTTTTGGTCAGTACCCATATGATCGACAGTGTGGATCGCTTGTGGAATCGGGCGCTGATCATGCAAAAGGGAAGAATCTGCGCCGACGTTTCCAGGGAGGAGGCGGAGGAAACCCTGGAAAAGCTCTTTTTTGAGATCACCGAGCAAGAAACGAACGAAAAAACCGATGCTCCCGCCGATTGGTCGGTGGAGCAGCACTTTTGAGGTGGCGGTATGAGACTGTTCTTCTACTATGCCTTCTGCTCGGTTAAAAATCAGATCCGCAAGCTGTTCCGCACCTGGGTTATGGTCTTTTTCGGCGTGGTGATCGCAATGAGCCTGCTGATCGGTGTAATGGGGGCTTTGTTGGAAAGCTCGTTTGAAGAGCCCTCCGACGCGCCGCCGGTTGAGGAGACCCTGCCTGAGGAGGAGCTTCCGCTCACCCGCGAGGAGCTGATGGATATCGTGGAGCTGATCGCAATGGGGGTGGTTGGCACCGTTTTGCTGTTGAATCTGTTCTCGGCGGATAAGAATGGCGTTTCCGTATTTTTGATGGCGGACGTGAACCTGCTGTTTCAGTCGCCCATGCGACCGCAATCGGTGTTGCTGTTTCGCTTGATGAATCAGATTTTCCTGAGTATTCTTGCAGGGCTGTATTTTGGGTTCGTCGTTTTCAGCGGAACAATGCGGGAGGCCATGGGAGTTGGCGCTTCCGTTGCGGTTCTGACGGCTTGGTTTTTAACGCTGTTCTACGGCAGGATGCTGAATCTCGCGGCATATCTGCTGTCCACGGTTCATATCAGGCTGAAAAAGTGGCTCCGCTTGGCGCCGATTCTTTTGGTTGCTCTTGCGGCGGGGGGCTACGTGCTTTGGTGCCAATTGCACCCCAACGATTCGCCTCTGACCTCCGCGATCAACCTTTTCAACGCGCCCGTCACTCGCTGGATCCCCGTGATCGGTTGGCTGAAGGGAATGGTGATGTTTGCGTTTGAGGGAAATTGGTGGATGCTTGCGGTGCTGAGCGTTCTTTCCTTTGGTGGCATTGCCCTGCTTTACGCTTGGATCCAACGGATGCGGGTGGATTTCTATGAGGATGCGCTGACGGCGGCATCCCGCGCGGCGGAGCTGCAAGCGGCGGCAGAAGGAAGCAAGCCCGTCAAGCGAGAGCGGGAGCGCTCCGACCGCACCCTGCGAGACCGTCTCAACTTCGGCGGCGGAGCAAATATGTTCTTCTGCAAAACGATCTATAACCGTTTTCGTTTTGCCAAGCTGGGCATCTTCACGAAAACCGCGGGCTTCTATCTGCTGATCGGGGGTGGCGTTGCGCTGCTGCAGCTGTATTTTTCCGAATCTCCCGATTACACGGTTGTCGGCTTGATTCTCTGCGGCTGCGCCTTCTTCCGCGCCATGGGAAATCCCTTGGCAACCGACGTGGAGCGGGAGCTGTTCATCACGGTTCCGTCAAGTCCCTACGCCAAAGTGATTTGGTCGGTGCTTGGGGGAACGGTGGATTGCCTTCTAGATCTGCTTCCAACGGTGATCCTGACAGCGGGAATCCTGAGGGCTTCACCAACGGAAGCGCTTGCCTACGGTCTTTTGGCGGTGTGCGTGGATTTTTATTGCTCCAACGCCATGCTGTTCACTCAGCTTTCCATGCCAACCTCCCTGGCGCTTCCCGTGAAGCAAAGCATACTGGCGATGTTCATTTATTTTGGAATCACCCCGATCGCCGCGGTTGTGGTTGTTGGAGTGATTTTGAATCAGCTGTTGCCGTTTCTGTTTCTGGCGGCGGCAGCCGCCGTTGCCTTGGGCGGTGTGTTTTATGCCGTTTCACCGCTCTTTCTGCTTCGGGGCAGACGGTGAGCCCGATCATCAGAAAAAGCGCTTGCGACCGTTTGCGTCGCAAGCGCTTTTTCTTAAAAGTTTTCGCCGTTCCAGCCCCACTCGTTGTGGAAGCTGTAGCTCACGTAAACCCGATCGCCTCGGATCCCCAGAACCTCGGAAAAGACCTCGCAAACCGCGGCGGTCATCTTATTGCAGGCTTCGGAGTCGGCAGAGCCGAAAATGCGGATTTCCACCATTGCCATGGGAAAGTTGTTGTAGCCTCGGAACCACATTTTGGCGTTGTCGGTGATGTTGAGCATCAGCCAGTATTCGCTTTTTCCCGGAAATGCCTCAATGGCCTTTCCGAGTCGCTCCTTGAGCAGCTCCTCCTTTTCGGGAGTGACGCGCGCGTTGGTGATCGTGTTGATAAAGGGCATACGGTTTCCTCTCTTTCCTTTGTTTGATGATAGTATAACACGGATTGCCGAAAAAGTCAACGGGAATGAGCGGCGGGAATATAAAAAAATGCAAAAAAATGTTATACAAAAAAGAGAAAAAGCAATTGACAATCATAAAAAAATCTGTTATAATAATACAATCATAGCAAAAGCGGTGTGGGGACACATGACCGTCTCGGCGGGGTCGAGAGAGTGTCCCGCCTTTTTGTTTTTGGAATAAAGGAGGAAAAATGATGAATTTACTGATCGACCAATACGAATGGTTGGGAGAACTGACCTGGCTCACGCTTGTGATCCGTTTGGCGGTTGCCGCCATTTGCGGAGCGATTGTCGGCTTGGAGCGTGAGGTTCACGGACGCGCGGCGGGACTTCGCACCCATATGATGGTGTCGGTGGGCGCGGCGCTGACCACGCTGATCGGCGTTTTCAATCTGCAGGTCTTGGACGTTACTTGGGCAGATCCTATGCGTATCGGCGCGCAGGTGATCAGCGGCATCGGCTTTTTGGGCGCGGGAACCATTCTGCTCAAGAAGGGCAATTCCCAGATCACCGGTCTGACCACCGCCGCGGGGCTGTGGGTTACCGCTGTTTCCGGTCTGGCTGTGGGAGCGGGGTTCTATGAAGGCGCTTTGGTTACCGCGATTCTCGTGATGCTGATCTTCACCATCATTTCCAAGCTGGAATTCATGATGAACAGCAAGCGGGTGCGTTTGTTCGTTTATCTGGAGTTGGATGACGTTGGGGTTACCGCCGACATGATCGACAAGCTGGCGGATACGGTTGGCGCCGTGGAAATTCAGGTAACGCCGCCCAGAAGCGGGACACCCGGTCACGTTGGCATGGAGGCGTTGATCCGTTTGCCGAAAAAGACTCCGATTTCCATCAAACTGCACAAATTGGAAAGCTTTGATCATGTGGTGTTCGCCCTCCAGCTTTGACAGCTTTTGTGCATAAAGTGGAAAATAGGATAAACCGCAAAAAAAATTGGATTTTTTTATCATACCCACTTGACAATGAAAAAAAATCATGGTATCATATTAGTACATAAAAACTTTTTTAGGGGGAAAGAAAATGGAAACCAAGAAATCTAAGAAACTTCGCATCGCGTCCCGTTTGATCGGCTACATCGGCGTAGCAATCTGCCTCTTGCTCATCGGCCTCCAGGTTTACGGTCTGGTATGGAATGAGGGCAGCCTGCAAGTTCCCGTTCCCTTCACGGATAAGGCTCTGCTCTTTGGCTTTGAGTGGCTGTGGGTTTACGTTACCGCTGCTGTTGCTGCCGTTATCATTCTGATTGCCGCAATCCTGCGCGCCGCTTCCGCTAAGGCAAAGAAGGCTGCTCCCGTGGCTGCAACCAAGGGTGGCAAGGTTCGTGCCGCTGTTGCAAGCGCAAAGGAAAAGGTTCAGAACATTCAGATCAATGATGAGACCAAGGAAAAGGTTACCACCTTTGTGAAGAAGAACGCTCCTGTGATCATCGCAGTTCTCGCAACCTTCACCGTAACCGCTACCGTTGACAGAATCATCATGGCAAAGAAGCTCCGTCGCATCCGCAGACGCTAATTCAATCGGGAGGAAATCGATCATGAAAAAGAATAAGAAGCTTGCTAAGGTTGAAGAGAAGGCAGCTCCCGTTCAGGAGTGTCCCAAGGCAGACGAGAGCAAGAAGTGCAATGTTTGCGCAACGCTGAAGGAAAAGGCAAAGCAGTTCAAGATTTCTCCTGAGCTGAAAACGAAGGTTACCGCCTTTGTAAAGAAGAATTCTACCGTGCTGATCGCGGTTGCATCCACGTTTGTGGTTACCGCTTTCTTGGGCAAGGTTTCTGCCGACAAGAGAGTTGAGAAGGCACGCAGAAGATAAGTTTCAGAAACTGAGAGGTTAAAACAAAATGAGAGTTACCAAAAATAACGGTTGGAAGGTTGCATCTAATATCGTTGGCTATGGCGGAGTTGTTCTCTGCTGCGTGGCTGCTCTGGTTTATGTCATCCTGCATTTGAACGGTATTGAGATGGAATTCATCGGTCCTTACAAGGTCGAGAATCTGTACTACATCGGCGGCGTTGCAGTTGCCTTCATCGTGATCGGAATCGTTCTTCGTCTCATTGGCAACGCTGTTGCCAAGAAGGCTCTGGACGTTGAGATCAACGAGGCTGTTGAAGAGATCGTTGAAGAGGTTGTTGAGGACCTTGGCGACGAGATCGAGGTTGAAGAGGTTGTTGAGGAGCCCGTTGTAGAAGAGGTTGAGGAAGTTGATCCCATGTGCCAGAAGTGTGCGGCTGTTCGCGCAAAGCTGACCATGACTCCCGAAACCAAGGAAAAGGTTGTTGCAACCGTTAAGAAGAGCATTCCCGTGATCGTTGCTGTTGTTGCTACCGCCGCAGTTACCACTGCGCTCAACAGAGCTGCGAACGAGAAGAAGAAGGCAAAGGCTCGCAAGACCCTGTTGGATTTCTTCTATTGATTCGAGAATGATAAAAAAGATCGCCTGCCAAACGGTGGGCGATCTTTTTCGGTGTTCGGAAGTGGGGCAGGGGCTTGCCCCGTTTCATTTTTGTCTCAGGCGTTGATCAGATCCTCCACCACCTGAGAGGCGATGATCAGCCCTGCCGCGCCGGGAACGTAGGGCAGGGAGGCGGGAGGCGTTTTTTTGCTGTTGCCTTGCGGGAGCGGTGCGTCGGAGGCGGGAAGGGCGGCGGGCTCCTCCGAGTAGACTACCTTTAAATGGGTGATGCCGCGCTGCTTCAATTCTCTCCGCATCACGCGCGCTAAGGGGCATCCCGCTGTTTTGGAAAGATCGGTGACGCGAAAGCCCAGGGGGGTGCGCTTGTTTCCCGTTCCCATGGAGGAAATCAAGGGAACTCCTGCACGGTGGGCGCGAACGGCAAGCTCAAGCTTTGCGGAAACCGTGTCTACGGCGTCCACAACATAGGTGTAGCTGTCCAAGGGAAGCGCGTCGGCGGTTTCGGGAAGATAAAAGACGTTGGCGGTGTGAACGATGCAGTTGGGGTTGATGTCGGCAATGCGCTCCGCCATCGCCTCGGTTTTTTGCCTTCCAACGGTGGAGTGGAGGGCAATGATCTGTCGGTTGATGTTGGAGAGAGAGACGGTGTCATTGTCAATCAGCGTCAATTCGCCAACGCCCGCTCGCGCCAGCGCCTCGCAAACGTAGCCTCCAACGCCGCCGATGCCGAATACGGCAACGTGGGCGCGATGCAGCTTTTCTATGGCGCTCATTCCCAAAAGCGCGGCGGTGCGCAATTCTTCCTCGCGGCAGTTTTCCATAGGATTTCACCTCACAAAATTCTTCACCTAACAGTATAGCAGAAAAAACAGTTTTTTGCAAGCCCCTTTACAGAAGTTTCGGTTTATGATATAATAAAGGGGACAACGCTTGATGAGATCGGCGCACAATCTGAATTTTTAACGAAATGGAGATAGAGCATGGATTTGGAGCAAATGAAGGAAACCTGTGTTTCGTCGGAGCTGATCTTCGACGGCAAGGTGGTGCATCTTTACGTGGATCAGATCAGCCTTCCCGACGGACGACCCGCCATGCGGGAGTTTGTTCGTCACATTGGCGCGGTGTGTGTGTTGCCGCTGTTTGAGGACGGAACGGTGGCGTGCGTTCGGCAATATCGCTATCCCAATGCCGAGGTGCTAACCGAGATCCCCGCGGGCAAGCTGGACTACAAGGGCGAGGATCGGGCGCAGGCAGCCCTGCGGGAGCTGCGGGAGGAGACGGGATGCGCGTGCGGACGTCTCACCCATCTTGGAAAGCTCTACACCTCTCCCGCAATTCTGGATGAGGTGATCGATATGTATCTGGCAGAGGAGCTGACCGAGGGAGAAACCGATTTCGACGATGATGAATTTTTGGCGCCCGTGAGAATTCCCCTGGCGCAGCTTGTGGACGAGGTGATGGCAGGGCAGATTCCGGATGCCAAAACGCAGGTTGCCGTGATGCGGGTTTGGGAGCTTTTGCGCCGACGGAAGGAGAACGAAGTATGCTGACCAAGAAAAACGTGATGATCACCATGAAAACCCTGCGGCAGGGGCTTTCGGTGTCGCTGTTCGGCCGCGCGGAGGAGCCCATTGAGGAGGAGGATCTTCCTGTGGAGGAGGATCGGGAGGACTACGATCCCGAATTCGATGCTCCCGAGGAATCTGAAATAATGACCGAGGGGTATCTGATCAAGACCTCCAACCGCATTGATCTGATCTACAAGGAGGGGGAGCTGACGGGGATGGAGGGCTCCACCACAAAGATCGGCTTTCATCCCGATTATCCCACGCTGGTGTCCATGCTTCGCAGCGGTGTTGTGAACACCGCGTTGGTATTCGAGCCTCAGCGTCGGCATCATTGCGTTTACAACACACCTTTTTCCTCCTTTGAGGTTTGTGTGCATACGCTTGAGGTGCGCAACGATCTGCCGAACGGAGGCGAGCTTTATCTGGATTACTTAATCGAGATTCACGGCGCCAAGACCGAACGCTGTAAAATGACGGTTACCGTTCGGTAGTTTTCTGGTGTTGCTTTTTTGTGGAACCTTCTTGAAAGAAGTTGGTTGATTGGGGGAGGATGACTTTGTGGAACCTTATTAGGGGAAGTTAGTTTGGAAAGGAAAGGGTGGATTGTGGAACCTTCTTGTAAGAAGGTTCCACACCTCCAAGAACTTCCTCAGGGGTTGCTTTGAAGTTAATGATACATGGCGGCTCAGTCTGTAGTTTTATGCCGCCCATCTGCGGTACGCTGATCGAGCAATAGCTGCCGCAAGCGTTTTGGTACCACCACCCAAAACGCTCCACGATATTAGTGAGGTTGAACTGTTTTGGAAACAGATAAAATCTCATTCTCGGGGACGGAATAATCAAATTTTAACTGTTTCCAAAACAGTTCAAC
>SVSC01000089.1 GCA_015064525.1 Oscillospiraceae bacterium
TCTTTTTCAAAAAGAAAGGCAGACACCGTTGGATGTGTCTGCCATACTCTCTATTTGCACAATCAGCGATTAAGCCTTTTTCATGGTGCGCAGGCAACGGGAACAAACGTTGATCGATTTGCTGCCTTCCAATCTGATTTTGCGAATGTTGGGCTTCCAGGTTCTGTTGGTTTTACGATGAGAGTGAGAAACATTCTGACCGAATACAACGCCCTTACCGCAGATACAGCACTTTGCCATCTTTGACACCTCCTACATTAAACGCTTCACCGTGATTTTCCAAGCACGGGGCAGATGTTACTGTACAACATTGGTTATTATACCATAACCTTTTAAAAAAAGCAAGTCTTTTTTGAAATTTTCTCGAAAAAAATCAATATTTTTTCCCGTTTTCGGTTTTTAATCGAAAATTCTCATCAAAAGATCCTCTTCAATGCCGTTTTCAAGCGTCAAAACACAGAGCTTTTCGGAAAGATCTCCGTTATTGCCGAGGGCTATCACACAGCCGCCCGCTTTTTGTTGCGTTTCCAATGCAAACTGCAATTGTAAATTTTCCTCAATTCGGTAATTTCTGCCGAGCATCGTGATCTGTGAAAGCAGGATTTCGCGGGCTTGCGCGGTTACGCTGTCTTTTTCCGTGAAAAGTCTGCAGTCTGCTCCGCGCTGACAGAGGATCTCCGCCAATATAGCGGCTGAGGTGTCTCCCTTGCTTGCCAAAATTGTTACGCCGTAGCGCTCCCCTGCGTTCAGTGTTTCGGAGAGCTTGGGCAGGCGGTAGGTTGCCGCTTGCTCAGATCGGAAAACAGATGCTTCCACCTTTCCGATCTCCGCCAACGGAAGCTCACGGTCGGCCTCCAGAAGGATTGCCAGGGGGAGCTTTTCACCAACAGCAACCGCGGGATCCGTGAGCTTGCAGGTTAAGCCCGAGGCGGAATGCTCGGTCAAGGCGTCGGTAACCGTTTGATCGCAGATCACTCTCGCGCTTTTCACAATGCCGTCTCGGTTCCATGCTTCAAGGTCACGAAGAAGCTGACGGAGGGCAGGGAAGGCCGGAAGACCGTCTTCAGCGATCATCGGGGTAACGCAGTAAACACGACTTCCGTTTTGAACGAAGTGCGACGGTGCCAAAGTGCGAGAGGAAAGACCGAAGGCGGTGATCTCGGGGTGTTCGGTCTCGCTGTCGGCAATCAGCTCTCTGATTGCCGTGGGAATTCCCAGCTCACATTGGAGGCGGTAGATTCCGAGAATGGAGGAAAGAAGCTCACCGATCGAATTGGGGCTTTGCGTTGCGGGAGAATGCTTGATCGACACAGCAAGGCGGCAATCCTTATAGCTGTCTCCCGCCGAAACGATTCCCAGCAAGGCGGCTAACAGAGCTTGCATGGAGGATCGGAAAAAGCTGCGCTCCGTTTTGCAGAAGGAGGCTGATACCGTTGCGCGATTGGTTTGCGCGATCCGTTGCGGATGGGAGGGATGAGACAAATATTCGCAGGTTGCTTGATGGATCGGCTTGATCGAGATCGGGTTCGACAAGGTATCGGTTTCCACAGGAAGGGTTACCTTTTGGGAAAAGGGCAGAGCAAGCCGACGCAAAAAGGCGGTTTCAAAGGAGACGCTTTCACCTCCCGAAAAGGTGACGTAGGTGCGGTTCCCGTTCATAATCGCCACAAAAACCTTGGGATCCAAGCCGTTTTTGCGCGCTTCCTCTACAAGCACGCCCGCGCCTGCCTTGTCGAGGGCAACCATGCGATAGCCTGCAAAATGTCCGAACAGAAGATTGGAGGCAACCGAAAAGTGCTCGATTGCAAGACGTCTCAGATCAAAGCAGATTCCCGTGGAAACGGAGAGAAGCATGGGAAACAGACCGTCGAAGGAAACCTCTCGGTTGAGCTTGATCTGCGTTTGCGATGCGATGGCATTTAAGGTTGTCCGAACCGCATCGAAATATCTGTGATGCGACAGCTCTCCACGGTGCAAAAGCACAACCACGTCACCATCCGCAAGATCATAATCCCGATCGTTCTGTTCGCAAAGGAAGGTTTGGCTTCCCTCGCATCCCACAGCGCCGTCATTGGATCCATCTGAGCCGCAAAAACGGAAGCGGTGTCCCTTCAATTCGGGCGTTTTTCCGGAGCGGTTGAGGTAGGCGGAAGCCATGCCCAACGCCTCCGCGGGCGTGATCGGAGCCGTTGCCTCGGGGTGAAGCTCTCGGCGTTTGTTCATCATGTCGGCATAGGTAACGGCTACAAAGGGATCCGCGATCAAAAGCTGAGAAACGGTTGTTGCGGATCCCGAGGAAAGGGAGGCGGCAACATCATCGAGAAATCGCAGCTCTGTTGCGGAGGGATCACGGTTAGCCTCCCGACGGCGGTAATAATCCGAGCAAAGATGGAGCGTTGGGAGGGGCATTTTCAGCTTCAGTGACTCCTTCAGGTCGTTCATCTGCTGGGGTGAATAGCTATGAAAACCGCAGATAAACGGCTGATTTGATGAGGGAGAAGAAATTTGACGCTCCACTCCTTGTGTTTTTTTCTGTTTCATATCGTTTCCTCCGTAAGCTCTCCCACGCAACCATGCTCATCCACGCCCGTAATGCGAACCTTGCGAAGCTCTCCCTGCAGAGGAAGCTCTGTGGAGCAGGTAACGTCGATAAAGCTTGGTGTATGACCGTGGGCGGTCTTGTTTTTACAGGTTTCAAACAGCACCTCCACCGTGGCGCCGATCTGTTCCTCCAATATCTTGCGCCTGATCCGCTTTTGCAATTCGGTTATGCGGTGGACTCTCTCTCTCTTGATCTCCTCGGGAATCTGCCCTGTCATGGTATCCGCAACGGTCCCCTTGCGGCGAGAATAAGGAAAGGCGTGGATCATCAGAAATTTCGCTTGTTCAATGAAGCGAAGCGTTTCCTCGAATTCCTCCTCCGTTTCTTGAGGAAATCCGGCGATCATATCGGTGGTGAACTGCACGCCGAGCATTGCGCGGCGAAGCCGTTCCATGCCTTCCAATGCCATTCTTGTATTGTATTTGCGCTTCATACGCGCCAGAACACGGTCTGAACCGCTTTGCATGGAAAGATGAAAATGCGGAGCAACGGCGGGAAGTGAGGCAATCCGATCCACAAAGGACTGTTTGATCAGAGAGGGATCAAGAGATCCGAGGCGCACTCTTCCAATGCTTGGGATTTTATTGATGAGACAAAGAAGCTCCGCCAGGCTGCAGTTCTTCAGATCCTTGCCGTAGGAGGCTGTCTCAATTCCGGTTAACACCACCTCACGGCAGCCGCCTGCCGTCAGAGTGCATACCTCTCTCAGCACGTCCTCGGGAGCCTTAGAGCGAATGGAACCCCGCGCCTTTGGAATGATGCAATAGGTGCATTTGCTCTCACAGCCATCCTCAATCTTAATGTAGGCTCTTGTGCGGTCAAACTTTCGGATCTCCATGGCTTCAAAGCCATTGCTGTCGGCAGGTGTGCGGATCACGGTGGGCGGACTCTGCTTCTTACCTTCTCGGAAAAGCTGCAACGCTGCCTCAACTACCGAAAGCTTATTCGCGTTGCCGCATACATAATCCACGCCGCTGATTTTCGCGGGGGAATCGGGATCGGCTTGCGCAAGGCATCCCGTCACCAGAATATAGGCATTGGGGTTTTGATGGATGGCACGGCGAATGGCTTGTCGTGCCTTACGGTCGGATTCCGCCGTCACGGTGCAGGTGTTGATCACATAGCAATCGCAAGATGAGGACGCGGGAAGCACCGAAAAGCCGCTTGCCTCAAAGGCTTCGGCAATGGCTTCCGACTCATATTGATTCACCTTGCATCCGAGGGTCAGGATCCCAACGGTTGGAGTTTGTTCCCACATGGCTGCTCCTTTGAACACTTTTCATGATATCACATCTATTTTATCACGCTTTTAACGGAAAGTAAATCAAAAATTGTAAACAATTCTGTGAAATTCAAAATAACCCTTGAAAAAAAAAGAAAACCGTTGTATAATTGAAGAGAAAAGATGAAAGGAGACGGATTATGGGTTCTTTGCACATCGCGGATCATCCGCTGATCATTCATAAGCTTTCCATTATGAGAAAAAAGGAGACGGGCTCCAAGGATTTTCGGGAGCTGCTGGAGGAGATTGCCCGACTGATGGGCTATGAGTTGACCAGAGATCTTCCCTTGGAGGACGTTGAGCTTGAAACTCCCGTTGCCAAAACCACCGCTAAAATGATCGCGGGGAAAAAGCTTGCGATCGTTCCGATTCTGCGCGCAGGACTGGGTATGGTGGACGGGCTGTTGAGCTTAATTCCCGTTGCGAAGGTGGGGCATATCGGTCTTTACCGTGATCCCGAAACTCATCTTCCCGTGGAATATTACTGCAAGCTTCCCGCAGATATCAGCGAGCGAACCGTAATTCTGGTAGACCCCATGCTGGCAACGGGCGGCTCTGCTGTGGACGCGCTTACAATGCTGAAAAAACGCGGTTGTCAGAGCATTCGCTTCCTTTGCTTGGTTGCCGCGCCCGAGGGCGTGAAAAAGGTGCAGGAGGCGCACCCCGACGTGGACATCTATACTGCCGCGCTGGATGAGCGCTTGAATGAGCATGCCTACATCGTTCCAGGACTTGGGGATGCGGGAGACCGTATTTTCGGAACCTTCTGATCAAGAGCGGAAAACTGAAACAGGGAGCGGGCTGTCACCGTTTGATAGAAACCGATTGGTGACAGCCCTTGTTTACGTATATGCAAAGCTATATCATTAAAAAGAATGACGCGGGACAGCGCCTGGATAAATACCTCACCAAGGCGGTGAAGGGTTTACCTACGTCATTGATGTACAAATATATTCGAACCAAAAAAATTAAAGTCAACCGCGGCAGAACACAGGCGAATTATATTCTGCAGGAGGGAGACGAGATTCTGCTGTTCATTCGAGACGAGTTTTTTGAGTCGCCTGAAAAGGATAAAAGCGCAATTTTTCGGATCCACCCAAAGCTTGAGATTGTTTATGAGGACGAGCATATCCTCTTGCTGAACAAACGCCCCGGAGTGCTGGTTCATGAGGATACCGCCGCTGCCGAAAACACCCTGATCATGCACGTGCAAGCGTATCTTGCCCAGAAGGGCGAGTACGATCCGGCAAAGGAGCGATCCTTTGCGCCCGCGCTTTGCAACCGCATCGACCGCAACACGGGAGGAATTGTGATCGCCGCAAAAACCGCCGAGGGCTTACGGGAAATGAACGAAAGAATCCGCAATGACGAGCTGGAAAAATGCTATCTTTGCGTGGTTCACGGAAGAATGCCCAAGCGCGCCGACACGATGCGCGGGTGGTTGAGAAAGGATAGCTCCAACAACACAGTGGACGTCTCGGACACGCCCAAAGCAGGCTACAAGGAGATCATCACAAAATATCGCGTTTTGCGGGAGCAGGGAGAGCTTTCGCTTTTGGAGGTGGAACTGGTAACGGGAAGAACGCATCAGATCCGCGCCCATCTGGCGCATATCGGACATCCTCTGCTGGGGGACGGCAAATATGGCGTGAACCGCGAGGATCGTGCAAGGGGTTACAAATTTCAGGCGCTCTATGCCTACAGCCTGCGGTTTCGCTTTCATGATGACGGCGGAGCATTGGGATATCTTAACGGTAAAAAATTTCGGCTCGATCCTGCCAAAATCTGGTTTTTGAAGGACTTCGGCTATCAAGAAGGAGATTGCATTTGAATCGGATACAAGATTTTTTATTCCAACGAATGCTTTGGAGACGGATCTTCCTGTATGGAGGAGCCATGCTGACCGCGCTGACCTTGGTGATCCCGCAAATCGGACTTTTGGAGTGGTTCTCCATGATCCCTTTGTTTTGCGCGGTGTTTTTCAACGGAGACAATCACGAGAAATCCCCGTTTCGCGCCTATGGCTACGGATTTCTCACAATTTTTCTATACTATTTTGTAATCTATCATTGGTTTGTGGCTCTTTATCCTTTGGAATTTGCCGGCTTGGAGCCTGCCGCTGCCATCGCTGTGATTCTCGCGGGCTGGCTGGGGCTTTCGCTCCTGCAAGCATTGCCCGGAGGGCTGATCTTTGTTGCTTATGCCGCATGGAACCGAACCCAAACCGTCAGCAAGCATCCGATTTTGAAGCCGCTGCTGTTTTCGGCGCTTTGGATTGTGTTTGAATGGTCCTCCACGCTGGGATGGACGGGAGTTCCGTGGGGAAGGCTTTGCTTGGGGCAAGCCGAGCTTCTCCCAATGCTTCAAAGCGCCTCGCTGTTCGGCTCCTACGGTGTCAGTCTGCTGATCCTGCTGGTCAACGGTCTGCTGGCGTATGCGCTTTTTTACCGTCTTAAGGAAACCCTTTGCTGCGCTCTGGCGGCAGGTCTTTTTCTTGGTAATCTGCTCTTTGGCGTGATCCGAGTAAATACGGATTTTTCGGACGGTATTGGCGTGAAGGCGGCTGTCATTCAAGGAAATATCAATTCCCATGAAAAATGGACCGCGAATTCCGATGATCGGATGATGCAAATCTACGGTGATCTCACAAGAGAAGCGGCGGAGCAGGGGGCGCGACTGATCGTCTGGCCGGAAACCACCATTACGCGGTCCTTGAATCGCAGTCAGAGTATGCGTCAGTTTGTTTCCGAGCTGGCGCGGGAAACCAACGTAACGCTGTTGGTGGGGGCTCTTTATTACGATGATACTTCGGAAACAGAATACAACTCGCTGTATCTTGTCACCAGCAACGGTGAGATCTCGGAGCAACGCTACGATAAGCGCCATTTGGTTCCTTTTGGGGAGTACGTTCCGATGCGAAGCCTGTTTACCTTGTTGATCCCGCCCCTTGCGGAGCTTTCGATCCTCGGGGAGGATCTTTCGGCAGGAAAGGATCCTGCGCTCCTAACAACCGAATGGGGGGAAATCGGCTCCCTGATCTGTTTTGATTCGATTTATGAGACGTTAACGCTGGACAGCTTGCGGCAGGGTGCCAACCTGCTGGTGATCTCCAGTAACGATTCCTGGTTTTTCGATTCTGCGGCGGTATATCAGCATCAGTCACACGCAAGACTTCGCGCCGTTGAATCAGGGAAATATCTTGTGCGTTCCGCGAACACGGGAATTTCAACGGTCATGACGCCAAGCGGTGAGCTGTTGGCATGGATCCCCCCGTTGGAGGAGGGATACGCTGTTTGCGATGTCTATTTTACCGATCGCGCCACGCTCTATTCCGTGATCCATAACCTTTTGGTATGGCTTTGCATCGCGTTTGTTGCGGGAATTCCCGCATTGGAAACGGCACTTCGCTTCTTGCGGCGGCGTAGGCTTTGAATAGGAGGTGATAGAATGAGGATCAGAGAATCCGAGGAAATGTATCTGGAAACAATCTATTTGTTGCAAAAACGGTCCGGCTTTGTTCGCTCTATCGACATTGCAGAAGAGCTGAATTACTCCAGAGCCAGCGTTTCCCGCGCGGTTAATTTGCTGCAACAAAAGGGATATATCAGGATCGCAAAAAACGGGGAAATCACCTTTACCGAGGCAGGCGACGAGCGGGCGGTGCAGATTTATGAGCGCCATGAGGTGATCACCCGTGTGCTGATGTCGCTGGGTGCCGACGCGAGCCTTGCCGAGGAAAACGCCTGTAGAATCGAGCACGTGATCTCAGACGAGCTGTTTGAGGTGTTGAAGAACAGCGGGAATGGTTCCGACTGATTGTATATTTTTTCATAGCTTGTATTGATTTATGCATAAATAAACAATCTATACTGATCTATTGGAACGGAAATGATTTAAAAATCGTTTCAAACCGTTCAAATCCATCGGAATATTGTTGAAACGAGCAGCTAAAAGCCGTCGTGGTTTTATTGAAAAGGTAAAAATATAAAAATTATAACGAAAGTTCTTGACAAAAAAAACAAGTTCGTGTATAATAATTGCATGATTATTCACCGAGCCGCGAAAAATAGGCTCAAACAAACGGAGGCATTGTTATGAACAAGGATCAAATCAAAAAGGTTGTATTGGCATATTCGGGTGGGTTGGATACCTCCATCATCATTCCGTGGCTGAAGGAGAATTACAATAACTGCGAGGTCATCGCGGTTTCGGGAAACGTAGGTCAGGCAGACGAGTTAGAGGGTTTGGAGGAAAAGGCGATCAAAACCGGGGCGTCTAAGCTCTACGTTCTGGATCTCACCGACGAATATGTGGATGACTACATCATTCCCACCATGAAGGCGGGCGCTGTTTATGAGGAATATCTCCTTGGCACCAGCCACGCGCGTCCCTGCATTGCAAAGGGATTGGTGGAGATCGCGCTCAAGGAGGGCGCGGATGCCATTTGCCATGGCTGCACCGGTAAGGGCAACGACCAGGTTCGCTTTGAGTTGGCGATCAAGCACTTCGCTCCCACCATGCCCATCATCGCGCCTTGGAGAGAGTGGACCATCAAATCCCGCGAGGAAGAAATCGAGTATGCCGAGGCACATAACATTCCTCTCAAGATCAACCGCGAAACCAACTATTCCAAGGATAAGAATCTCTGGCATCTTTCCCATGAGGGAATGGATCTGGAGGATACCGGCAACGAGCCGCTCTACGAAAAGCCGGGGTTCCTGGAAATGGGTGTTTCTCCCATTCAGGCTCCCGACACCCCCACTTATATCGAGCTGGATTTTGAAAAGGGAATTCCCGTTGCTCTGAACGGTGAGAAAATGACCGCCAAGGAGATCATTCTCGCCCTCAATGAGTTGGGCGGAAAGAACGGTATCGGCTTGCTGGATATTGTTGAGAACCGCTTGGTTGGAATGAAGTGCCGCGGTGTGTACGAAACTCCCGGCGGAACCATTCTCTATAAGGCACACAGCGTTCTGGAGTCGATCTGTTTGGATAAGATGACCCTCCACGAAAAGCAGAAGCTTTCCATTACCTTTGCCGAGCTGGTTTATAACGGTCAGTGGTTCACGCCGCTCCGCGAGGCGCTCAGCGCGTTTGTTGACAAAACGCAGGAAACGGTTACCGGTAAGGTTCGCCTGAAGCTCTACAAGGGCAACATGATCAACGCAGGCGTTTGGAGCGACTATTCCCTCTATAGCGAGGAAATCGCAACCTTCGGTGAAAGCGACTACAATCAGAAGGATTCCGAGGGCTTTATCAATCTCTACGGTCTTCCTATCAAGGTAAAGGCGCTGGTGGATGCCAAAAATCAGAAGTAATTGAAATCAAAAGAGATCAGGCGCTTCCGCATCACGCGATGGCGCCTGAACCTCTGTAAAGGAGTACTATATGAAAAAAATGTGGGCAGGAAGAACGGCGGGCGAAACCGATCAGATCGCGGACGACTTCAATTCCTCCATTCGGTTCGACAGCAGAATGTACCGTCAGGATATTACGGGAAGCGTGGCGCACGCCGCAATGCTTGCCAAGCAGGGCATCATCACCTATGAGGAAGCGGAAAAGCTGATCGAGGGGCTCACCGATATTCTGGCGGATTTGGAATCGGGCGTACTGGAGATCGACGAAAAAGCCGAGGACATCCATATGTATGTGGAACAAATTCTCACCGAACGGATCGGTGACGTTGGAAAAAAGCTCCATACGGCAAGAAGCAGAAACGACCAGGTGGCGCTGGATATCCGTATGTATCTGCGGGATGAAATTGATGAAATCACCGCGCTTTTGAAAGCGCTGATTACCACACTTTGCACGAGGGCAGAGGAGCATAAGGCAACCATCCTTCCGGGCTATACACATTTGCAAAGAGCGCAGCCTATTACCTTCGGTCACCATCTGATGGCGTACGCTATGATGCTGCTGCGCGACATTGACCGTCTTTCCAATTGCCGCTACCGCATGAACCGCTCGCCGATCGGATGCTGCGCCTTGGCGGGAACCACCTATGAAACCGACCGCCGCTTTGAGGCGCGGGAGCTTCGGTTTAACGGAATCTGCATGAATAGCCTCGACGGTGTTTCAGACCGTGATTTTGCCGTGGAGCTGATGAGCGATCTCTCCATCCTCATGATGCACCTCTCCAGATTTTCCGAGGAGCTGATCCTTTGGTCAAGCTGGGAATTCCGCTTTGTGGAGCTTTCCGATGCCTATACCACAGGCTCATCCATCATGCC
>SVSC01000090.1 GCA_015064525.1 Oscillospiraceae bacterium
CAAAGAAAGGAATTACATCATGAACAATCAGTACCAAACCCCTTTTCGGAGGAGATCCTCCGCCGCCGACTTTCGCAACACCGCCAGAGCGGCGCTGAAAAACCGCTGGGTTTTGGCGATCTGCGCCTTTGTGCTTGCCTGCCTTCTGGGAATGTCTGCGGGAAGCGTCTCGTTTTCTAACAAGGAGGACACCTCGTCAACACCCGGCAACTCCGTTACCGAGGAGGTTCTTCAGCAATACCGAAACCATATGTTCGCGATCTCCGCGCTGATGGAGGAAGGGAATTTCAGCGACGCAGTCGGCTACGCGGTTGAAAACGTGATCGGTGTTGCCGCTCTGATCGGAATGCTGATCGCAACGCTTTTTGCTTTCGGTTACGCCATTTTCGTTGGCTCCCCCACAACCGTTGGATATCATCGCTTCAATTTGGATCTGATCGACGGCAAGTCGGAGCTTTCCGTCGGCACGCTGTTCTATGGCTTCAAGCATTGCTATTTTAAGTCGATCGGCGTTCATCTGTTGGTGGAGCTGATTCAATTTGCCGTGAACGTGGTGGCAGCGGTTGGTCTCGCGATTTCGGTTGCGTTTCTGTTCGGCATGCCCGTCATCGGTGCTTTGATGCTTTTGGGCGTGCTGGTGTTATATGTGGTTGCCTCTATTGTGATCACGTATCGCTACGCCCTTTGCAATTTCATTTTGGCGGAATACCCTCAGCTTGGCGTTATGGATGTGCTTCGCAATTCCGCGTCCCTGATGAAGGGCAACAAATTCCGTCTCTTCTGCCTCAATTTCAGCTTCTTCGGATGGATTCTCCTGGCTGCCTGCTGCACCTGCGGTCTCGGACTTTTGGTTGTATCGCCCTATGCTTATGCTGCAAACGCGGCGTTCTATTATGAGATTACGGGACATGATACCGCCAAGGACGTGGAATTTCCCAGCGTGAATCCCGACGATTATTTTCCCGAGCTTTGATCAAACGTAAAGAAAGGATATCTCCATGCAATTTTCCGAGTCTGTGCTTCAACTTGCCTCCAAGGCGGAGGCGGCGCTTATCAACCGCTTTGCCGAGATCGATCGGATCTCCTTTGAAAATACCAACCGCGTGATGGACGCCTTCCGTCGCTTTCGCGTGTCCGAATCCCTTTTCCAATCCTCCAGCGGCTATGGAAACGGTGACCGCGGCAGAGACGTTTTGGATGAAATCTGGGCGGATGTGATGGGAGCGGAGGCGGCGTTTGTCCGTCACAGCATTGTCAGCGGCACCCACGCCCTCACCATTGGCTTGTTCGGGCTTCTTCGACCGGGCGACGTGATGTATTCCATTGCTGGTAAGCCCTACGACACCTTAGAGGAGGTGATCGGACTTTGCGGGGAGAGCGGCAACGGCTCCCTCAAGGATTTCGGTGTGGACTACCTGCAAACCGATCTGACCGAGAACGGTGAGTTCCGCATGGAGGAGATCACCGAAAACCTGAAGCGCCTTCCGAGGGTGAAGGTGGTGTTCATTCAGCGCTCCAAAGGCTATCTCAATCGGAAGACCCTGAGCGTTGCGCAGATCGGACAAGCCGTTCGGGCGGTAAAGGAGATCCGTCCCGAGGTCTTTGTTGTGGTGGATAACTGCTACGGCGAGTTTGTGGAAACGAGAGAACCCACCCACGTGGGTGCTGACCTGATCATCGGCTCGCTCATCAAAAATCCCGGCGGAGGAATGGCGGAATCGGGAGGCTATCTGGCAGGCTCCGCCCGCGCGGTGGAGCTGGCAAGCTACCGCCTCACCTCGGTTGGTATCGGCGTGGAGCAGGGAGCAACGCTGGGGCAGAATAAATCCCTTTATAAGGGACTGTTCTATGCGCCCCACACCGTGTCCCAGGCGCTTAAAACCGCCCATCTGGCGGCGTACGTCTTTGAGGAAATGGGCTATACCGTGGAGCCGAAATGGAACGAGGAGCGTCACGATATCATTCAAAGCGTGATCACGGGCAGCGAGGAGCTGCTATGCGCTTTTTGTCGGGGGATACAGCAGGGCTCCCCCGTGGACGCCTTTGTCACTCCCGAGCCCTGGGCGATGCCCGGCTACAGCGACCGCGTGATCATGGCGGCGGGAGGCTTCACTCAGGGAAGCTCCATCGAGCTGTCTGCCGACGGTCCCATCCGCGCGCCCTACACCTGCTTCTTCCAGGGCGGCTTGACCTACGAGAGCGGGAAGCTGGGGATTCTGAGCGCGGCGCAATCGCTGATGGATCAGAAATGAGACAAAAATTTACAGAATGTTGAAGACGTTTTCCCAAAAACGTGCTATAATGATACGATAGAATGAAGGAAGGGCGCGTTTCGCGCCGAACCGAGAAAGGAAATGATGCTGCAATGAAATCAACCACCCGCCTTTTCATGGCGGCGCTTTGCGCGGTGATCCTGTTGCTTTCCTTTGCGTCCTGCGGGGTGCGGGAGGGGGAGGAGGTTCCCAACGGAATGCAAATCGCTTGCTGTGTGAACGCCGACTACCGTCTCTACGTTCCCAATTCGTGGGTTCCCAACACCTCCTACGGCATTTCGGGAGCGTACCGCGATTTGGGGAACCAGTCCACCGTAACGGTGCAGAGCTATGCCAAGGCCGACTATGCGGAGCAGCTTACCGCGGCGGGGGCAGACCTTACCGAAAGCGCCTCGCGGATCGCCGCTTTTTGGTCGATTCTTTGTCTGGAGCCCATCGCGGCACGCGCTATGGACAATCTGGTTAAGACCTACGAGGAGGAATGCGTTTCCACCTCGCTGGACGGTGTGAATGCCAAGCAGTATCGCTACAGCGCGCTGATCAACGGCACCACGTTGCATTTCTTGCAGGTGGTGGCGGACGGAGAGGAAAACTACTACGTGTTCACCTTCACGGCAACCGCGGAGATGTTTGAGCTTTACCGCCCCGAGGTGAATATGATGCTTTCCAGCTTTGTGTTTGACGATCCCTACGTTCCCGTGGATTACGCCAAGTATCTGGATGATGGCGCCAATGCTCCCGAGGGAATGCGCGCGGCGTTTGGAGATGACGTTGCCTATTGCTTCTACGTTCCGAGCAGCTGGGAAGTCTGCATGGACGAGCAGATCTACTCCGCCTACGTTCCCTCGGATATGTCCGGCGTGAGCGTAGTTCCCTATATGCCTCAAACCGAGCAGATGAGCGTGGCGCAGTATTTCGCCATGAGCGAGGACATGATGAAAAAGATGATGCGGGAGGAGAGCGATTACAACCTGCTGCAGAGCGGCGAGAAGGCGCAGCTGGGGGGCAGGGAAGCCACGGTGTATGAGTTCACACTCAGGATCGGCGGCGTGAATTACCGCTATCGCCAGTACATTGCCGCCTATAAGAGCATGATTTATGCCCTCACCTACACCGCCACCGAGGCAAATTTTGAAGCGCATTTGAATGAATTGGATCAGATCGTGGGAGCCTTTGTCTTCCGTTGACCGTCCATCTGCTTTTCAAGGAAAAAAGCGGCTTTTGGGGAGGAGAAGCACCGATGCAAGGGTCTTTCTTCTCCCCTTTGCCGTGAAAGGATCGCGATATGAAGGATATCTATTTGGATAACAGTGCCACCACCCCTCTCTCCGAGGGGGTGAAGGCAAAAATGATTGAGACAATGGAGCTCTACGGAAATCCCTCCTCTCTCCATCCCATGGGAAACGCGGCTCATGCCGTGGTGGAGGGTGCGCGGCGACAGGTGGGGGAGAGCCTGGGGCTTCGGCGTATGGAGGCGGGAGAATTGATTTTCACCTCCTGCGGGAGCGAATCGGATAACCTCGCCATTCTGGGAGCGGCGTTTGCCAAGCCGCGTCGCCGCGGCATGACGGTGATCACCACCGATTCCGAGCATGCCGGCGTTGAGAACGCCATGAAGCATTTGGAGGCGAACGGCTTCCGCGTGGTGCGAATTCCCACGGTTGGCGGTGTTTTGGATATGGAGCGCTATACGCGGGCGTTGGATCGGAATGTGTTTTTGGTGTCGATGATGACCGTTAACAACGAGACGGGGGCAATGTACGACGTTGGGCAGGCGTTTGCCATGGCAAAGGCGATGAATCCCGAAATCGTTACCCACACCGACGCTGTGCAGGGCTACCTGAAATGCAAGCTGACTCCCAAGGCGATCTCCGCCGACCTGATCACGGTGAGCGCCCATAAAATCCACGGTCCCAAGGGCGTGGGAGCGTTGTATATTTCCAAGGAGGCGCTGAAGCGGCGGGATATCGCACCGCAGCTGCTGGGAGGCGGTCAGGAATTCGGATTTCGCTCGGGAACCGAAAACACGGTTGGCATTGCGGGCTTCGGAGAGGCGGCAAGAGAGGGCTACAGCGCCATGAACGAAAACATCGAGCGGATGCGCAACCTTAGAGATTACGCCGCTGAGAGACTGTCACAATTGCCCGTGCGGCTCAATTTGCCGAGAGGGGAGCGGGCGCCCCATATTCTTAACCTCACGCTGCCGAATATTCGGAGCGAAACGATGCTGCATATGCTGTCCTCCAAGGGGATCCACGTTTCCAACGGATCCGCCTGCTCCTCTCACAGCAAAGCGCCGAGATCCTCGCTCACGGCATTCGGGCTCAGCGCCAAGGAGGCGGAGGAATCAATTCGCGTCAGCTTTTCTCATGATAACAGCCGCGAGGACGTGGATGCCCTTGTTGCGGCGCTGGGAGAAGCGCTGGAGCGGCTGGTGAGAACGGTGAGACGGTAAACAAAAAGCCCGCCTCGGAAGCGAGGCGGGCTCAGACTGTAGACACAACAAACGGGTTTCGTCAGTTTGATGAAAGTTTTGATCAAACTTTTCAAAAGTTTGCAGGGTGAAGGGGCGGAGCCCTTCTCGCCCTCCGCAGAGGGCGAAATTCCCCTAATCGGCGTTCTCTTTTGATAACTTTTCTCTTGCGCCTCTTTCTGCAAGAGAAAAGTGGCTACGGAGTTTGTACAATCTAACGATCAGCGCACCTTTGGTCTACAACCTGAGCCCGCCTCGGAAGCGAGGCGGGCTCGGAAACGGATTGTTTAATTAAAATAGCCCTCGCGGTAGAGCAGCTCCGCGATCAGCACGGCACCGCCTGCGGCGCCTCTGAGGGTGTTGTGAGAAAGTCCCACAAACTTGTAGTCAAAGAGAATGTCCTCGCGGAGACGTCCCGCAGAAACACCCATGCCACCCTCCAGGTCGCGGTCAAGACGAGCCTGCGGACGGGCGTCCTCCTCAAAGTAGGTGATGAACTGCTTGGGAGCGTGGGGAAGCTCCAGCGCCTGAGGCTTGCCGGAAAAATTCTTCCATGCGTCCAGGATTTCCTCCTTGGTGGGCTTGTTGCGGAATTTCACGAACACCGCCGCGGTGTGACCGTCGGAAACGGGAACGCGAATGCACTGGGTGGTGATGCGGGGCGCATCAGCCTTCACAATTTCTCCGTTTTCCACATGACCCCAAACACGCAGGGGCTCTTGCTCGCTCTTTTCCTCCTCGCCGCCAATGTAGGGGATTACGTTGTCGATCATTTCAGGCCACTCGTTGAAGGTTTTTCCTGCGCCGGAGATCGCCTGATAGGTGGTTGCAACCACCTCCTCAATGCCGAACTTCAAAAGGGGCGTGAGCATGGGAACGTAGGATTGGATCGAGCAGTTGGGCTTCACCGCAATAAAGCCGCGCTTGGTGCCGAGGCGCTTTCTTTGCGCTTCGATTACCTCCAGGTGAGAATCGTTGATCTCGGGAATCACCATGGGAACGTCGGGAGTCCAGCGGTTGGCGGAGTTGTTGGAAACCACGGGGGTTTCCGCCTTGGCGTAAGCCTCCTCCATTGCCTTGATTTCGTCCTTCTTCATATTCACCGCGCAGAAAACGAAGGAGCAGCGGCTACTCACTTCCTCCACGTTTGCCGCATCCAGAACCTGCATCTTGCGGAATGCTTCGGGAATGGGCGTGCTCATTTTCCAGCGGTTGCCAACAGCCTCCTCGTAGGTCACGCCCGCGGAGCGTGCGGAAGCGGCGAGAACCGACACCTCAAAATAGGGATGACCGTCCAACAGGGTGAGGAAGCGCTGCCCGACCATGCCGGTGGCGCCAATGATACCAACCTTCATTTTTTGCATATGTATAAACCTGCCTTTCCGTTTTGGAACCGTTTTATACACTTATTATACTGCACAACGGATAAAAATGCAAGAGAAAGTTTGCGTTTTTTCAAAATTATGACAGGTTGATTGGGAAAGTCGCCGTTGAGGCGTTGGCTTTTGGGCAGATTGACTTGTTTGAACACAAAAAAGACGAAAGGATGCGTCAAAATGAAATTACAATTGGTTGCAACCTGCCTCTTTGGGCTGGAAAAGCTTTTGGGAGAGGAGCTGGACGCGCTTGGCTTGCGGCGCTTGGAAACGATGGACGGAAGGATTCTGTTCGAGGGTGAGCCCTCGGATATTCCGCGCGCGAATATTCATCTTCGCTGCGCCGAGCGGGTGATGATCCGCGTGGGCGCTTTTCCCGCGCGCAGCTATGAGGAGCTGTTTGAGGGAACCCGAGCGCTTCCTTGGGAGGATTGGATCGGAAAGCTCGATGCCTTTCCCGTGAAGGGACATTGCATCAAGAGTAAGCTCTTTTCGGTTCCCGACTGTCAGAGCATCATCAAAAAGGCGATGGTGGAGCGCTTGTCCGGCGCCTACGGTATTCGATGGTTTCAGGAAACCGAAACGAAATATCAGATCGAGTTTTTTCTGTTCAAGGATACGGTGTCGCTGATGATCGACACCTCCGGAATTGCCCTCCACAAGAGAGGCTACCGTCCCGACGCGGGCGCCGCCCCTCTGCGGGAGACCCTTGCGGCGGCGCTGGCGCTCACGGCGCGCCCTCGGCAGGAGATTCTCTTTTGGGATCCTATGTGCGGCTCGGGAACCATTGCCATTGAGGCGGCAATGATCCTTTCCAATCGCGCCCCGGGGCTTGGCAGAGGCTTTGCGGGGGAGCGGTTCCGTCAGATCTCCGCGGCGGCTTGGGCAGACGCCCGCGCGGCGGCGGAGGCTGCCGTGAAGCAAAACGCCGACTTTGAGGTGTGGGCTTCGGATATCGACGAAGCGATTCTGGACGTCACCTACGAAAACGCATTGCGCGCGGGTGTGGAGGAGTACATGAATATTTTTCAAGCCGATGTTCGCACGCTGAAAAAGCCCGATCGAAAGGGAAGCATTGTTTGCAATCCGCCCTACGGGGAACGTTTGATGACCTCCGAGGAGGCGGTGCAGCTCTACCGCGACATGGGAAGGGTTTTCCGTGATTTTGCCCCGTGGCAGATTTATATCATCACCTCCCATCCCGAATTCGACCGTTGCTACGGTCAGCGGGCGGACAAGGTGAGAAGACTCTATAACGGAATGCTGCCCTGTAATCTTTACCAATATTTCAAGCCCAAAGGCTGAAAGCCTGCGAGGCATCCGATCTTCCGAGACGATTGGGGATCGGATGCCTCTTTTGTATATGGACAGCCTCCCTTCGCATAGATTACAGAGACGATGGGAGGGATGAAAATGCGGATACGGAACAAACGGATGGTTGGATCGCTTGCGGTTGCGCTGATGATGCTTGCCATGGCGGTCACCGACGAAAGCGGACTGTGCGCCGCAGCGCTTTTGGCGGCAACGGTACATGAGTGCGGACATTTGCTGGCGGCGCGCTTGATGCACATTCCTCTGAGATCCCTGCGCTTGGAGCTGATGGGGGCGCGGCTGGAGGTGGTTGGGCGAATGCTCACCTATCGGGAGGAGTGGCTTCTTTGCTCTGCGGGGCCGATCTTTAGTCTGCTTTTTTCGGCGGCACTTGCGCCCCTTTGGCACCTGAGCGGCTTTTTTATGAGGGCTTCCACCGTTTCCTTTTTACTGGGGGTATTGAATCTTTTGCCGATTCAAGGCTTCGACGGCGGACGAATGCTTTCCGCGGCACTCTCCAATCTGATGGGGGAGCGGGCGCGTTGCGAGGTAATGCGGTGCTGTTCCTTTTGTTGGTTGCTTTTGATCTGGGAGCTGGCGGTTTATTGCCTTTTGCGGGTGGGCGACGGGCTTTCTCTTTTCTGCTTTTCCATGAGCTTGTTTCAACGCTTTTTTTCGGTTTCAGAGGAGTGCTAAAAATGAGGATTTTAAAGATATCGGGAGGATTTTGGAGGATTTCAAAGGAAAAGTTGGTTTTTCGTGCGTTAACTTCGGTTCTTTCCGATTCAAGTCGAATGATTATGAAATATGACGAATTTTAATTATTTTTGGAAAGCTATTGCAATTTGACTGTAAATCTGTTACAATATAGAGCGTAGTTTATGGTCAGAGGACCGGAGGTGCCTGTATTCCGTTGAGTCAGCCGCGCGGTGTGCAGAGTGCCGGTGGGGAAGGGGCGCGAACGCTCTTGCCCCGTTGTTCCATAAATATTTTTTATTCAAAGGAGTATTTATGCGGAATGAGCAAGGATGTTCTTATCAGGCTGAACGGGATTTCCAAGTCGTTTGATGGAGAAACTGTTCTCGACAACATGGATCTTGAGATCCACAACAAGGAGTTTATCACTCTGTTGGGGCCCTCGGGATGCGGAAAAACAACCACGTTGAGAATTATCGGTGGATTTGAAATGCCCGACGAGGGCGACGTGTATTTCGGCGGGAAGCGGATCAACGACGTGCCGCCCTATGAACGACAGGTGAATACCGTGTTCCAGAAATACGCTTTGTTCCCTCATCTGAACGTTTTTGATAACATTGCGTTCGGTCTTCGTCTGAAAAAATGCCCCGATCAGGAGATCCGCACCAAGGTGAAGGAAATGCTGGAGATGGTGAACCTGAAGGGCTTTGAACGCCGCCGTGTGGAAACCCTTTCGGGAGGACAGCAGCAACGGGTTGCCATTGCCCGCGCGCTGATCAATCAGCCCAAGGTTCTGCTTTTGGACGAGCCTCTCGCCGCGCTGGATCTGAAGCTCCGCAAGGATATGCAGAACGAGCTGAAAAATATCCAGCATCAAACGGGGATTACCTTTATTTTTGTCACCCACGATCAGGAGGAGGCGCTCTCCATGTCGGATACCGTTGTGGTTATGGCGAACGGTCGCATCCAGCAGATTGGCTCCCCAACCGATATCTACAACGAGCCCGTGAACGCCTTCGTTGCCGATTTCATCGGAGAATCCAATATTCTCGACGGTGTGATGGTGGAGGACTACAAGGCGAGATTTGCAGGCTGTGTGTTTGATTGTGTGGATAAGGGCTTTGAAAAAAATGAGGCTGTGGACGTTGTGATCCGTCCCGAGGACGTGGACGTTGTGGCACCCGATAAGGGAATGCTCAGCGGTCTGGTTACCGCAGTCACCTTTAAGGGCGTTCATTATGAGATCATTGTGGACGTTTGCGGCTTTAAGTGGATGATTCAATCCACCGACTACGTTGCCGAGGGGCAGACCATTGGTCTTTCCATTGATCCCGACGCTATCCATATTATGAAAAAATCCGAGTTCTCGGGTATGTTCGGAGACTATTCCTCCTTCAGCGATGAGCTGGAAAAGCTCTCCGATGCAACGGAGGAAGCCGAAGAAGAATGAAAAAGAACAGCTTTTTTAATCGCGTTGCGGCAATTCCTCACAGTGTGTTCACCGTGCTGTTCATCGTTGCGCCGCTGATCTTTGTGGTGTATTTCGCCTTTACCGACCGCTTCGGTCATTTCACGCTGGAGAACATTCAGTCGCTTTCCCAGTATTCGGGAACCTTCTTCATGTCGCTGGGCTTTTCGCTGATCGCCACAACGGTCTGCCTGCTCATCGGTTATCCCTTGGCGTACTGTATGTCCAAAACCTCCGAGCGCACCAGAAACATTCTCATGGTTCTGATGATGCTCCCCATGTGGATCAGCCTTTTGATCCGCACCTACTCGCTGATGGCGCTGTTGGACAATGGCGGCATCGTTAGCACCTTCCTTGTGAAGCTTGGCTTTGAAAAGCTCACCTTTATCGGCACCGAGGGCGCGGTGATCCTTGGCATGAT
>SVSC01000091.1 GCA_015064525.1 Oscillospiraceae bacterium
AAAGCCGTAGGTTTCCCGATCCTCCAGCGCCGAGAGAATCTTCAACAGCTCCTCCTCGGTAAACTTTTTCGTGGTCTCCACACCCCAGCTCACAAACACCTCGTCGGCGTGGTGGTGGTGATGGTGGCACTCGCAAGCGGGATCCTCGCACTCACCGTGGTGGTGATGATGCTCCTCATGGTCATGATCGTGGTGATGGTGGCACTCGCAAGCGGGATCCTCGCACTCACCGTGGTGGTGGTGATGCTCCTCATGGTCGTGGTGATGATGGCACTCGCAAGCGGGATCCTCGCACTCACCGTGGTGGTGGTGATGCTCCTCATGGTCGTGGTGATGGTGGCACTCGCAAGCGGGATCCTCACACTCACCGTGGTGGTGATGATGCTCCTCATGGTCGTGATCGTGGTGATGGTGATGCTCACGGTGATGCTTCTCTGCCTCCGCCAAGCGCGCCAGCTCCTCCTCAATGGTGTCTCTGCGCTCCATGGCGGACAACAGCTGCTTGCCGTCCAGCTGATCCCAAGGAGTGGTAACGATCACAGCTGTGGCGTTGTGCTCACGCAGAAGCGCAACCGTTTCCTCGATCTTTTTGTCGGATGCCTTTTGGGTGTGAGAAAGGACGATGCAGCCTGCGTTTTCGATCTGATCGTTGAAAAACTCACCGAAGTTCTTCATATACATCTTGCACTTGTTCACGTCGGCAACCGTTGTAAAGCCATTGAGAAGCGCGCCCTCGGGGGCAACGTCCTGCACCGCGCGAATAATATCCGAAAGCTTGCCAACGCCGGAGGGCTCTATAAGAATTCGATCGGGGTGGTACTCCTCCAGCACCTGCTTGAGCGCCTTGCCAAAGTCTCCCACCAATGAGCAGCAGATGCAACCGCTGTTCATTTCGGTTACCTCAATGCCCGCGTCCTGCATAAAGCCGCCGTCGATACCGATCTCACCGAATTCGTTTTCGATCAGCACCAGCTTTTCGCCGGCATATGCCTCCCGCAATAATTTTTGAATGAGAGTGGTCTTTCCCGCACCGAGAAAGCCTGAAAAAATAT
Source organism: Oscillospiraceae bacterium (assembly GCA_015064525.1). Classification (GTDB taxonomy): domain Bacteria; phylum Bacillota; class Clostridia; order Oscillospirales; family CAG-272; genus UMGS1865. Next base: position 1,053 of record SVSC01000091.1, read on the forward strand.
CAATTTTCGTCATTTGCTCTGCCCTCTTTATTTTTCTTTTTCATTGTATTATTATAGACCCGAAAACGGGAATTGTCAATCCCTTTTCCAAATTTATCGGAGAGAAGCGATCCAGCCGCCAAGGGGAGTGAGATCCACCAAAAGACCGCTCAAAACACCTGCCGCGAACAAAATTGCAAGGATCCGAAGGGAATCCGACAGCGGGCGGTTATTGCGGAACAGCACCAGCAAGCCAACTCCCCCGTTGACCAAAAGCCCCGACAGCATGGAGCCCACGCTGATGATCCCCGAAAGCTGCAGCTCGGTAAGCACCACCGACGAAGCACAGTTTGGGATCACGCCCACAACCGCCGCCATCAGATTGGACAGCACGGGACGGTTCAGCACAGCCCCCTTCAGAGTCTCCTCTCCGATCAGCTCCACGGCACCGTTGAGAATCAGCGTAACCAAAAACAGGAATACACCAACGTGAACCGTATGCTTCAGCGCGGAAAGCGCAAAATGATCGTGACAGTCACAATGCTCGCGCTCGCAAAACTCCTCAATCTGAGGCGCGTCACTTCGATGTCCGCGACCGATCAGATCCACCAAAAAACCAACCAAAACACCGATCGCAACCTTGATTCCGAGTACGGAAATCAAAAAAAGGATCGAAACGCCGTTGGAAATCATCACGGGGAGCATTTCATCCGAGGTGGACAAAAACACAGCGATCAGGGTTCCCGCGGTGATCAATCTCCCCCCATAGAGCCCTGAGGCGGCGGCGGAAAAGCCGCATTGAGGGAGACATCCCAACCCCGCGCCCAGCAAAGGGCCAATCTTGCCCGATTTTTTGAGCAGACGTCCCGAAGCATCCCCCGAGCGATGCTCCAGATATTCCATCAACAGATAGGTGAGATAGAGAAACGGCAACAGCCTCGCCGTTTCCAATAAGCTATGCAACAGCACGTGAAGCGCCTCGTGGATCCATCCCGTCACGTTTTTTGTCCTTTCCTTTCCTCTTTACAAGCGGCACAAACGCCGTACAAGACCGACTGTCCGCAATCGATCTGAAAGCCATGATCTTGGAGCAGGTGCTTGGCAAATTCCGAGGAATCGCCGCACGCCAAATGCTCGATCCTTCCGCATTGCAGGCATTTCGCGTGGAAATGCTCCCTGCAATCGCAGGCGGAGCCAACGTACTGATACACGTTGCACCGCAGCTCCTCGCTTCGGAACATTCGCACCGCGTCGGCACGGCACAGCTCCGTCAGCCTTCGATAAAGGCTGCTCTTCCCTCGGTCGCCGCTTCCGTGGAGCCGTTGGCAAAGCTCCTCCACCGTGAACTGACAGTCGGGATGCGCCTCAAAAAAGCCGATCAGCCTTTGCTTGCCCTCGGTTTGATAGCTTTTGCGTGCCGTGGTCTTCACTCCCTTTCTTTAATTTGAGAATCATTCTCAAATTATACCATTCTTTTCTCGGTTTGTCAAGTAGCTTTGTTGAAAAAGATTCGATTTTTCACGAAAAAAGAAGTTTGGAAATTGCTCCGTTTTTCACCTGTTTTTTCTCCGAAAAGTCATATCCGAACGGCGAAATGAATAGAGTAGAGCAAGCCCGTGGAACGGGAAATGCAAGGAAAGCAAAATTCTTTCCGAGAAAGGAAGTTTTTGAAAATGATCGACACGTTCAAACCCGAGGGACTTCTTCTTGGAACCCCCTCCAACACAAGCTATTTATCCTCTCCCGCAGGGTTGGAAAGAGCCATGCTCTCCGGCGCTGTTGTGGAGGGCTTGGTGACGCTTTGCGACAGCCACCTGCGACTTCACGTGGATTTGGGAGCCGCCGAAGGGATTTTAGAGCCTCACGACGCAATGCTTTTGCGCCCCGGGGAGCATATGAAGGATATCGCCATTGTCTCCCGCGTTGGAAAGCCCATTGCCGTAAAAATCATGAGCCTGGAGCGTCGTGGCGACCGCCTGATCGCCGCGCTTTCAAGACGGTTGGCGCAGCAGGACTGCTTGAATGCCCGTCTCCTGCGGCTATCCCACGGAGAGCTGATTCCCGCCAAGGTGACCCATTTAGAAAGCTTCGGCGCCTTTCTGGACGTTGGCTGCGGCGTGGCTTCTCTGCTTCCCGTGGATTGCATTTCGGTTTCCCGCATTTCTCACCCCGCCGATCGCTTGACCGTTGGCGAGCTGATTACGGTTGCCGTGAAGCAGGTGGATCGGGAAACGGGGCGAATCAGCGTAACCCTGCGGGAGCTTTTGGGCACTTGGGAGGAAAACGCCGCGAGCTTTGCGGTTGGGCAGACCGTGACCGGAATCATTCGCAGCGTGGAGGACTACGGTGTGTTTGTGGAGCTAACCCCAAATCTGGCAGGGCTTTCAGAGCTTCGGTCGGAAGCACACGCGGCAACGCTTCGGGGGCGGATCGGACGCCCTGCCGCGGTTTACATCAAAAGCATTCTGCCCGAGCGCATGAAAATCAAGCTGGTGATGATCGATTCGGAAAACTGCGCCGCGCCCCCCAAGCGTCTCCGCTTCTACGTTCACCCCGAGGAAACGCCCCGTCTCACCCATTGGCGGTATTCTCCCCTCTCCTGCAAGCGGGTGATCGAAACGAAATTCTATTGAAAAAAGCTTGAAGCGCCCGAGCCAAACGGCTCGGGCGCTCCCCGTTTTATAATTCAAATATTCTCTCCGCCGTGTCCTTTCCAAACAGCAGACCAACCGTTTTGCTCATGTCCGCCGACAGCGGCGCACGAAACCGCATCTGCTCCTCAGTGGTTGGGTGCTTGAAGTACAGCTCCCCCGCGTGAAGGCATTGTCCATGGATGATGGCACGGTGCCGCCCCTCAAATTGGGTTCGGTCGCCGCCGTAAACGGGATCCCCCAGCAGGGGATGCCCAATGGACGCCATATGCACACGGATCTGGTGGGTTCTTCCCGTCTCCAATTCGCATCGGATCAGCGAGAAGGACGCTCCGTCCACCGCGTTTTCCGCCAGCACACGGTAGTGGGTGACGGCGGGACGGGATTTCAGATCGGCGTTGCGGATCACCGCCATACGCTTTCGGTCAACGGGATGTCTTCCAATGGGCGCATCCACGGTTCCCTCCCGCTCCGAAAAGGTTCCAATGGCAACGGCATAGTAAATGCGGTTGATCCGATGCCCCTTCAGCTGCTCGGCTAAGCGCAGGTGGGCTTCGTCGTTCTTGGCAACCACCAAAAGCCCCTCGGTTTCCTTATCAATCCGATGAACAATTCCCGGTCGCGCCACGCCGCCAACCCCCGAAAGAGAGTTACCGCAATGCCAAAGCAAAGCGTTCACCAGCGTTCCGTCCGGATTTCCCGCGGCGGGATGCACCACCATTCCGCAGGGCTTGTTCACCACAACCAGATCATTGTCCTCGTAAACGATATCCAGTGGAATATTCTTCGGAACCGCCTCGCAGGGCTCGGCTTCGGGTAGAGTCACCTCCACCAGATCGCCCTCCCGCAAGCGGTAGTTCTTGGCAGACGGACGGTCATTCACCGTAGCCGCCCCCTCCTCAATCAGACGGGCAGCGGCAGATCTTGTAAGCTCGGCAAGCTCCGAAACCGCCAGATCCAACCGCTTCCCCACCGTTTCCCCCTCCACACGGAGCAGGATCGGCTCGCCGTCACGTTGCATCGGTGTCCTCCGCATTCTCCACCTCATGCTCCGCCTTCCCCGCGGTTCCCTTTTTGGAGTGGCGGATCTCCTTAACGGTTTCTCTCAGATAGTAGACCAGCAGGATACACGCGCCAACCGTGACAAAGGAATCCGCCACGTTAAATACGGCGAAATCAATGAGTGTAAAGTCGATAAAGTCCACCACGTAGCCCAGCGCCACACGGTCAATCATATTGCCGATTCCGCCGCCGATGATCATGGCAAAGCAGATCTTCACCAGCTTGTTTTCCTTGCAGAAGCCGAACAGATAGATGCTCAGTCCAATGATCGCCACGGTGGAAAAGGTCATGAACACCCAACGGTGATCGGCAAGCATACCGAATGCCGCCCCCTCATTTTTCACAAAAGTGAAGTGCAGCACGTCCTGCCAGATCGGGAAGGATGGCTCCCCCTGCAGGTAAACCACCGCCAGCCACTTGGTGAGCTGATCCAGCGCCACGGATCCCACGAGGATTGAAATTAAAATCAGGATCAAAGCAATGCTCCTTTTCGTTCTTTTACTGCGGAAGAAGGACGATCAGAGTCCCAAAATCTTGCGGCAACGCTCGCAGAGGAAGCCTCCGTCCTCGGTATGCTCGCCCTCGGTGGAATAGCCCCAGCATCTGTCGCACTTGCAACCGTCGGCAGGCTCAACCAGCACGCCAACCCCCGAAGCGCCCTCGGTGTGGGCATTTGCGGGAGCGTCGGATTCCTCCAGCTTTACGCCGGATACGATGAACACGGTATTCAGCTCGCCGCTAAACGCGCGAAGCATTTCCAGCATCTCGGCATCCTTGGTGTAGAGGGTGATCTTTGCCTCCAGCGACTTACCAACCATCTTCTCGGCTCTTGCCAGCTCCAGCGCTTTCATCACGTCGTCTCTCATCTCAAACAGACGATCCCAGCGGGCGCGCACGTCCGCAAAGGTGAGCGCCTCGTTGTAGGCGGGCATATCGTTAAGGTAAACGCTCTCGGTCACGTCCTCCGCCTTGTGGGGGATCGCCTGCCACATCTCCTCGGCGGTAAACGCCAGAACGGGTGCCAGGAGACGGATCAGGTCGGAAAGCACCGAGTACATTACGGTCTGCGCCTGACGGCGAGCGGGGCTGTCGGCTCTCTCGGTGTAAACGCGATCCTTGGTAATATCAATGTAGAGCTTGGAAAGCTCGGTGGTGCAGAAGTTTCCGATCTCGTGGTAAACAATGTGGAACTCATAGTCATCGTACGCCCGGCGAACGGTCTTGGTGAGGCTGTTCATGCGGGAGAGCATCCAAAGGTCGATGCCCTGCAGCTCCTCAACGGCAACCATATCTCGGTTAGGATCAAAGTCTGCCAAATCGGCAATCAGAATACGAACCGTGTTGCGGATCTTTCTGTAGGCATCGGACAACTGACGGAAAATGGGATCGGAAACACGAACGTCCACGCGATAGTCGGAGGATGCAACCCACAAGCGAACCAGATCGGCGCCGTACTTGGGGATCACCTCGGAGGGCAGAATGCTGTTGCCGAGAGACTTGTGCATGGCTTTTCCCTCACCGTCCACCACCCAGCCGTGGGTGAGAACCTGACGGTAGGGCGCAACGGGGGATTTGCCCGCTCCAACAGAGGTGAGCAAAGAGGACTGGAACCAGCCTCTGTACTGATCCGCTCCCTCCAGATAGAGGTCTGCGGGCCACTTGTATTCGGGATTGTCGTGCATCACGGCAAAGTGAGAGGAGCCGGAATCGAACCAACCGTCCAGCGTGTCGGTTTCCTTAAAGAAATGCTTACCGCCGCAATGGGGGCAAACAAAGCCCTCGGGCAGAAGCTCCGCGGCTTCCTTTTCATACCAGATATTGGAGCCGCTTTCACCAAAGTGCTTGGAAACAGCCTCAATGGTCTCCTCGGTGCAAACGGGCTTTTTGCAATCCTCGCAATAGAACACGGGAATGGGCAGACCCCAATGACGTTGACGGGAGATACACCAGTCAGCTCTGTCGCGAACCATCTGCTTGATGCGCTCCCCGCCCCACTCGGGCAGCCAATCCACGTTCTCGCAAGCCTTCACCGCATCGTCCTTAAAGGCATCCACCGAGCAGAACCACTGGGGCGTTGCGCGGAAGATGATGGGCTGCTTACATCTCCAGCAGTGAGGATACTCATGCTCCAGCTGCTCGGAGGCAAACAGCGCGCCGCTCTCCTTCATGTCGGCATAAATCGCATCGTTGGACTCATCATAACGCAATCCCGCAAACTTGCCCGCTTCCTCGGTCTGGTATCCTCTGTCATCCACGGGAACCAGCGGCGGCAAACCGTAGCGGCGGCAGGTCACGTTATCGTCGGCGCCAAAGCCGCCTGCGGTGTGAACGCAACCGGTACCGCTTTCCATGGTAACGTAGTCGGCAACAACAACCAGCGACTCACGGTCCAGGAAGGGATGCTGCGCTGCCATATATTCAAAGTCCTGCCCCTTCATGGTGGCAAGGATCTCATAGTCTCCAACACCGCCCGCCTTCATGGTTTTCTCGCAAAGATCCTCGGCAACAATATAGCACTCTCCGTTGTCCGCCTTCACCAGAACGTAATCATCCGTTGGGCTCAGGGCAATCGCCTGGTTGCCGGGAAGCGTCCACGTGGTGGTGGTCCAGATAATGAAATAAGTGTTGGAGAGATCGCACAACGCCGCCAGCTTGCCGTTGTCGTTTTTCACCGCAAACTTCACGTAGATCGAGGTGCAGGGATCGGTGCGATACTCAATTTCCGCCTCAGCCAGAGCCGTTTCGTCATTGGGACACCAATAAACGGGCTTCAGGCCCTTATAAATGTAGCCCTTCTTGTACATCTCGCCAAACACCTGCACCTCACGCGCCTCAAAGGACTTGTTCATGGTGAGGTAGGGGTTTTCCCAATCGGCGGTCACTCCAAGGCGCTGGAACTGCTCCATCTGAATGTTCACAAAGTCCTGAGCGAATGCCTGGCAGGCATTGCGGAACTCGGGAATCGACATCTTTTTGCGATCTAGCTTGCTCTTTTTGATGATGGCAGATTCGATGGGCATACCGTGGTTATCCCAACCGGGAGTGAAGGGCACGTGGTAGCCGGTCATCTGCTTTGTTTTGTTGATAATATCCTTGAGGATCTTGTTCATTGCGGTTCCCATGTGGATGTTTCCATTCGAGAAGGGAGGGCCATCGTGCAGCATGAACAGGGGCTTTCCCTTTCCCTGCTCCTGCATACGGTTATAGAGGTCGATGGAATCCCAGTACTTCAGCATATCGGGCTCTCTCTGCGGCAGATTCGCGCGCATGGGAAACTCGGTGCTGGGCAGGTTCAGTGTGCTTGTGTAATCCTTTGCCATTTTACGATTCTCCTGTTTATGTTAATCTTTTTTAATTCCAAAAAATGATAGCGGCTAAAAACAAAACCGCCTCACAGCCAATGCCATGAGACGGAAAAACCGCGGTACCACTCATATTCGTCCAAGGGACGCACTCCGGGTCGCATACCTGCAACCGTTGACTTTAACGCAGCCATACGAATTTGCCTACTGCCACGGGGTTCGGCAAATCAGCTCGGAAGGGATATCGCTCGAAAACGCCTCGCCATTGGCTCGCACCGCCCGCCAACTCTCTGTAGGCTCTCGTTTTCCGACTCTTCGTCACAGCCTTTCAAGATAGTTTACCACATTTTCATCCGTTTGTCAATAAGGTTTTCTTTCTTTTTCCTATAAATAAGGATTTTTTGTCGCTCTTTCTCGCAATTATTTAGAATAAGACTTGATTTTATTTTAAATTATGAGAGAAAATGACATTTTTCAACAAGACGCATATACTGTGATTGAAGCAAACGAATTCAACGTTTTGCCTTCAAAAATCCTTTCGGAAAGGAATGACCGTTATGTATAATCCCAATCAAAGCGCGGCGCCAAGGCGTTCCAACGCAGACTATTTGCGTCGGATGACCGTTGGCGATGGATGCTGTCGGAATGCGGAGTCGATTCCCGTATGCCGTCGGGAATCCGAGTCTCCCTCCGCCTGCGAGCCGCGCGTATGCCCCGATATGCCCTCTCTGGCAATGGTCTATGCTCCTCGCCAGGAATGGGGATGTCTCATGGAAACTCCCGCAAGAGCGCTCTCCGAGGGGACGCTTTTTTTAGAGCTTGTAAAGCCCTTTGAGGGCTCCTGCAAGTCTCGCTATCAGCGGTAAACGGAGGAGAGACTTATGCAAAAGAACTGCAAGAAATGCGAAGATCTTCTGAAGCGACTGAGAGAAATCGACTTTTGTTTGGTGGAGACCGTCCTCTATCTGAACGCCTACCCCGACCATGCCAAGGCGCTGGAATACTACCACAAGCTTGTGTGTGAAAGAGCAGACCTTGTGGAGCAGTATCAGAAGGACTGCGGTCCTCTCACCGCCTACGGAAACACCAGCCAAAGCTCCTGGGATTGGGTCAAAACCCCATGGCCATGGGAAGCTGACGCCGACTGACCCCCTACTTGAAAGGAAACAACCATGTGGATTTACGAGAAAAAACTGCAATATCCCATTAAGATCAAGAAATGCGACCCCAAGGCGGCATCGCTGATCATTTCCCAGCTGGGTGGTCCCGACGGCGAATTAAACGCCTCCATGAGATATCTCAACCAGCGATATTCCATGCCCTACCGCGAGATCGTTGGAACCCTGACCGATGTTGGCACCGAGGAGCTGGCGCATCTGGAAATGGTGGCAACCATCCTCCATCAGCTCACAAGATCTCTGAACGAGACCGAAATTGAAAACAGCCCCTTTGCGCAGTATTTCATTGACCACACCACGGGCATCTACCCCGCCGCCGCTGCAGGCTTCCCCGATACCATGAGCGCCATCGCCGTGAAAGGCGACGTGATCACCGACCTCAATGAGGATCTGGCAGCAGATGCTGCAATACTGCAAGAGCAACCTTTATCAAAAAATCGCCGAAACCCCTTGTAAAATAAGGATTTTTCGCGCTTGGGCAAAACGCTCAAAAATCGCTATCCTGCTATCATATAAGAGCAACAATAGGAATTTTTAGCAAAAAATCAACTTAATTTATTAAAAATTGATAAGGACAAGCTGTTTTCTCAAAGTACAAAAGTCACCGCCAAACAATGACGGTGACTTTCTTAAATTACTTAAATGACGGTGCGTGGGTTTCACCCGTTGCAAACGT
>SVSC01000092.1 GCA_015064525.1 Oscillospiraceae bacterium
GGAAGGTGGGGCCGAAGGTGTAGATATTACCGAACGCCATAGCGTAGGTCTCGCCCTCCAGCTGACCCGAAACCGTGAGGTTTGCGCTCTTGCCGAAGAAATCCTGCGACCAATCAATGCTTCCGTCCTCCAGCCTGGGGGGATTCTGCAGATCCAGCGTGGTTACGCGGAACATTTCGCCCGCGCCCTCGCAATCCGAGCCCGTGATCAGAGGGGTATGCACGTAAACAAAGCCTCTGTTATGGAAGAAGGAGTGAATGGCGTACGCCACCTCGCTTCTCACACGGAAAACCGCGGAAAACAGATTGGTGCGGGGACGCAGATATGCCTGCTCGCGCAGATATTCCACGGTGTGTCTCTTTTTCTGCAGGGGATAATCGGGTGTGGATGCGCCCTCCACGGTGATCTCGGTTGCCTTGATCTCGAAGGGTTGCTTCATTTCGGGCGTGAGAACCACGATGCCCTTCACCACCACGGCGGAGCCAACGTTCAATTTGGCGATCTCATCGTAGTTGGCAATTTTTTCTCTTTCAAACACCACCTGAACGGTTTTAAAGCAGCTACCGTCATACAGGTCGATGAATCCGAATGCCTTGCTATCGCGGATGCTTCTTGCCCAACCGCCGAGGGTAACCTCTTTCCCGTCGAAGGCAGACATATCCGCATAAAGCTGTCTGTTCAATTCTCTTTTCATGATTTTATCCTTCTCGCGCTTCAGCGCGCGTTTTTAATCACAGTTTGCCCAGTTGTGGTAAATGTCCATTACGTCGTCGTCGTCCTCTAACTTTTCAATGAGAAGCCCCATGAACTTGATATCGTCCTCATTCTCCAGGGTAACCTCAGTGGAAGCCTGCTTGGTTTTCTCCGCGGAGAGGATCTCATAGCCCGCGTTTTTCAGCTCCTCCTGAATGGCATACACGTCGTCGGGCTCGGTGGTAACAACGAAAACCTCGCCGTCTGCCTTGAAGTCGGAGGCGCCTGCCTCCAGAGCGGTTTCCATCAGCTGATCCTCGTTCACGTCGCCGTCCTCGTTGTTGATCACGATTTCGCCGATGTCGGTGAACAGGTAGCCCACGCAGCCTGTTTGACCCATGTTGCCGTGATACTTGGAGAAGTAAGCGCGCACGTTGCCCGCGGTACGGTTACGGTTGTCGGTGGTTGCGGTGACGATCACGGCAACGCCTGCGGGACCGTAGCCCTCGTAAACGACCTCCTCATAGGTTTCGGAGGTGGAGCCCATTGCCTTTTTGATGCAACGCTCGATGTTATCGTTGGGAACGTTGTTTGCCTTTGCCTTCTGGATCAGATCGCGCAGCTTGGAGTTGGAAACGGGATCTCCGCCCCCCTCCTTTACCGCAACGGTAATTTCCTTGCCGATTTTAGTGAAGATCTTTCCTCTGGCTGCATCGGTTTTTTCTTTCTTGTGCTTAATATTCGCCCATTTGCTATGTCCGGACATACTCTAACCCTCTATTTCCTTTCTATACAATCAAACCTTTTCGGTCTTTTTCAAACAAATCAAATCAAACGCGTTTCCGAGAACCACCTTCACCGCCGCCGTCAGATTGAGACGGGAGCGACGAGTTTCCTCATCCTCCGCCGAGAGGATGGGACAGTTGTGGTAGAAGCGGTTGAAGGCGGACGCGATCTCCAGAATATATCTGGTAATATAGCTGGGCTCATAATCCGCGATGGCGGCGCAAACCCGCTCACCGAATCTGCAAAGGAGCTTCACCAGCGTTGCCTCCTCCTCGCAGGTAACCTTCGTTTCCCCTCCCACAGCGCTGCCACCTCGGCTCAACAGCGAGCAAGCGCGCGCGTAGGTGTACTGCACGTAGGGACCCGTGTTTCCGTCGAAGCTGAGCGCCTCCTCCATGACAAAGTTGATATCCTTCATGCGGTTATTGGTGAGATAATAGAAAACAATCGCTCCAACGCCCACCGCCTCGGCAATCTCCTCGCTGTTTTCCAGATCGGGGTTCTTTTCCTGCATAATCCCCTTCACCTTTTCAATGGCAAGGTCGAAGAGATCCCTCAGAAGCACCACGTTACCGGTTCTGGTTGCCAGCTTGGCACCGTTGAGCGACACGGTTCCGTAGGGAACGTGAACCAGCTCGTTATACCAAGGATAGCCCATCAGCTCCACCACCTTGAACCACTGGGCAAAGTGGAGGCATTGCTGAGCGCTGGTAACGTAGATCATCTTATCGAAATGATAGTTTTCTTTTCTGTAAACCGCCGCGGCAATATCGCGGGTGGGATACAGCGTGGAGCCATCCCGCTTGAGAATCAGGCAGGGGGGCATATTATAGTCGGAAAGATCCACAATGGAAGCGCCGTCGTCCAGCTTGAGCATATCCAGATCTCGGAGCTTTTGGATCTGCGCGGGCATTTTATCGGTGTAGAAGCTCTCACCCTTATAGGAATCGAACTCAATTCCCAGTTGACGGTAGGTTTTTTCATACTCGGCAAGGCTGATCTGCACGAACCAACGCCAAAGCTCCAGATTTTCCTCGTCGCCCTCCTCCAGCTTGCGGAATTCGGCACGGGAGGCATCCGCCAGCTCCTGATTGGCGGGAACGCCGTTTTCGGGATCTCCCTTGATGGCGTTGTTGATCTTTACGTACAGCTCCACAAGCTTGTCGATGCCCTCTTTTTCCACCATCTCACGACTTCCCCACAAGCGGTAGGCTACGATCAGCTTACCGAACTGGGTTCCCCAGTCGCCAAGGTAGTTAATACCGTAGCAGCTGTAGCCCGCGAACTCATGGAGACGGCGCAGGGCGTGACCGATCACCGTGGTTCCCAGGTGACCGATGTGGAAGGGCTTTGCCACGTTGGGCGAGGAATAATCCAGCACCACCCGCTTCCCCACGCCAAAGGTTTGGGCGCCGTAGCGATCTCCCTTTTCCAGAATTTCGGGAACCACCACGCTTCCCAGATAGCTGTTCGCAATGGTCAGGTTTAGATATCCTCCAACCGCTTCAACCTTTTCAATGCAACCGCCGTTCACCCTTTCGCAAAGGGACGCGGCGATCTGCACGGGGGAGCGGCGCAGAGTTTTACTCAAACGGAAGCAGGGAAACGCAAGGTCACCCATATCGGCGTCCGGCGGGTATTCCAGCATTGCGGCGATCTCCTCAGCAGTCAGCTCCGCTTCCGCGGCAACCTCATGAACAGCAGCCAAAATCTTTTCCGCAACGGTTTTTTTAATGGTTTGCATACACTTTCCTCTTTCAATAGCTTATCCTATATATTATACTACAACTTTGACAATATTTCAAGTGGAATTTCTATTATTTTACGGTGAGCGCGGCGGTTTTTGCTTGTGTAAATTGCAGTAATTCAGCGGTATTCAGCAAAAGCTGGGCGCCTCTCACTCCCGCGCTGACCGTGATCCGCTCAAACGTCAGCGCGCTTTCATCCACGTAGGTGGGGAATTTTTTCTTCATACCGATGGGCGAGCAACCGCCTCGGATATAACCCGTGAGCCCCAGCAGATCTTTTACGTGAACCATCTCGATTTTTTTATTCCCCGTGATGGAGGCGGCATGGCGAAGCTCCAGCTCCTCGGCGCAAGGAATACAAAAGACCAAATGACCCGTTTTGTCTCCCTTTGCCACCAGCGTTTTGAACACCTGCGCTCTCGGCAGTCCGATCTGATCGGCGATGTGGATGCCGCTGAGATCCGACTCGTCTACCGGATATTCCATAACCTCAAACGGAATTTTCGCGGCGCTCAGCATCCGCATAACATTGGTTTTGACCATACGCTCCCCCTCATTTTCTGTACTCGGAGATCATTTCTCTGGCGGCATCCCTTTGCGCCGCCGTCACCTCAATTCCGCCGAGGATCCGCGCAACCTCCTCCACTCGCTCCTCAAAGGTCAGCTCCCTGACCTCTGTTTCGGCTCTGCCTGCCTTTTCGCCCTTGGTGATCAAATAATGCACGTCTGCCAAGGAAGCGATCTGCGCCGAATGGGTGACGCACAGCACCTGCGCCCGCTCGGCGGTTTCATGGAGCTTGAGCCCGATCTTACGAGAGGTCTTTCCCGACACTCCCGTATCAATCTCGTCAAAAATCACGGTGGTGGCGCCGTCCCGATCGTCCAGAACCGAGCGCAACGCCAGCATCATGCGGGAAAGCTCTCCTCCGGAGGCGATCTTTGCCAAGGGCTGAACAGGCTCGCCCGGATTGGTGGCAATGAGAAATTCCACATCATCCGCGCCGGTTTCGTTCAGCTCACATGGGGTGAACCGCACCTCAAATCGCACCTTGGGCATATCCAAGAAGCCCAACGCCTCGGTGACAGCCGCAACAACCCGCTCGGACGCCTGCATCCGCGCCTCCCGCAGCGTGGCGGCAATCTCCTCCGCGCGACGGCGATACTCGGCGCATTGCAGCTCCAGCTCGGCGCGGCGTTCATCGGAAAGCTCTAACTCGTCCAGCTCCGAGGCGATTTTTTTTCGGAAGGCAAGAATCTCGTCAATGCTGTTGCCGTATTTCCTTTTCAGTCTCGATATTTTTTCCAAACGCCCCTCAATGCGGTCGATCCGCGCGGTGGGATCCTCTCTGTTATCGTCGGTAAAGGACAAAACCCGCTCGGCAACGTCAACCACCTCGGACTCCGCCTCAGCAAGACGCTCCGCCAATTCGTTTGCTCCCTCAACAATCCCCTCCAGCGAGCGAATTGCAGACTGCGCGCGACGGATCAAGGCAACGGCATCCCCCTTCTCTCCTCCGCACAGATAGCGATAGGCAAGCTCCGCCTGACGGTTGATCCGCTCCAGATTGAGCAAACGATCCCGCTCACGGCAAAGCGCTTCCTCCTCGCCTGCCTTCAGCTTGTGGCTGTCGATGTCCGCCAGTTGAAAGCGGTACATCTCCTGCAAACGAAGCTTTTCGGCTTCATCACGGGAGAAGGTCTCGGATCTTGCTTTGGTTTCGCGATAGGCTTGATAGGCTTCGCCATACGCGGCGAGCAATTCGTTTGGGCGGGCATAGGCATCCAACAGCTCCAAATGCGTTCCCTTACAAAGCAGCTTGTGGCTATCCATCTGACCGTGAACGCTGATCAGCAGAGGCGTAATCTGCTTTTGCATGGCAACCGGAATGGTTTGCCCGTTCAATTTGGTTTGGGAGCGACCGTCCCTCGAAACCGAGCGTTGCAGTATCAGGGCGCCGTCCTCGCAGAAAAAGCCAAGCTCCTCCAGCGCCGCCAACGTCCTCTCGGAAAGCTCCTCAAAAACAGCGCTCACCGTTGCCCGCTCCTCACCGCTTCGGATCATTTCACGGGAAACGCGGTTCCCCATCAGCAGATTGATGCTATCAATGATCATGGACTTTCCCGCTCCCGTTTCTCCCGTCAGCACCGAAAGTCCGCGGCGGAAATCCACGTCTGCCCGTCGGATCACCGCAACGTTCTCAATATGTAGAGATCGAAGCATTTCAGATATTTCTCAAAAGATCGTGGATCTGCGTGGCGAGCATTTCGGCACATTCGTTGTCGGAGGTTACCGCCATAATGGTGTCATCTCCCGCTACGCACCCGAGGATCTGTCTGAGCCCCATGCGGTCGATACCGCCTGCCACGGCGGAGGCAAGCCCCGGGAAAGTTTTGATCACAACAATATTCTGCGCCCACTCCACCGAGGTGATGGAATCGATCAGCGCCGCGCTGAACTTGATCCCCGCGGAGGGGTCCACCTGCTTGGGAAGCACATAGCGGTAGGTTCCCTTTCCCGTGGTCATTTTCGCAATCTTCAATTCCCGAATATCGCGGGATACCGTTGCCTGGGTCACATCGTAGCCGTTCTCCCGCAAGCGCTCGATCAGCTCATCCTGGGTTTCTATTTCGTATCTGGAAATCAACTCCAGCATTTTCTCGTGTCTGTGTTTTTTCATGATTCCGATTCTCCTCTCAGAAATGGGTTTCCTTCATCTTCTGACAAAGCTTTTTATAAAAGGTGTTCTGCTTGAAGCGGATCAAGCCTGTTTCTACGTCGGACTTGGTGATCCGAACCGTTTGATTTCTGTAAAATTCAAAATTGATCTTGCCGTCCACCGTGAGATAGAGCATTTTTTCCCGCACGCAAACGTTCCGCACCTCCAGCACCGAGCGATCCGAGAAGATCAGCGGTCGGGCGCCGAAGGAATGAGGACAGATGGGCGTGACGCAAACGCAGGGGACCGAAGGATCCACAATGGAGCCTCCCGCCGACATCGAATACGCCGTGGAGCCCGTTGGGGTGGCGATGATCAGACCGTCGGCGCGGTAGGTTGCCACGGGATGTCCGTTCTCCCGCATTTCCAGATCAATGATTCTTGCCACCGAGCCGTTGGAAATCACCGCCTCGTTGAGGGCATAGCTGAAGGATTTCAGCTCGTTGCCCGAATAAAGCTCCACCCGAAGCATGGAGCGCTTTTCAACATGGTAGTCGCCCGTGAACAAGCGGCTCAGCATCGACAGCTCCGACATTTCCAGCTCCGCCATATAGCCGAGCCTGCCCATGTTGATGCCCAAAATCGGCGTTCCCCTCTGAGAGGCTCTTCTCGCCGCCTCCAAAATGCTGCCGTCTCCTCCCATCACAATGATGATATCCGCCTCGGCATAAACCATTTCCATGGGCAGATAACGGAATTCCTCCCGATGCTTATGGATCCGCGTCAGCTTCTCGCGATTGAAGGCGGCAATCAGAATCTCGCAATCCTCTCTTAACAGATGCGCCGCCACCTGCATTGCCGCGTTGGCTTTTTCGGTGATATTGAAATTTGTGATCAATGCGATTTTCAGCATAAAAGGTACTCCTTCTCTCTCAGCCCGTGACCGAGAGGATCTGATCGTTGGTAAGCTCCAACCGTTGGGAGTCTCCGCGCACCAGATGCACCAGAAATTCCCGATTTCCGTCGCCTCCCGTGATGGGAGACGGAATCAGACCGACGGGCTTCATGCCCGCCGCTCTCGCCGCATCCAACACACGGCAGACCGCCATGCGATGGTCGCGACGGTCCTTCACAATACCGCCCTTGCCGATGGCTTGCTTTCCCACCTCAAACTGAGGCTTGATGAGGCACACCGCCTCTCCACCATTTCCCAAAAGGGAGGGAAACAAGGGAATCAGATAGGTGGCGGAAATGAAGGAGACGTCCATCACGATCAAGTCGGTGACCTGTCCGATGTCCTCCACCGTCAGATATCTGGCGTTACAGCGCTCCATGGACACCACTCGCGCATCCGACTGCAAACGAGGCGCCAGCTGTCCCTCACCCGAGTCAACCGCCCACACGCGGGCGGCGCCCCGCTGCAAGAGACAATCGGTAAAGCCTCCCGTGGAAGCGCCGATATCAATGGCGGAGAGTCCCGTAACGTCGATCCGAAAGGCGTTCAAAGCCGCCTCCAGCTTACAGCCGCCGCGACCGACAAAGGCATACAGCTCGCCAACCTCCACCGCGTGCGCTCCCTCGCGGATCTCCTCCGAGGGCTTGCGCAGCTTTTTTCCGTCCACGGTCACAAGCCCCTCCTCAATGAGGCGTCTTGCCTTTTGTCGGCTTTCGGTGTGACCGTTGACCGTGAGATACACGTCGGCTCTCATGATACTCCAAATACGGGAAACAGGCTCATTACAAGCGCCACCACAACCCCCGTAATCGCGCCGCACGCCACCTGCAGGGGCGTATGGCCAATCAATTCGCGGAAGTTTTCGTCCAGCTTTTCCGGAGGATCCTTGAAAAGGTTCTGAATCAGAATATTCAACGCCTTGGATTGCTTACCGGTTTCCCTGCGAACCCCCGTTGCATCGTTCATGACGATGATGCAGAGCAGCCCCGTGATTGCCGTCAGCTTGGAGGCAAAGCCCTCCGTAATGATCATGGCGGTACAGAGCGCCGTTACCGACGCGGTGTGGGAGCTGGGCATCCCGCCCGTTCCGAAGAACAGGTTGCGGAAGGAAAACTCCCGCATACGGAATACTCCCGTGAAGATCTTCAGCATCTGGGCGATGAGCCAGCCGAACACGGTACTCATGAGCCAATAATTTGTAAATAACGCTTTCATGGAATACATAGCTTATTTTTTCCTTTTTGCCAGCCATTCCGCCAAGGAGCAGAGCAGATCCGATGCGGGGAACCGACGAATCGCATCCACAGCCTCCGAGGTCAGGCGGTCTGCGTAGAATTGGGCTTCCTCAACCGTGTAGAAGCTGAGGAAGGTATTTTTTTGATTTTCGGCATCCGAGCCGATGGGCTTGCCGAGGGTTGCCTCGTCGCCCGTCTGATCCAAAATATCGTCCACAATCTGGAATGCCAAGCCGATGTTTTCGGCGTAGTTCACCACACGCTCCATTGCGGGATCATCCACGCGGATCCCCGCCGCCAGAGCGCCCATCACGCAAGCTGCGTTGATCAGCGCGCCGGTTTTCATGGAGTGTAGCTTCAGGAGACGGTCGGGCGTGAGGGTCTGCTTCTCTCCCTCAATGTCCATTACCTGACCGCCGATCATTCCGTACCGTCCCGCGCAATTGGCAAGGTACGCCACCGCCATGGCGGATGCCTCAGCCCCCGCTACCGTATTGGATGCGGCAACCTCAAAGGCGCCCGTGAGAAGAGAATCTCCCGCCAGCAGAGCGATCGTTTCACCGTAGACCTTATGATTGGTCGGCTTTCCGCGGCGAAGATCGTCGTTATCCATGCAGGGAAGATCATCATGAATCAAGGAATAGGTATGGATCATCTCCACCGCGCAGGCGAAGGGAATTGCCGCCTCCTCTTCCCCACCGAAAAGCTTACAAAATTCCAGCGTGAGAGTGGGGCGAATCCGTTTCCCTCCCGCAAACAAGCTATACTGCTCGGATCGGAGCAGATTGGTGATATCCTCATCGGGCAGATAGATCTGCCGCAGAGCATTTTCGGTGATCGTGGCGTTCCGATTCAACGCAAGCGTCAGAATTTCCTCCGTCATTCTTCTTCTCCTCCCCTTTGAAACTCAACCAAAGCCGCCTGACCGTCTGCCTGCAGCTGCAGCGTCCTTACGCTTTGCTCGGCAGTATCCAATCGGTTGGCGCAAAGACGAATCAGCTCCGCGCCCTCGGCATATAATTTCAACATTCCGTCCAGCCCCTCGGAGCCGCTCTCCAAAATCCTCGCGATCTCCTCCAGACGCTCCATGGCTGCTTCAAAATTCAATTCCTTATCCTTTTTCGTTGCCATTCTCGTTTTCCTTTCCTTCCTCGGCTACCACCGATACACATCCGTCCGCAAAGCGCACGGAAAGACGGTCGCCCACGCGCACCTGCTCTGCCGACGTGACGGTTCCCGCTTCTCCGGACACCGTCGCGTAGCCCCTTGCCAACACGCGCATGGGGTTGAGCGCCTCCAGGCGCTCGCACGTTGCCGAAAGCTTCGCACGTTTCGTTTCCAGCCCAACCTCGGCGGCTCTTCTCAGCCTCCGCTCCCGCTCGTCGCATTTCAAGCGATAAACGTCCAGGATTCGCTCAGGATGGGACAGCACTCCCTGCCGTATGCCGCGCAGGCTCTGCCGCTCTCGGGAAATCCGCTCGGAAGCAGACCGCCTCATGCGCTCTCCGAGAACGCGAAGCTCCTCCCGAAGCTTTTGGCGGTCGGGTACCGCCAGCTCTGCAGCCGCGGAGGGGGTTGGCGCCCTCAGGTCGGCAACGAAATCGCAGATGGTAAAGTCGCTTTCATGCCCGACCGCGGAAATAACGGGGAT
>SVSC01000093.1 GCA_015064525.1 Oscillospiraceae bacterium
CCGAGGATCAAACCCGCATCGCCTACGACACGGTGAACGGAATTCGCAGCTTCAAGCTGGACGCGAACGGCGAATCGGTGACAAAGGAAATGACCGCGGATGAAATCGCGGCGGCAAAAAAGAAGGGCGAGGAGCTGTTCGCTTCCCTGAAGGATTGCACCGTTGCCGAATTTGAGTCCGCCATCGCCAAGGAGAACGTGGACTTCGGCGGAGAAGCCTACACCGACGGCTACTACCTGCAAAAGACCTTGAACTACGCCGCCGCGGGCTCGGAGTTCACCTACTTTTCCGATATTGTGAACGCCATGGACGCCATGGAGAACGGCGACATTGCCGAGATCACCTCGGATAGCCTGGGCTACCACATTGTAATCAAGCTGGCCCCCTCCGAAAGAGCATACGAGATGGACGTGAATCAGGTGTGGTTCAAGAACTTCAACGCCGCTCTGGTGGAGTCGCTGTTCCTGGAGGAATGTCGCGCGCTCTATGGGGAGATGTCGGTGAATTTTGAAATTCTCGCCACCGTTTCCGACATTAAGGCGATCGGCGTAAATCTATACTATTAACCGTATATCCGTCAAAAAGCAAGGAAAGCGCCGAAAAAATGTTGTCACTTTTTTTGAAGAAAGCTCTTGACAAACCCCTTGCGGCGTGCTATAATAGCCCTGTTCCTCGCGAGAACAACAATTTCATAACCGCATAAAATCGGGGGTGCTTCCGACTACGGTCGGCGGCTGAGACGGCGCGTGCCGAACCCTTAAACCTGATACGGATAATACCGGCGTAGGAAGATTCTGTTTGTTTTTGGAGCGCTCCAAAAATCTTTAACCGCACGGAGATTTCGTGCGGTTAAATTTTATTTTTGGAGGTTTCACAAAATGAAATCAAAACGAATTCACATTCTTTGCGAGTGCGGCGTAATGGTGGCTCTTGCCGTTGCGCTCAGCCTTGTAAGCAAGGCTCTTTTGGAGCCGCTGCTCAAGCCCCTCTTTCCCTTTGGGGGCTCGGTGACGCTGTTCTCCATGCTCCCCATCTGCTTCCTCTCGATCCGACGCGGCATTGGCTGGGGAACGGTTGCAGCCTTCTGCTTCTCTTGGTTTCAGATCCTTGAGGGCGGTGTGTTCGCCTGGGGCCTTACCCCCGGAATGCTCATCGCTTCCCTTTTGCTGGACTATATTCTTGCCTTCACCGTTCTCGGTCTGGCCGGGCTCTTCCGTCACCGCGGCAGAAGCGGGATGCTTTTGGGCATCGTGCTGGTTTGCCTGCTTCGCTTCGCCATCCACTTTTTGGCAGGAATCCTTTTGTGGGCGAATTTTGCCGAGTTTATTGCATTTGGGCAAACCTGGATCAACCGTCCGGTGCTTTATTCGCTGGTTTATAACGGTGGCTATATGCTCCCCGAAACCCTGCTCACCGTGGTTGGCGCTGTCCTGCTGCTGCGAATGAAGCAATTTCAAAGGCTTGTGGAGGGGAACTCCGCCGCAAGGGGTTGACAAACACCCGTTTATCATGTATAATATGGTAAACAGCTTCGTTGAACGGTCGCGCGGTATGTTGCCGAAAGGTATTACCGTGAGGAAAGTCCGGGCTTCACAGGACAGGATAGCCGATAACGTCGGCCGTGGGTAACCACCGGGAAAGTGCAACAGAAATATACCGCCGCTTCCGCGGTAAGGATGGAAAGGCGAGGTAAGAGCTCACCCGTTCTCATGGTAACATGAGTCCGCTGTAAACCCTATCCGAAGCAACACCCCAGGGGGCGCTTGTCCGGCATATGCTCCGAGGTGGCACGGGAGCTTGCTCCCGAAGCATTGCGGCAACGCAACGCGAAGATTGATGACCGTTCCCGACAGAACCCGGCTTACAGACGAAACTGTTTTCAAGGGAAGGACGCTTTTGTGCCGTCCCTCCCTTTTTTGAAATTTGAAAGGAGTCGTCATGAAACCCCGTATTTTCAAGCTCACGGGACTGCTTTTGTCCCTCGCCCTTCTCCTCCCCCTATCCGCCTGCGCCTCCAAAGCCATTCACAGCGTTACGGTGGACGGCAAATGCTATGAGGCGCTGGGGGGCTCCCTCCCCAAAAAGCTGCGCGTCAGCGAAAACGGCAAAACCATCTGGCAGGAGCGGGTGAAAACCGACAAAACCCTCTCGGATGCCGCGCTGCCCGACTTCGGCTTTGCGGTGATTGATCTGAATTTCGACGGCTATGCCGACATTCGTCAGATCACCCACGTGGAGGGAGAAATGACCTCCAACGTCTGCTTCCTCTACGATCCCGCAACGAACACCTTCCTGCCCAATGAGCCTCTCGGTGAATTATGCAACGTGATGCCCGATCCCGAGAAGAAGGTGATCCTCTCCTTCACGCATCAGCGCACCGACTTCCCTGCCTACACCGACGCCCCCTCCTCCTATAAGACCTGTGATACCACCACTGCCTACTACTGGAAAAACGGCAATCTGATCCCCTATCGCAGAATCTCCCTCACCTATTCCTCCGAGCATAACATCTATATGCTGTCCATTTCGGATTACGTTGAGGAAATTTTCCAGTTCTTGGACCCCGACGACACCTGGTACACGCCCGAGGAGCTGGAAAAGCTTGATCTCAGCGGGCTTTACTATTTCCGCTAACGAAAGCAAAACGACCGCGCACATCCTTCCAAGTGGGAGGATGTGCGCGGTCGTTTTTTTATATACGCTGATTCTTTTCGGCTTGTTTCATCGCCTACTCATCAGCTTGCGAAGCAGGTCGCTCAAAGGAACGATCAGGGTGCCAACAAACACGTTTCCGATGCCGTGCATCAAATCAAACGGCAATCCCGCCAAAACCCACGCAACCGTTTGCTCAAAATTCATTCCGAACATCAGCGCCTGGGCGGGAGCGTAGAGCGCGCCAAAGGCGATTCCATGGGCGCTGCACACAATGGGATAAACGATATACTGCGCCACGCGCGGCATTTGGCGCGGAAGAAGCATGGTGATTCCCCAAAGGATCGTCCAAATATAGAGATACGGCACCCACCACATGTTAAAGCCCGCGTACAGCCCGTTCAGCATCACGTAGACGTAAATCGGCCACAAGGCTTTTTTACGAAATACGAGGGTGTAGGTGATGGTCAACATTCCGAGCAGGTGAATGTTGGGGAGCACCTCCATAATGATCTTGGAGCAGAACATCACCGTTCCGAGCATGGCGAATACAACCAGCTCTCTGGTGGTGAGCCCTCCGCCGCGTCCTTTCCCGAAGCTCTTATTTGGTGTACGCAAGCTGATAAACCGCGCCCTCGGTAATCTCGGTAAGCTCCACACCGGTCATGGCGTATTCTCCATTGACGTAAAACGCCCAGTAGGTTTGATCCACGTCATAGTCGGCGGTAATGCCGTTAACCTGCTTGATGTACAAGCCGTAGGGTCCCTCCTCTCCCGCGATCAGCTGATGCTCCATCAAGGCTTCTCCAACGGTTGCCTTGTCGGTTTTGATGGTGAAGGTGACGGTCTTTTCCTGCGCCTTCACCTCAACCGTCAGCGTTTTTGAGCCGCTGCCAAGCTCGGTATCTCGGGTGTAGGTTGCGTTCTTCCATACGTCCGTCTGATCTGCATTTTGGCAGGAGGTAAGGGTGACGGCAAAGAGGAGCGCGAGAAGAATCGAAACAACGGAAACAATCTTTTTTTTCATTTTTTGGTTATCCTTTCTGACTTTTTTTGCAAAAGGACAAAGTAAAAGCCCTCTCCAAGGAGGGCTTTGTGACAGAACGCCGCGCGATCCTGCTCATCGCGAAGCATCCGCGAAAAAATCCGCGTTTCGATTCACAATCCCCCCATTTTGCCCAAGAGACCTTTACGTGTCACAAGGTGATAAGCATTCCGACTTGACTGCCTGAAAGCAAGCAGAGATACGGTAATGGCTGTTGCCGCGGATTCTCACCGCGATTTCCTTATCCCCGAGCAAACCCTTTTGTTCGGTATGCCCGACAACGAATGGCGCATTCCCATTCAGATACCTTGCGTTTATTCTTTTGTGCCTACATTATACAACACAACGACCCTTTTGTCAATACGGTTTTTCAATTTTTTGAGGCTCCCCACACCGCTTTTTACGCGCGTACAAGCGCATGAAGCTGTGTGGAGAGATGCTTAACCGTTGGGCTGCCGAAAAATCAAGCAAGACCGAATATACGGTTGATTTGATAGAAAACGGTCAGTCTTCTTTTTTGCGAAGAACGATTGCGCCGCCTGCAGCAAGGGCAACGAGGATGACCGCTCCGATTCCGATCGACGATTTGCAGCCTTTCTTTCCCGCCTCGGTTTCCGAATCGGTTTCCAAGTCGGTGTCGGGCTCCGTCGCGGATTCAGTTGCGGGCTCGGGATCGGGTTGGGTTTCGGGCTCCGTTTCGGGTTTGGGCACGGGCTCGGATTCAGAAGGGCGAGGTTGCTCGGTCACATCCTCGGGCGGCGTTCCCGTAATTTCATACGCGATTTTATTGTTGATTGCGTATTGCTCGGCAACCGAACCCTTAACACAGAAAAGCTTAACCTTGGAGCAATTTTCAAAAACGGCTTTTCCAATTGTCCTGACACTGTTCGGCAATAAAATTTCCTTTAGTGACGTACAGTTCAAAAATGCCGATTGGCTGATAGCCTCCAGCTTCCCTTCAAATCGAACAACCTGCAAGCCCGAGCAATCCAAAAACGCGAATTCATGTATCTGCTTTAAATTTGAGGTTGCCGTAAACGACCCAATATTGCGACAGGACATGAAGGCGTGTGCGGCAATTGAGCAATCACCTGTCAGCACAACCTTTTTCAAGGCTTCGGGAATAAATACGGCATTATGAGATTCAACACTGCCGGCTCCGAAAATATATCCGAAATGGGTGTTTGAGGTATTGCTTGCTTTTTCACCCACAAACGGGAGGCTGATCTCCTCCAGCGACGCGCATCCGAAAAACGCATAGCGTTCTATTTTTTGAATACTGTTCGGAACAACGATCTTTTTCAGCTCCGTGCAATTACCAAAGGCATAGCTGCCTATGGCTGTAACCGTACCGTCATCGGGGATGACACTTGCTTGACAGCCTAACAGCAAGCGCTTGGTCTTGCTCTCGATCAAGCAGTTTCCGCTGCTGTGGTAGGTGCTGTTTTTTTCATCCACAACAATTTCTTTTAGCGAGGGACAGTTATAAAACGCCTTTTCTTCGATGTTTGAGATGCAATCGGAAATATCTATTTTTTCGATAGACACGCAATCCTCAAACGCGCCCTTGGGAATATCGTTTCCGCCCAAGATCACAACCTCCTTGAGGGATTGCGGAACGTTATATTGATTGCTCCCCGCAAAAATGTCACCAAAAACCCGATTGGAATCCCCCGAAAGGGATTCACCTACAAAGGGGATGGTAATTTTCTCAGCGGACGAGCAGTCGGCAAACGCAACGTAGCCTATTTCAGTCACACTCTTGGGGATATAGATTTCCTTGGCTGAGGAGCAGCCCTGAAATGCAGATCTTCCTACCGATCGAATATTTTCGGGAATCATGATCGCCTCCAGAGACGAGCAGCCCGAAAAGGTTTGGGGCGGAATTTCGGTCATGCCGCTTGAAAACACAAAGCTCTTCAAAGCTGTGCAATCCTTGAAGGTATCCTCGCCCATGGAAACCACGCTGTTGGGAATCACGATTAATTCCAGCGATGAGCATCCTGAAAACGCGGCGTTTTCTATGGCAACAAGCGTTGACGGCAGTTGAACGCCCGTAAGATTTTTGCAGTTGGAAAACGCATATGATCCGATTTTGGTTACCGGATATCCCTCGATCTCCTCGGGAATAACCAGCTCACCGCTCAAGCTTGAGGATGCTGCGTATATCCGAACTTCTCCATTTGAAATTGTGTAGGAATATCCGTCGCGCTCTCCCGCCGCAACCGACAAGGAAAGCATGAGCATAACGGAAATCATAACAACCAAAATAGTAAACAGCACAATCCTTTTTTTCATAAGTCTTCCTCCTGAAATGAATTTGAACACACAAACAACTAATCCGCCACGTAGGGGCGAATGCGAAGCGTTGCTCCCACCGATTCGCAAATTCTACGGCAAAGCTCCTGCTCCTCCTTGGAGGTAACAACGTCAACAACCGTCATCACAACGGAAGGAACGTACTCCGTGCAAGCCTTTGCGAAATTCAGCATCGCGTCATAGGAACCGATGCCGAACTTCGGACGAACAACCTGAAAATAGTCTTCCTTGTTCGTTGCGTTTAAGCTGATTGAAACGCTGTCGATCAGTCCCTCAAGCTTTGGCGCGGTTGGTTCCCCCCAGATCAGATCGGCAAGTCCGTTGGTGTTGATTCGGATCTTAATATCGCTCTTCGATCGGATATGCTCCGCCACCTTCAGCAAATCGTAAAGGCGCTCCGTAGGCTCGCCGTATCCGCAGAAAACGATTTCGCTATACCGAGTCAGCTCCCACGCGTCGATGCTATCGCAAACCTCCCGAACGGTGGGCTCTCTTTCCAGCCACAGGGAATCCGATTGAAATACATGGTCCTTATGATGGCGAAGGCAGAAGGTGCAAGCGCAAGGGCACCGATTGGTCATATTAACATAGATTGCCGATCCTGCGGCATACGTAACGGTCATCATAACGAAGCTCCCCCAATCAACTTAGCTTTATAATTCATTCTATCAATCGTCAATCCAATGGCAACAAACAGACCGGAGCTTGTTACCGACTGCGTCAGCGACGCAGGAATACTCGCGAGAGGCGCAATAAAATTGCCGTATAGCAAGGATTCATAAAGATAGTATCCCCCCGCGCAAACAACCGCGGCAGGTACAAGCGCCAACCAATTTCGCAAGCTCATCATTTTCTTTCCCTTGCTCGTAAACAGCAACGCGGTCACCGCTTTGATCACAACCGACCCGGGCGCCCATATGGCAAATCCCGTCAGGCAGTCGGCGAAAAAGGCTCCGCCTGCCCCCACAGCCACGGCATAAGGCCAAGGAAGAATACACGCGGAAAGATAGATCAAACCGTCGCCAACGTGAATGTAGCCGTTGCTTGTTGGAATGTGCAAATAGGCGGTAACAACGAATACCAGCGCCGTAAATACGCCTGCAATACACATTGACCGTATACGTTTGCTATGCATTTTGATGTTCTCCGATCTCGCACAAAAACTCCTCAAAACAAATCCCATCTTCCAAAGGCAGCTCCATCTCGTCTGCGCGGCGCAACACCTTCGCAATAAATGACGCCGCGTGCCGCACCGCCTCGGCAATTCCCACTCCGTTTACAGCATCGGCGGCAATCATGGAGGAAAAAACGTCGCCCGTTCCTGCGCGGCATGAGCCCACCTTATGCTCTCGGATGATCTGCGGCTTTTTTCCGGATTCAAAAACGAAGTTTTCCAAATCCTCCCCCCGCTGAAGCCCTGAGATAATCACAGCCCCCGCTCCCATTTCGCAAAGCGCCTTGCACATTCCGCGAAGCGCATCCTCGCCCATGTCAGATCTGTACGCGGTTCCCGTGAGAATACAAGTCTCGGTCAAATTCGGCGTCAGGATATCGGCGTACGGTACAAGGGTAACCATTTGCTTTGCCAATCCCTCGGAGTAGGTTTGATACAGCTTCCCATGATCTCCCATAACGGGGTCGATAACGGTAACCGTGTTCGCGGCTTTGAATTCCTCCAGAAAACGCCTGACAATGCCGATCTGCTCGGGTGAACCGAGAAAGCCGGTGAGAATCCCCTCAAAACGAAGATCGAGCTTCTTCCATTCCCGAAAATACGCTTCCATATGCCGGGTGTAGTCGGTATAATAGAAGCTCTCATAGCCCGTATGATTTGAAAAAATCGACGTTGGCAAGGGGCAACACTGTATTTTCATTGCGGATATGATCGGAAGCGACACCGAGATCGAGCAGCGCCCGAAGCCACAGAAATCATTGATCACTGCAATTTTTTTTTGATGATTATGAGACATTTGATCCTTGCTCCTTGACATTTTGATGATAATATTATATAATATTCTTGTTGATATGAAAATAGCCAGAAGAGGAGAAATTTATATATACAGATGAAATACGTGGCAGACAAAAACAACCGACCTGTTTATCTGCAAATCTACAAGCAGCTCCGACAGGACATTATCGACGGAATCTATCCCCCGGGCTCCAAGCTCCCCTCCATACGTCTGCTCTGCGACGAGCTTTCGGTCAGCACGGTTACGGTGGAGCATGCGTACGCTCTGCTGTGCGACGAAGGCTATATTGAGTCGAGAGAGCGCAGCGGCTTCTTTGTTATTTTTTTGAAATCGGACGGTTTTGCCGCGCCTGCCGAAACACGCACGAAGCATAGCATTGCGCCGCAAAGCTATCATACGTATCCCGACTTTCCCTATTCCGTTCTTGCCAGAACAATGCGCAAGGTGCTTTCCGATCATGCCGACGTGCTGCGCGAAAGGTCTCCGAACGCAGGCTGTGGCGAGCTTCGGGAGGCGATCAAAAAATATCTCACACGAAACAGAGGAATGAGCGTGGAAAGCGACCAGATCATGATCGGCTCGGGCGCGGAATATCTTTACGGACTGATCATTACAATGCTGGGGCGAAAGCATATCTACGGAATTGAGTCACCGTCGTACCAAAAAATCGAACAGATCTACAGCGCGGCTGACGTGAGGCATGAGCTGCTGCCGTTATCTCACGACGGCATTGACAGCGCGGCGCTTGCAAAAACCAAGGCGAGCGTGATTCACACAACGCCCTACAGAAGCTTTCCAACGGGCATTACCGCATCCGCAAACAAGCGCCACGAATATATCCGTTGGGCGAGCAAAAAAGGTCGCATCATTATTGAGGACGATTTTGAATCGGAGTTTTCCGTTTCCTCAAAGCCTGAGGATACGCTGTTCTCGCTTTCCCCCCACGACAACGTGATCTATATGAACACCTTTTCCAAAACCATTTCGCCCGCGCTCCGTGTTGGATATATGGTTTTGCCAAAATGCCTTGTGAGCGAATTTGAAAAAAAGCTGGGCTTCTATTCCTGCACAGTGCCAACCTTTGAGCAGTTCGTGCTTGCGGAGCTGATCAACAGCGGAGACTTTGAACGGCATATCAATCGCGTCAGACGAAGCTTACGAAAAAAAAAGGAGGAGTGACCACCCATTTCGGCAAGCTCAAACTATGCGGTCGTCCTCTTTTCGGCATGATGCCAGGTCAGCGGCTTGAAAAAAATTCCGAAAGCGGTTGCTTTCGGAATTTTTTTGATATGTGTTTGATTTATATGCAAAATCATGTGTGTCCGATTCAGATGCACGCAGATTTTGCAGAGGGTAGACTAACCCCTTTGGCAATGATGGGTGTTAAAAGGTTCCGCGTTCTGCCGGACTTTTAACGCCATGCTTGCAACGAATCTATGTGTTATATAAATTCACCTACTGTTTCATTCTCGTATTGTTCTTTATAGGTTTTGCCAAAAGCATTTGGTGCAATATATCCCATATCAGCACCGTTTTCAACAAGCAATTTAAAGATTCGTGAAATATCAGATCTAATTTCGG
>SVSC01000094.1 GCA_015064525.1 Oscillospiraceae bacterium
TGCGAAAACCGCTAAGCTCTGCCGCGAGGCAGGGGTTGACGGCGTTGAGGTTCACGCGGTTCACGAGGGCTACCTTTTGGACCAGTTTGCCATCGAATTCTTCAACAAGCGTACCGACGAATACGGCGGCAGCTTTGAGAACCGCTATCGCTTCGCCGCGGAGGTGGTGAAGGCGATCAAGGCAGCCTGCGGCGAGGACTATCCCGTTTCCCTTCGCTATTCGGTGGAGTCCAAAATGAAGGGCTTCTGCAAGGGCGCGATGCCCGGCGAGGACTACGTTGAGGTTGGCCGCTCCATGGAGGAATCCGAGCGCGCCGCCAAATATCTGCAGGACGCAGGCTACGATATGCTCAACGCCGACAACGGCACCTACGATTCCTGGTACTGGGCGCATCCGCCGATGTATATGCCCGAAAACTGCAACCTGGACGACGTTGCCCACATCAAGCAGTTTGTGGATATTCCCGTGGTTTGCGCGGGCAGAATGGACGCCGAGGTTGGCGCGCGGGCGGTTGCCGAGGGGCGGATCGACGGCGTTGGCGTTGCGCGCCAGTTCCTGGTGGATCCCGCGTGGGTCACCAAGCTCATTGAGGACAGACTGGAGGACATCAAGCCCTGCATCTGCTGCCACGCGGGTTGCTTCAACTTCTCCTCCTCCAAGGGTCATGCCAACACCCAGGATCTCACCGACACCATGGGGCTTGCCCGTTGCGCCCTGAATCCCGAAACCATGCAATCCAAAAAGTATCGCGTGATCCCTGCCGAAAAGTCCAAAAAGGTGGCGATCATCGGCGGCGGCATCGGCGGAATGGAGGCTGCGATTCTGTGCGCCAAGAGAGGTCATGAGGTCACGCTTTATGAAAAGACCGACCGCCTGGGCGGTGTGTTCATTGCCGCAGCCGCTCCCTCCTTTAAGGAAAAGGATCGGGCGCTGATCGCATGGTACATCCGCGAGCTGAAGAAATATCCCATCTCCGTGAAGCTGAACACCGAGATCACCGACGTGAAGGGGCTTGACGCCGACGAGGTGATCGTTGCAACCGGCGCTGTTGCCAAGAGAATTCCCGTGAAGGGTGCCGACACCGCGGTGGAGGCTGTGGACTATCTGCTGGGCAACCGCGAGGTTGGAGAGCGGGTTGCCGTGATCGGCGGCGGACTCACGGGCTGCGAGATCGCCTACGATCTTTATCTGAAGGGCAAGAAGCCCGTGATCGTTGAAATGCAGGACGATCTGATCACCACCAAGGGCATTTGCCTTGCCAACACCAGCTACCTCCGCGACTTCTTTGAAACCAACAAGGTTCCCGTTCATCTGGAAACGGCGCTGCAGGAGATCACCGAGGGCGGCGTTGTGATAAAGCACAAGGACGGCTCCGTGGAAACGGTTCCCGCCGATTCCGTTATTCTTTCGGTTGGCTATAACCCCGCTCCCATCGCCAAAAAATCGGGACACGTTCACGTGATCGGCGACGCGCAAAGCGTTGGCAATCTCCGTACCGTGATCTGGGGCGCGTGGGACGTTGCCATGAAGCTTTGATGAGTTGGTTTTTTAGAGGATTTTTCTTGGAACCTTCTTGAAAGAAGGGCGGACAAATCCACTTTCAAAACCCGAGTCGGCAGTGCCGACAGCCCAAAATCGACCTTTCTTCAACAGTACGCGTTTGTTCCGTCCCCGAGAATGAGATTCCATCTGTTTCAAAACAGTTCCACTCAACTAACTTGGTGGAGCGTTTGGGGTGGCGGTACCCAAACGCTTGCGGCAGCGATTGTTCGCACAGCGTACCGCAGAAAAGCGGCATAAAACGAAAGTCCGAGCCGCCAACTATAGCAACAATTAAAAAAAACACTACGGGAAGTTCTTGGAGGTTTGGAACCTTCTTTCAAGAAGGTTCCAAGAATCCAACGCCTTCCCCAATAAACTAACATAAGGAAAGGCTTTACTGAAATGATTCTCACAAAAGAACAGCAAGCGATCCTTGACGGCGAGCAGGGCGAAACCCTCGCCAAGGTCATGAAAACGCTGGTGATGTACGGCGATGCCTTTGAGGCGGAAAAGCTGGTTCCCATCACCTCCAATTACAACCATCTGGTCACCTCCTTCGGCCTCAAGGTCATGTCCCCCGTTTATGATCTGATGCAAACCCTTCTGGACGCGGGCGTTGCCTCGGGTCAGAAGTTCTCGGTGGACCCCCGTCCGCTGGACAAAAAGGTTCCCGCCAACCTCCTGCAAAATCTGGTGTTCAACAAATTCATGTACACCAAGCAGGACTTCTATGAGGAGCAGCTGAAAAAGCTGGGTTTGATGAACGAAAACGCCTTCACCTGCGCCTGCTACATGGACGAGGTGGGCAACAAGCCCAAGAAGGGCGACGTTCTCTCCTGGGCGGAATCCAGCGCGGTGGTTTACGCCAACTCGGTGCTGGGCGCCCGCTGTAACCGCAATTCGGGCATCATCGACATCATGGGCTCCATCGTTGGCTACGTTCCCTACTTCGGGCTTCTCACCGACGAGGGCAGAAAAGCCACTTGGGTTGTGAAGGTGCAAACCACCCAAAAGCCCGAGGCGCAGCTGCTGGGCTCCGCCATTGGTATGAAGGTGATGGAGGACGTTCCCTACGTTGTGGGTCTGGATCAATGGATCGGCAATGAGCTGAACGACGCCGCCTGCGCCTATCTGAAGGATTTTGGCGCCGCAACCGCCTCCAACGGCGCTGTGGGACTCTACCACATTGCCAACCTCACCCCCGAGGCAGTGGAACTGGGCGAGAGCCTGATCGCCGAGGGCGCCAAGGAATACGTTATCGACGACGCCGAATTGGAGCGGGTGAAGAACAACTACCCCGTGATCTGGAAGAATCCCGACGCAGCCCCCAAGCTCTGCTTTGTTGGCTGTCCGCATCTCTCTCAGGAGCAATTGAAGGATTGGACGGTGAAGCTGGAGGCTGCGCTGCAGGCAAACGGCAAAAAGAAGGTGACCGTTCCCACCGTGTTCACCGCCGCTCCCGCTGTGCTGAAGGCATTCAACGAAAGCGAGTTCGCCCCCCGTCTGGCGGCAACCGGTGTAATCACCTCCTATATCTGCCCCCTGATGTATATGAACAATCCCCTTTGCAAAAAAATGCCCGTAATCACCTCCTCCAACAAGCTCCGCACCTACACCAGCGCGAGATACTACACGGACGGAGAGATCCTGCAAATCATCACAGGAGGTAAAAAGCAATGAAGCAATTCAAGGGAAGAGTGATCACCCCCGGAGAGGTGACCGCCGAGGCGGTTGTGACCACCGAGGGCTTTAACACACTGGCATCCTTCCAGATGGCGCTCCAGTTTGGCGATAAGGAAGTAAAATGCGGCGACCAGAGCAACCGCCAGCTTTACGGCAAGCCTCTGATCAACAAGGCGCTCTGCCTGCCTCAAACCATTGGCTCCACCACGGGCGGCCTGGTGCTCTACTGCGCCTGCGCCATGGGGAAAAATCCCGCTTGTATGCTGTTCGCCAACCACATCGACTCCCTGGCAGCGGCGGGCGCCGTGCTTGCCGACGTTTGGGTGGACGGCGTGACCATGCCCGTGATTGATTCTCTCGGCGAGGAGTTCCTCTCCTACGTGAAGGACGGTATGCAGATTACCGTTAAAGCCGACGGCACCGTTGAAGTGGGATGATCGTTCGGTTGGGGGGGAGTTTCGCGGAACCTTCTTGAAAGAAGGTTCCACACCTCCAAGAACTTTCCCGTAGGTGTTTTTTGGGAGTGTCGCGTTAGATAGCGACACTCCTTTTCGTTTAACAAGAAAGAGAGAACGAATCGAAAAAATCCGATTCGTTCTCTCTTTTCTGTGGGTGAAACGAAGGCACCGCTTGCTCGTTTTGAGGCTCAGACCTCGAAGAATCCCTTCTTTTCCTCCTCCTCAGGAAGCTTCTTCAGCTTGGAAGCGGCGGAAATGCCCGAGATCAGAATTCCAAGCACCCATGCGTGGAACACCAGATCGAGGATCGCGTTTCCGAGATCAGCCATCAGAAACAGACCAATGGTGTCGGCAATGAACAGCACCAGCGCAAACACCAACCAACCCGATTTTCCGTTCTTGGAAAGGAAAAAGCTCAAAAGGTAGATGGCAAGAATCACGGCAACGATCACCAGCGCCGCGTACAGCACCGTGTCGGGATAGAAGCCGCCTGCCGCCCATTCCTCATAAGCGTCTCCGTAGTACTCGGGCGGGAACTTTCCGCAAAACAGCATTGCGTAGAGCGTGAGATAGAAGGGGATGGACGCCGAGAACAAAAGATAGTAATCCGCGTTCACAAACAAAAGCACCACGTTCAAAAGGGTGAACAGCACAACCAGCAGCAGATTGGCGCGGGCGCTGTTGTAGCGGTTGGTGAGTAATTGCTTTTGGGAGAGATTTTGTGGATTTCTTGCCATGATGAGAAAGCTCCTTTGTTGAAAAAATTAGTAATTAGATTATACCATTTTCCAACAAAAAGTCAAGACTTTTTTCAAAATTTTCTCATTGTAGTTTTGTTTTTTAGTGAATTTGACGGTTACCGATCACCGACTGTTCAGCGCCCGTTCTGCCAAAAGCCTTGGGATTGAGCCCGAGAAAAAGCCCCACTTCCCATCGTTTTTTTCATTTTCTATCAGCTTGGCGGAATGATCCAGCGTGTAGGTTACAGCCTCCAGCGCTCGATCCTCCTCAAAGCTTCGGTCGGTTTTCTCCTTCAGCTCCTTTTCCAGTCTTACCCGCGCGGGAATGGAGGAAAGCTCCAAATCCTGCAGCGCCACAACGTCCACCTGCTTCAGGTCCCCCGACAGGTAGGCAGACACGTTGTAATCCGCGATCATGGCGTCCACGTTGGGAACGGCAATTAAGCCGAACAGCACCACCGCGCCGATCAGCCCCATCGCCATGGCGGGGAACCGTCGGATCACCTGCCCGATCAGCACGCAAACAAAAATCAGCGCGAGCAGAAGCATAAACCAAGAGGCGTAGACCCGCTTTTGCGTGAGACCGTAGGAATTGATATACAGAATCATTTTGGATAGCGCGGTGGCGATCAGAATCAGGGTGAACAGCGAGATCACCGAGAAATAAGCCTTTGTCACAACGGAATGGCCGCCGTCCTCTCGCCGCAGAACCAGCAAATGGAAGAACAACAGGATTGCCGCATTGATGCCGCACACCGTACAAAGCTGGAAAAAGCCCTCTCTGGCGTAAGCGGCGTAGGTTAGCCCCTCGGGCAGGATATGGGTAAAGGCGGAAACGTAGTAGCTCCATTGAGAAACGAAAAACACCACGTACAGCAGAAGAATGGGGGTAACGGCAGTGCAAAGCACTACTTTGGGAACCCGATGCAATCCCCTTGCCGCCTCGATCTGCTCCTCTCCGCTCTCCCCTCTTTGAGAGGCGGTGTAGAGCAGGGAGAACAGCAGAACGGCAACGGGAAACGACAGCAAAAGATCTCCGAGGTTCTCCCAGAAGCCGTCCATGGAGAAGGAGAACAGTCGGTTCATAATGGCGTCGAAGCCATCGTCATAGGAGAGCAAGCCCCAGATCAGAGCGGTGGGAATTACCGCCGCCAAAAGACCGATTCCAACCATCAGAACCGTTTTCCAAAGCCCCTTCGCCCTTCCCTTCCCCGTGTTCGCGAGGGCGGAAAAGATTGCCCCAAGAGAAGCGAAGGGATATTTCAGAACCGCCATCCGCAAATGCGCGGGGATACGGTATGCCCTCAGGCGCTCCCCCGCCGCGCCAAAGCCGTCGTAGAGAATGGCGCAAAAGGCAACGGTGAGCAGAACGCCCACAAAAAAGAGGATGGCGCCGTTGGCGTTGGTAACGTAAGCCACCGAAAACACCGCGGAAGCACTCAAAAACACCCAATGACGTGGGCGGAGCTTTCTGCCGCTGAGGAGCAGAAAGACCGTTCCAAGGGCAAAAAACAGAAGGGTGATCAGCAGATTTCCCAGGGGATGCTCCCCCTTGGGCAACGCCCGCACCAAAAGAAAGCTCATCAGGATCGAGAGCCATCCGAAAATCTGATGCAGAACGGTGACGGGATATTCCTTTTTCTGACGCTCCCGTGGGGAATGCTGCATCCAATCGGGATATTCCTCCATGGGGGTTGCGGGAAACACCACCTCCCCGGAGGTGGTTTCATTTTGCGGATCTCGGTTCATTGTAATTCTCCTTTCATCAGTCCTCGGGATCGGGAACAAACTCAAACAAATCGGCAGGCTGGCAGTCCAATGCCTTGCAAAGGGCATCCAACGTGGAAAATCGGATCGCCTTGGCATGGTTATTTTTCAGAATCGACAAATTGGCAAGCGTGATACCCACACGGTCGGAAAGCTCTCCCAACGACATCTTGCGCTTTGCCATCATCACGTCTAAATTGATCACAATCACGGCGGCACCTCAAACGGTAAAGTCATTTTCCGCCTTGATGCGGCAGGCTTCCTCGATCACGTTTTTCACCACCAAAAGGCAGAGCCCCACAAAGCAGATTCCAACAGCGGCGCCCAGCGCCAGCTGAAAATAGTAGACCAAGGAAAGAAACAGCGCTCCCTCTCCAAAGCAGCAAAGAGAAACGGCGTTCAACAAACGGTGGGTGGTATCGCTGAACACCGCGCCGCGGGAGATCACCCCCAGCAAGCGCCAAAGCACCACAATGGCAAACGCCGCCACGGCGAGCATACAGTAGGCAACAACAAGCACAAAGATCTCCCCGCCTCGGCTCATGTTGGCGCGGTCGCCCAACAAATCTCTGGTTCCGCAAAGGGATTCCACCACGGGAGGCAGAATACACGCCAATGCCACCAGCGCGGCAAGCAGCACAACGGCAAACACGCGAGAGATCACGGTGGTTCTTTGAATTTGATTTTTGTTCATCTGATCACACTCCTTTTTTTCCATTATAGCACCACTTCCATCATTTGTCAATATATTTTTATCGAATTTCGATAAAAACCGATCGTACTTACAAAACAAAAGATAAAAAGATACTTCTCTTTCCGAGCGAAAATCGAAAGGAAATGATGGAAGCCTCTTGATTTATTCACAAAACAATGGTAGAATAAATATACCGCGCAAATGAAACAATACGCAAAGTTGGGAAACGCTTTTTGCGCGACTTCGACCACAGGGATGGTGACGCTCGCCCCCGACTTGCGGCCAATTCGAGCAGAAAAAGAATTTTTTTAAAAAAAAGAAAGAACCGATAAAGAAAGATATGGGGAAATTACTGGTCTTTAATTTTATACTGATAACCATCATCGCGCTTGGGCTATGGCTGATCAAAAAACACGTTCAGAGAGAGCGCACTCAAAATATCATTTTAACAGTAGCCGCGATTTTCACCATCGCGTTCCACTACAGCTCGTTTCTGTTTAAGCTGCTGTCGGGCGGCAACGCGATAGAATACTTGGGGGAAACTCCGAATTTGCTTTTGCCGATATATCCTTGCAACGTGGTCATGTGGTCAGCGCTGATCTTTGCGCTCTTAAAGAACAAAACGTCAAGAGTTGGTTCGTTCTTCGTCGATTATCTGTTTTGGTTCGGTATCGTTTCCACCCTTGTCGGTATGTTCGCGAACGTGGATTTCATCAGAAACCCCACACTGGCGGATTACGAGAATTTCAAAAGCATAACGGCACACGCCACGCTTCTGTTCAACATTCTTCTGCTCCCGATTTTCGGCTACATAAAAGCAGACGTCAAGAGAAGCATGACAAACATCCTCCTTTCCATCCTTGTAATGGCGGCGATCGGCTGCTACTGCAACCTTGTTTTCCACGCGCTTGTTTCCGAAGCCACCGCGTATGACGTCAATTCGATGTTCTTGATACACTCGCCGTTTGAGGGGCTTGCGTTTCTAACGTATCCCGTGATCTCTTTGATCGCGCTGCCGATCTATTTCGGCGTATTTGTTATCTTTGATTTCTGCGCACACAAAAAGGGTGAGCGGTTTTATAACCAAGTGAAAAGACACAAAAATCAAGCTTAAGAAGGAGTATAGATATGAGTAAAACAAAGTGGAAAGATACGCCCCTATTACACAAGGTCGTTACCATAATATCAATTATTGCAAGTTTATCCGTCATGGTATTGGCGGTATTGCAGATATTTGAGATTTGGGAGCAAGCGATTAACGTCTATATGCCCTTGATGGGGGTTGTAATGCTTTGCCAAGGCTACGTGCAGTGGAGCAACAGCCGTAAGGTGGCTTATTTCAGTATCGGAACGGCGGTATTCATATTCATTTGCGCCATGATCGTATTCCTTTTTTGACACCTGTAACAATTGAGAAACCGACTTGCCGGATCGCACATACTATTTTTATACCTACAAGGAGGTAACCGAATGAACTATTCAGAAATCACACCGTATATCAGAGAGCTTGCGGCGCTTTCGGATACAAGCAATCATATCGTCCCCGATATGTACGCACAGCATGACGTAAAGCGTGGTCTGCGTGATATCAACGGCAATGGTGTTGTTGCCGGGCTTACCGAGGTATCGCACATCAAGGCTAAAGAAATCGATGCAGAAGGAAATGCCATTCCGTGCGCAGGTCAGCTTTATTACCGAGGCGTTAACGTGCGAAGTCTTGTAAAGGGCTTTGTTGCCGATAACCGACCGGGCTTTGAAGAAACAGTATATTTGCTCCTTTTTTCAAAGCTGCCAACCAAACCCGAGCTCGATGCCTTTTGCGAGCAGCTGTCACGCTACCGCTCCTTGCCGCCATCCTTCGTTCGTGATATGATCCTGAAGGCTCCCGGCAAGGATATGATGAACATCCTTTCAAGAAGTGTGTTGGCTCTCTACGCCTACGATGAAAACCCCGACGATATCTCCACCGCGAACATTCTGCGCCAATGCTTGCAGCTGATAGCGGAATTTCCGCTTCTCGCGGTTTACGGATATCAGTCCTTCCAGCATTACCACAACGGTCAGAGCTTGTTCATTCACTACCCGAAAAAGGAGCTGAACACGGCGGAAAACCTCCTTTACATACTCCGCGAGGACGGACAGTATACGCCCCTTGAGGCAGAGCTGCTTGACCTTGCCCTTGTTCTCCACGCCGAGCACGGAGGCGGTAACAATTCAACCTTTACAACGCACGTGGTAACCTCATCGGGAACAGACACCTACTCGGCAATTTCCGCCGCGCTCGGCTCACTGAAGGGTCCGCGACACGGCGGCGCAAACATTAAGGTGATGCAGATGTTCGACGATATGAAAGCGAACATTGATACAAAAGACAAGGATGCGGTGAAGGATTATCTCGTCAGACTTCTTGACAAACAAGCGTTTGACAAGGCAGGACTCATTTAC
>SVSC01000095.1 GCA_015064525.1 Oscillospiraceae bacterium
GGCTTTGGGAAAATGAAAAGACAGGAACTGCCTGCATGCTCCCAAACGTCGCGCGCTACCAACTGCGCCACACCCCGAAATGTGTTTGTTCCACGGCGGTTTTATTGGAACCATTATATTATAGCAAATTTTTGGCGGAATGTCAACTGTTTTTGAAAATCTTCTTTTGGGGAATATGCTTTTGTGAATGTGTTTTCCGGCTTCACAATCTTATTAGGAGAATATGGAGATCGAGGTGGAGCGGTTATCGCTGTAAGTGCGGTGGGTTTGGGTGGAGCGCGGTGGAGGATTGTGGTGCTTGCGGGTGGTATATTGCGAAAACGGGTAGGGGACGATTACGGTGGGGGAGAGTGAGGAATAGTCGCCGCGAGCTTCGGGACGGATGGCTGTAGGCGGTGGAGCTTGGTGGTGAAGGATGGGGTGACATGTGATCCGAATGGAGTGTAGGTGGCGCGGTATGGCTGTTAGTGGATAAAAGTGGGGACGCGTGGAGCTGTATTACTTAAAAAACATTTTGGCGTGGAACATTTTGGGGGACTTGCAATTTTCTGTCATATATGATATAATTGAGATCGGAGACATCGTGTTACACCGAAACGATCTGAGGAGAAGAATCGATGAACAATGTGAAAAAAACGCTCTACATCCCGCTCTACGGGAAGTGTTACGTCAGCCGCCGCGGGCTGTTTTTGAAGGACGTATTGGCAGAAACCGTATGGGAGCGTGCGGAATTTCCCTTGAAGCGCCGTTCCCGTTCCAAATGGCTGGCGTACTATCTTGGCATTCGCGCGGCGGTTTTTGACGATTGGCTGCGTGAGCGCTTGCGGGAGGATACGGATACGATGGTGCTGCATTTGGGCTGTGGACTGGACAATCGGATCGGTCGAGTGGGCTTTGAGGGGAACTTGTGGTATGACGTGGATCTCCCCGACGTGATTGATGAGCGAAAAAAACACTACGTCGAAAGCAGCGACTATCGGATGCTCGGTGCAGATCTGCGCGAGGCCGGATGGCTTTCAGAGCTGCCTCGGGGCAAGCGTGTTGCCGTTGTGATGGAGGGGATTGGAATGTATCTGTCTTCCGATGCGCTGAAGGGGCTGTTTGCGGCGCTGGAAGAGCGCTTTGAACAGGTTTTCTTGCTGATCGACTGCTATTCCCCGTTTGCGGCGCGGATGTCGAAAATCAAAAATCCCATCAAGGAGGTGGGAGTGTCTCGGGTGTATGGCGTGGACGATCCCCGTTTGCTTGAGGCGGGAGGCTTGATCTTTTCACGGTCGCTTGATATGAGCCCGTCCAGCTATATTGATGAGCTGGAGGGGATGGAGAGACGGATTTTTTCTGCTCTGTACGCCGGAAAAACCTCCAAAAGGCTCTACCGCTTGTATGAATTCAAAAGCACAAGATAACGTCGTTTTTGCACCATCTATGCGAAAAAATGAAGATGGAGGTAGCATTGTAGGGAGGTATGCGCCGATCAGGAGGCCTATTACGGATCGTATGATCAGTATCATTTCACCGAGGCGGGGCATTTGTTCGTTGAGAGGATCATGCGTGATTATGATGCGCATCCGATCCATAAGATTCCCCTTTCGGTGCTGGATATTTAATGTCTTTCAATATGGATTCCCCCAACAGATGGCGCATAGGGAAGCCGTCTGTTGGGGGAATTTGATTATTTGCCGCTGTTGTCGGGTTGTTCAAAGGCAGTATCCTCGTAGAGGGTTGCGATCACGGCGGCGCTGAAATAGTCCAGCGGATCCACCTGCAGGCCCTTCACGGTCATTTCCATGTGCAGGTGAGGCTCGTCCGCGATCTCCAGCATGGCGGAGTCGCCAACGGTGCCGATCAGCTGTCCGCACTTCACGGCGGAGCCCTCCTCCAATCCCGCGGCAAGCTGAGGCGCCAGATTTTTATAAACCGTCACGCATTCTCCGCTGTGGGCAATGGCAACGCTCCAGCCCATCATGGGATCCTCCCAGATCTTTTTCACGGTACCGTCGGCAGGGGCAAAGACCTCGGCACCTGCGGCTGTGGCAATGTCGATACCGAGATGGGCGCGGAAGTCCTGCATGGTCTGGGAAAAGACCTGCACGTCAACGCTGTGCTTTTTCGCGAGCTTGCCGCTTGTGGGCAGACTCATTTCGGGAACGCTTTCCTCGGAGGGTTGGGGCGCGGTGCCGGTGGGGCGGTCATCGGTTGCGGGGGTGTTTGTGGAGGGTGCATCGGTGATCTCGGTTTCGGTTCCCGTCTGCTTTTTGGCGCGGTTGGTTGCAACCGTCACCGCAAGCACCATGGTCAACGAAAGAAGGATTACAACAACAGATAGCACAACGGCTCGATCAACGCGGATGTCCTTGATTTTTTGGTAGAGTTTGGTGGTTTTCCATTTGTTTTGCATAGTGGCTGCTCCTTTGCTTTTTGCGCTGTATTGCGGACGGCTGCCTCCCTTGAAAGGCTCGCCGTGTGTTGCTGATAATATTTTTACCCGCATCGGTCGGTTTATACAGAAAAACCAAAAAAAGTTTTCAGTGGGGGAGAGCGCACGAAGAAAAGAATACTTTTTTTATATGTGGTGTAATATTTTTTTCATACATTCACGATACGTTCACATTTTCGTGTTACAATGTTCTGTGTGCCATTTCGGACGAGCCCGAAAATCGGCGATTTTTGAATTTTACAGAAAGGATTTTCCACTTCATGATCAAAATAGAGCATCTTGTGAAAAACTATGGCTCCAACTGCGCGGTGGATGACATCAGCTTTGAGGTTGAGGAGGGCGAGATCGTTGGCTTTCTCGGTCCCAACGGCGCGGGCAAGAGCACCACAATGAATATCCTCACGGGCTACCTTTCCTCCACCTCCGGAAAGGCATCCATTGCAGGCATTGATATTCTTACCGACCCCATTGGCGCGAAGAAGCTCATTGGGTATCTTCCGGAGCAGCCCCCTCTGTATCTGGACATGACCGTTGAGGAGTATTTGAATTTTATCTATAACCTGAAGGGCTGCCGCATCGACACCCTTGGGGAGAGCCGTGAGGCGCATTTGGAGAAGATTTGCGATACGGTGAAAATCAAGGACGTTTACCACCGTGTGATCCGCGCGCTTTCCAAGGGATACCGTCAGAGAGTTGGAATTGCGCAGGCGCTGATCGGTAATCCAAAGGTGATCATCTTTGACGAGCCCACCGTGGGGCTTGACCCCAAGCAGATCATTGAGATCCGTAACCTGATTCGCGGCTTGGGCAAGGCGCACACCGTAATCCTCTCCACCCACATTCTGCAGGAGGTGCAGGCGGTTTGCGATCGAATCGTGATCATCAATAAGGGCAAGATCGTTGCCAACGAGAAAACCGAAAACATTTCCGCTGTGGTTGGCAGAAGCCGCCGCTTCAATTTGAAAATTTGCGGCCCCAAGAAGGACGTTCTCGCGCTTTTGAAGGGGATGGCGGGCATTTCCTACGTTGAGGAGCTGGCAGGCTCCGACGGAGAGGCGTTCAACTACATGATTGAGAGCGAGCCCGGGGTGGACATTCGCAAGAAGCTCTTCTTTGCGCTTGCAGACGCGAAATTCGCGCTGGTTGGCATGGAGGCGTTGGGCATGAGCCTGGAGGACATCTTTATTTCGGTTGTGGATCAATCCGAGGTGAAAACCGTTCGCGCCGCCGCTCCCCGTCAGCGTCGCCCCAAGGGCAAGGAAAGGTTTGCGCTGGAGCATGAGCTGGGCTCGTCGCTTCTGGAGAATGCGCAGAAGCAGAGAGCCGAAGCCGCTCTGCAGGAAACAGAGGATGACGATTGATCCTCACCGAAGCGTTGTGCGTTCGTGAACGGGCAATTCCCTGAAAGTTTGAAAAAGAAAGGAACACGATTATGTTTGCCATCTATCGCAAAGAGATGCGCTCTTATTTTATCAACCCCATCGGATACATCTATCTGGGTGTTTTCCTGGCGTTCTCCGCGCTACTCTGCTGCTATACCACGCTGATCTCGGCGTCCTATGACACCAGCTCTTATTTTACCTTCCTGATCTTCGCCTTTGTGATCCTGATTCCCATCCTCACCATGCGCCTGTTCGCGGAGGAGCGGAAGCTTCGCACCGAGCAGCTGCTTTTAACGGCACCCGTTACCATCACGGGCATGGTGCTTGGAAAGTATTTTGCAGCTCTTACCCTCTATGTTTCGGGTATTCTGCTTTCCTGCATCAATTTTTTGCCTCTTTATATCATTGCCTCCGCCGAAAGGGCAGGGGAGGAAACTGCGCTCACGCATATCGGCCCCGTTACCGCTCAGATCGCGGGCAGCGTGTTTGCCATTATTCTGCTGGGCGCGGCGCTGATCGCGGTTGGAACCCTGATCTCCGCGCTCACCGAAAATCAGCTTTCTGCGGCTGTGATCACCATTGGCGTGATTGCTGCCATGGTTCTTCTGAACGTATTTAATCTGCTTACCGACAGTAACGGTCAGCCCATCATCGGGAGCTACGTGATCCGCGCCATTCTGGATTGGATCTCGGTGATCAGCCGCTACTCCGCCTTCGGACAAGGCGTGTTTGATTTTGCGGCTCTGCTGTACTACGTCTCCCTCGCCTTCATTTTCCTGTTCCTCACGGTGCGGGTCTACGAAAAGCGCCGTTGGGGTTAAGCCGTCCGTTAGCGCCAAAGATACATCAGAAAGGATCCTTGTTTGAATTATGAGAAAACGAATTATTCGGAGCCGTCGGGCGCGATATGGCGGAATGTCGGTGCTTCTCACCGTCCTGCTGATCGCCACCGTGGTTCTGTTCAACTCGCTTTTCAGCACCCTTGCTAAGCGCTACTCCTGGTACGTGGATATGCATCCCGCCTCAAGCTATGAGGTTTCGGAGGCTTGCTACACGCTGCTCGGCAGCGTTTTGGAGGGCAAAAGCGAGACGGTGAAGCTGATCTTCTGCGACACCGAAAAGAATCTGAAGTCGGATTCCACCTCGTCCTACGTTTATAAAACCGCCACCTCTCTGGCGGCGCGCTTCCCCGGGAAGATTACCACCGAGTTCCACAACATCTGGCTGGATCCCGCGTCGGTGAAGCAGTACACCACCACCCTCAGCCCCGCAACGGGAGAGATGGTGGACACCGCTCTGAAGTCCACCAACGTGATCGTTGCCTGCGGTGATTATTACCGCGTGTATGATCTAACGGAATTTTTTGTGTTCGCGGACGGAGATACCTCCAAGCTGTGGGCATACAACGGTGAGAAGAAGCTGGCATCGGGCGTGCTTCACGCGTTGGATACCGATGGCGCGGTGGTTGGTATGACCAACAACCACGGCGAGGTTTTCTACGACTACGAGCTGTTTTATCTGCTGGATGATGCGGGCTATTC
The DNA here is from genome assembly GCA_015064525.1 of Oscillospiraceae bacterium. Classification (GTDB taxonomy): domain Bacteria; phylum Bacillota; class Clostridia; order Oscillospirales; family CAG-272; genus UMGS1865. The sequence continues at coordinate 5,361 of SVSC01000095.1, forward strand.
CATCCGCTATTTCAATCTCTACACCGATCCGATCCCCGAGGGGTGCGATCTGATTGTCAGCTTCAATCCCAACACCGATCTGGTGAACGACGATCTTTCCGCCACCTCCGAGGTAGCAAAGCTCAACGAGTTTTTGTCCAAGTCGGGCAACGGCTTTTTGGTGTTCATTGAGAACGGTACCCCCGCTTTGCCCCAGTATCGGGCATTTTTGGAGGACTGGGGTGTGCATTGCGACTATTATGAGTCGGGTGAGCGATCCTTCCGCTATATGGTGCAGGATCCCTCCCGCTCCCTCACCTCCGATGGCTACACCATCTACGGCGATCCCGCAACCGCAGGTCGCGCCGCCGAGTACGTGAACGGTCTGACCCGCGCGCCGATCTTCAAGAATGCCACCTCTCTGAGCGCGCAAAACGGCTTTGTTTCCAATGGCGACGGAAGCTATACCAAGGGAAACAGAACCTTCTACAGCCTGTTTACCGCCTCGGAGACTGCTGTTTCCTGGGCAAACGGTAAGCCCGTCAGCGATGCTGAGGCCACTCTCTTTGCCATCACCGAGCAAACCAATGGCGACGGAAACCGCTCCTACGTTGGCGTTTGCGCCTCCACCGATTTTGCCACCGAGGAGTTTTTGCAATCGGCTGTGCATGGCAATACCGACACCATGATGCAGTTGTTTGAGCGTCTCGGAAAAACCAATACCCCCAAGGGGCTCACCATCAAGCCCTTCCAGTCTACCGATATCAGCACCGTTACCACGGCGCAGATGTGGAAATGGACGGTTGCGCTGGCGCTGATTCCCGTTGTGTCTGTTTCCGTTGCGGCGATCCTGATTCTGGTCAGACGCCGAAACGCATAAGAGAGAAAGGAGACTGCCAACATGAACTATTTTAACGGAAAGAAATTCCGACACGGCTCCAAGTCCTTTGCTCTCACTGCTCTTGTGATCGTTGCCGTTACGCTCTTGAACGTGGCTTTTTCCGCCCTCTGCACGGGACTTCTGTGGTTTGCCGATCTCACCAGCGAGAAAATGTACACGCTGGATCCCGCCTCCGTTCACTATTTGGATCTCACCTTTCACGAGGTGAACGCCAAGAGAGAAGCCAACGGCGAGGAGCGTGTGAAGGTGGATATCATCTTCTGCGCGGACCCCGATATGCTGACCTCTAACGAACGGATGCGTTATATCTACTACACGGCTCTCTCTCTGCAAAAGACATACCCCGATATCGTGGAGGTCAGCACCGTGAACGTTTGGGCGAACCCCTCCGCGGTGGATCCCTATCGCACCAACTCCTATTCCTCCATTTATCAGTCCAACGTGATCATTGCCAGCGGCTCGGAATTCCGCGTGACGGGCATTGACACCTACTACACCTTCGACACCGAAAACGACGATGAGCCGTGGGCGTACAACGGCGAGAAGAAATTCGTGCAGTCGATCATCGCCGTCACCAAGGCGGAGGCGCCCATTTGCGGCTTAACTATTAACCACGGCGAGCCCTTTGCCACCGAGGAGGGAAAGGCAAAGTACAGCAGTTTTCTGCAGGTTTTGGATGACGCCGGCTATGAGGTGGTTTACCTGGATTTGGAAAAGGATCCCATTCCCGAGGATTGCCGCCTGATCCTCACCTTTGATCCTCAAACCGACTTCAAGGCATCCTTCCAATCGGAGGTGGGTGTTTCCGAAACCAAAAAGCTGGACGCCTTCCTGGAAAACGCCTACTCCTTTATGGTGTTTGTAGATGCCGACACCCCTGTGCTTCCCAATATGGAGGAGTATTTGGAAATGTGGGGCATCTCCTTCGATCGCTATGCTGATCCTCAGGATGCCGAAACGATTCTCGGCAACTATCAGATCACCTCGGAGTCCTCGCTGGATTCCGCGGGGCTCTCCGTGATCGGCGCCTATGAGCCCGAGGGAATGGGCGGCAGCATCACCAAGAATATGCGTGAGCTTGGCGGATCCCCCAAGGTGGTGTTCGGGAACGCAATGTCGATCTCCTATTCCGCCAGCTATGAAAACACCTTCGTTCTGGAGGATAAGGAAGCGGGAACGGGCGCTTTTACCTACGGCTCCTACTATCGCAATAACCACTCCCGCAGTATTTTTGATATCTTCCGCTCGGGCGAGCGCTCTCAGGCGTACGCCGTGAACGGGGGAGAGCGACTGAACAACGGAGAGGCGGTGGACACGCTGGGCGATTACCGATTGATGACCATGACCCGCGAAAGCCGCACCATTGGCGAGGGGAAGGGCTACACCACCGTGAACGATTCCTCCTATGTTTGCGCCGTGGGCTCCACTGAATTCGCCTCCAATTCGCTGCTGGACGGAAATTCCTACGGAAATACCGACCTTCTGTTGGAAACGCTGCGCACCATCGGTAAGGAGATTGTTCCCGTTGGCTTGAGCTTTAAGTCCCTCTACGAGGATGAAATGACCCAATCCTCCTCCGCCACGGGAAACGTTTACTACACCAAAACGGGCAACACCGTTTGGACGGTTGTGCTGACGGTGCTTCCCATCATCGGCTTTGCCACCGCGGGCTTGGTGATTCTGGTGCGTCGGAAGGCAAAAACCTAATCCCGAGAAAGGTAAGATGATTTCGGAATGAGAATTGAAGAAGCAATTGTAAATATTATATTCGACGCGGGAAAGGGAACCACTCCCGTTTCCAGCCGAGAGGGCATCTGCGGCGCTCCCTACGGGGAGCTGCCCAAGCCCTCGCGCTCGGGCTATTCCTTTGAGGGATGGTACCTGGGAGATACGCTTGTAACGGCGGAAACCCTTCTGGAATCCGAAACCGACGTGCGTCTGACCGCCCGCTGGCAAAAAAAGAGCGGAGAGGGCAGAAAGCGCTCGGTGATGGCAAAGCAAAAGCTCCTTGCCGTGGCGCTGGCGTGCTGCATCCTGTTTTTGGGAATCGCCACCGCCGTTGCCAACCGCTTGGTGGCAATTTATTTCCTGAAGGATGAATACGTGAACGAGGCTACGGGTGAGGTGCTTACCGAGCGCTACACCATTAAGCGAGAGAGCGGCGTTTACAAGCTGTTCAACCGCGAAGGCGTTTTGATGGAGACAACTGAAAACGGCTACACCTCCTCTGCGGACGGTGTGCGCTATGAGGTCTACGTTGCCGATAAGAGCGGCAATCAGTATCTGATCAACACCTCCACGGGTGAGTATGAAACCTATGCCATTGTGGATTACGATTCGGCTTTGGGCGAAACGCTTGGCGGAACCGTGAAAAACAAGCGCGTGATGATCTTCCCGCGCGTGGGTCAGGACAACACCTTTTCCATCAAGGTGAAAAACCAACACGGTGAGTATGAGTTCTACCGCAAGAACGTGGAGAACACCAATGCCACCTCGGGCAAGAAGTTCAGCACCATTGTGCAAATCAAGGGTACCGAGGAAACTCTTGCCACCTATGATCCCACTCTGTTCGCAAGTCTCTGCGTGGATACGGGCTATACCCTCACCACACAAAAGCTGGATTTCACCGATCCCGAAACGCCCCGCCACGCCGACGGCTCGGTGCGTTTGGAGGACTACGGCTTGGCGGACGTTTACGATGAGGAAGGAAACCTCGTCTACACTCCCGCGGAATACACCATCACCAAGGCGAATTTCGCCGCCGACGGGAAA
>SVSC01000096.1 GCA_015064525.1 Oscillospiraceae bacterium
TGCAAATGAGTATGCGAAAGGTATTGGCTTTGATAAAACGTATATCCCATCGGTACATATCGGGTTATATGAGAAGTACGGCTACACCTACATAAAAGATATAGTGAATTACGGTGGAGATATTGATCGCTTGTATGCTAAGGAATTAATATAGTGAATTACGGTGGAGATATTGATCGCTTGTATGCTAAGGAATTAAGATAGTTATTGATAAATTCCAATTTATCGAATAGCAACCCCCGACAGACCGATCTGTCGGGGGTATCTCTTTGTTTACTGCGGATCAAATACCGCTTATCCGTAGGGGCGTTCTTTGAACACCTGCGGGCAAACACAATTCGCCCCGACCGTGTGTTAGATAATTTCTCCGCTAAGTTTGCACGCCCTTGCGGCAGTTTTTTGTTTTGTTTATTGATCAAAGGTAAGCTCGTTTTTCGGCAGAGGCTCCTTTTTGGGCTTGGGCTCCGAATCCGACTTATCGCGGAAGACCATCACGCGGTTGCGGCGCTCGTAGAGCAACCAGCCAAGGAGCGCGCCGGTTCCCGCAATGGAAACGCAGGCGAACACAAGGGCAACCACAACTCCCGCTTTGGAGGGAATTTTGTTCGTGGGGGTGCCTGCCGTGGCATTCACGTCCAGAGAATCCCAAGTGAGACCTCTGTCGTAGGAAATTTCCCAACAGAAGGTTTCGTCGTTCACTCGCAGGAGGGGCGTGATACCGTCAGCGCCGTTTTTGCCGTCGGCTCCGTTTTGTCCGTTCTGACCGTTGGCGCCGTCCTTACCGTCGGCGCCCGTTGCCTTCTTTTTCAGGGATGTCCAAACGTCTCCGTTGTTGTAGGAGATCTCCCAGTAGCCTGTTTCCTCGTTGATGCGAAGCATGGGAGCGATACCGTCGATGCCGTTGGTTCCGTTTTTACCGTCGGCTCCGTTCTTTCCGTTGGTGCCGTTGACACCGTCCTTGCCGTCGGCGCCCTGTACCTGACCAAGTGCGCTCCAGGTTCTTTGATTGTCGTAGGTGACGTAGAGAATTCCATCCTCAACCTTGAACACGGTGGGGAAGCGCATTTCGCAGGTGACGCAATGGCTGTTGGCGATCTCCTCGTGGGGGCAGACCTCCTCGCACAAAGCGCAAACACCGTTTCTCCAAAGATGCCCCTTGGTGTTGATGGCGGTTTTGGTGCGGGTGTAGCCACAGCCGTTCACGCAGAAAGCGTTGGCGGTGCCGTCATGAAGGCAGGTGGCATTGTTGTTGTAGGAATATGCCAGCTCGTGAAGCGCCTTGGCGCCGCAGAGGCAGGGAACGGCGCAGGACATTTCGGCTTCGTGGGTGTGATCGGGACGTACCGCTTCCTCGCTGATATTTGGAATTTCCAATGCGTTCCATTCCGAAATTGTTCCTCCGAAATAGACGGTTGACAGATTGGAGGTGCCGGTGAAGGCGTAGGATTTCACGGTTTTCACGCTGTTGGGAAGATAAACGGTGTTCAACAAGGTGGCGTTGAAAAAGGCATCCTCCGCCACGGTGGTCACGCCCTCGGGAATGCCGTAGGCGGTGGCGGGAGCGCCTATGGGGTAGGCGATCAGCGTGGTACGCGCCCGATCAAACAGAACGCCGTTCACCTCGGTAAAGGCGGGATTGGTGTCCTCCACGGAAAAGGCTGTGAGCGAGTAACAATTGCGAAAGACGGAGGTTCCCAGCTCGGTGAGAGAGGCGGGAAGCGTTAGCGTCTCCAGGGCGGAGCAGCCCTGCAGAGCCGAAGCTCCCAAGGAGGTGAGCGCGGGGGAGAGCGTGAGGGACGTGAGGCTGGAGCAGTTGAAGAACGCCTTGTCTCCAACGCTTTTCACGGTGGAGGGAAGCTGAAGGGAATTTAGCTTTTTACAACCGTAGAAGCTTTTTTCTCCAATATAGGTAAGCCCCTCGGGGAGCGAGATTTTCAAAATATTCGCCGCTTGGCTTGCCCAGGGGATGTCGGCGGAGTCGGCGTAATCCGCCATGGCGCCGCTTCCCGTGAGGGTGAGCGTAAAGTCATCGCCAAGCGACCAATTCAGCTCTCCGCATGTTCCGCTCAAGGGCTGTGCGGCGGCGGCGGGAATGGCGGTCGAGAAAAGGCTCAGCAGCAGCGTGATGAGAATTCCGAGACAGAAAAGTTTGTTCCAATGCGTTTTCATCATGATGTTCCTTTCGTTTAAGGCTTGCAGGTGCCGCAGGACTCATAGCCCAACGCTTCCAGCTCTGCCTTGGATAGGGTGGTGTACTCCATGTTGGAGGTGAGATTTCCATAGTATTTGGAATCGAGACGGTGGTATTTTTTGCTTTTCTTATTGATGATGTAGGTAGCGCCCTCCGGAACCTGCGGAAGCTCCCCCGTGGCGGCGTCATCCATGCGGGAGTCCCCCGTGGCGTAGTCCAAAAGGATGCCGGGCTGCACGTTGTGGCAGAAGACGTGGAAGGAAATTCCCTCGCCTCGGTCCTCCACCGAGTATGCCTCCATCAGCACCCCGCGGCAGAGGAGGTCATTGCCATCAAAAATCGGGGTGACGCGGTACATCACGTGATTGCCCGTTTCGCGGATATAGTCCAATATCATATTCTCAAAGGGGAGCATACCGCTTTCGTTCATGTAGCGGGTTCCCGTTACCAGATTTTCCCAATTGGCGTTTTCGCCGCTGAGGCTCCAGGCAATCAGGTGGCAACGGTTATAGAGACTGTCGGAGTTGAGCCCGGGGTAGGTGACGCTGTGCCAGCCCGTGGGCTTCACCGAGCTGATCGAGCCCCGATCGCCTGTGGGCAGCAGCTCTTGCCCGAGGCACGCCTCCGCGAGGGTGCATCTGCCGAGGCTATCGCGGCTGTGGTAGCGCTCAAATGCCACGGTGGTAATTTCCTCCTCGGTAAAGGTGGGGAGGTTGTTGTTGATCGGGGTGTAGGGGCTTCCCGAATAGGTGGGAATCGAAAGCTCCTCGCTTGGGGCGGAGGGAGCGCTTGGCTCCTCGGTAACGGCGCCTTCCTGCGGTTCTTCCGTTCGGTTTTCGGAAGCGACGGGAAGGCTTGTCTCAAGGCTCTCCTGCGTTCCGTTGGGAAGCTCAATGGCGGTTAGCTGGCAGGAAACCAAGCATAGGCAGAGCAACAGGCTCAGCGCCGCTAATCCAAGTCGTTTTTTGAGCGGGTGGTTATCACGTCTCATTTTTCATACACTTCCTTTGTAATTCTGTCGTGAGAGCTGCCCGCGAATTCCGAAACCTCGGTGAGACGGTAGCCCAGCAGACGAGGATCGATCTGAAACCGCAGGTCGGAGGGGTAGAGACGGTTCCAGCGGTAGAGCAGGATCCGATCAATCTGCGGCAGATAGGCTGTGGGAGGCTCTGTTTCCAGAAAGCAGACGGCGCCGCCGGGGCAATCCTCCATGGGGCGCTCGCTCACGTGGGGAGTTGCCTTTCCCTCAAACAAGAGGCTGGAATAGGGGTGGATCCACAAAGGGCGGCTGCCAATGCTTTGGAGCAGATCGTCGATGAGCAAGCGATCTCTGCTTTGCCGCTTGCCGCAGAAGGTCATGCCCAAGCCGTCATCCAGGCAAAGGGCAACGGTAATCTTTTTCATAAGCCTCTCCTTTTCCGATGATTTTCTTTATTATACCTCATTTTCCTCCCCGTGGCAAGGGGTTCGTTGGTTTTTTTGCGATTATTTTCCCAAATTCCGAAATATTCGACAAACAGATTGTATTTTTTTGGTTTTTCCTCTTTACAAATTCTTGAATTTGCGGTATAATGTGCGTAAAGCTTAAAAAAGAAAGGAATTACGCCATGAAACGCATGAAACAGCTTCTCTCCATTTTTCTGGTTCTGGTTACGGTGCTGACGAGCCTTGCCTCCTGCATCGAGCTGGTTCCGCAGACTTCCGTTGAAACCACGCTTCCCGCAGACACCAACGAGGCGCCCGAGGACGATTTTGGCAAGGGCTACGAGCTGATCACCATTGCCGAGGCTCTGGAGCTTTGCGGCGAAACGGGTAACATTACCACCGAACGCTACTACATCCGCGCAACCATCGTTTCCATCGACAACGCGCAGTACGGTAAAATGACCATTCAGGATGCCACCGGAACGATCTCCGTGTACGGCACCTACAGCGCCGACGGCGCGATCAACTATTCCGAGATGAGCGAGAAGCCCTACAAGGGTGACGAGGTAATCCTGCATTGTATTCTGCAGAATTACAATGGCACCAAGGAGGTGAAGAACGCTCGCCTGATCGATTTCAGAACCGTGAAGGAGGAAGTGGATCTCTCCGCCTATACCGATATGACGGTTGCCGAGGCAAGAGAGGCTGCGGTTGGAACCAAGATCCGCGTGAGCGGCGTGGTTGCGCGCATCACTTATGCCAACGGTATGATCCCCAGCGGCGTTTATTTGATGGACGAAACGCAAACCGTTTATATTTATGACGGCGATCTGGCGCAGAGAGTTGCCATTGGCAATCAGATCACCGTTTGCGCCTCCAAAACCTACTGGATTCTGGATGCCGAAAAGGGCAATGCTGAAAAGTTTGGCTATCAGGGCTGCTGCCAGCTGGAGAGCGCAACGTTGGTTGAAAACGATGAAAAAACCGACAACAAGCTGCCTCTGGAAAAGCTCCCCACCTCCACTGTAAAGGCGATCATGGAGACTCCCGTTACCGAGAACATCACCACCGCAACCTACAAGGTGACCGCTCTTGTGAAGAAGGTTCCCGGAAGCGGCTTTACCAACTACTACTTCTATGATCTGGACGGTGAAACCGGCGCCTATACCTACACCCAATGCAACGGTAAGGATTTCGCGTGGCTGGATGCCTTCGACGGCAAGATCTGCACGGTATATCTCTCCGCCATCAACGCAAAGTCCACCTCCACCGATTGCTTCTTCCGTTTCCTGCCCGTTGCGGTTTACGACGAGGGCTTCAAGTTCGACCTGAATGATACCGCCAAGCACGTGGTGGAATACTACGGCATGAGCGAAATTCTCTCCTCCTATTCGGGAGATCCCGCGCTGGAGCTGACCACTAAGGTATCCTCCGAGCTGCTGGGCTTTGAGAATGCGATCCTCACCTACACCTCCGACAATACCGCCGCGGTCTACTTCACCGAGGCTGATGGCAAGCTTGTGATGCATTGCGGCAAGGCGGGCACCGCAACCGTGACCGTTTCCTGCTCCTACAACGGAAAAACCTACAGTCAAACGCTGACCGTGAAGGTGGAGGGCGCTGTGAGCTACAACAGCATCACCATTGCCGAGGCGATTGCCAAGAGCGTTGGCGAAAAAGTGATTCTGAAGGGAATCGTTGGCCCCTCCCTGGTGAACAGATCCGGCTTCTATCTCTTCGATGAAACCGGTATGATCGCCGTGATCGTGCCTGCCGATCAGTTTGAGGGCTTGAAGCTCGGACATGAGATCATTCTGGAGGCAAAGAGAGATTGCTTCAAGGACGCGGATAAAACTCATGCGGGACAGACCTGTGTGTCCGACGGCAAGATTCTCACCAATTTCTACGGAAATCACGACTATCCCACCGATCGGTTCATCACCGATAAAACGGCGGAGGATTTTTACAACCTGGACGTAAACGTGGATCACTCCACCAGTGTATATGTGATCAAAGCGACCGTTCAGTTTGAGGAAACCGCATACTACACCAGTGTAAAATTGGTGAGCGGTTCCACCAAGCTCACCCTGTATTGCTCCAGCGGAAGTCAGTATAGCTTCCTCAAGCAGTTCAACGGTCAGGAGGTAACGCTGGAGATCGCTCCCTGCAACTGGAACAACAAAACCTTCTATGCGGGCTGTGTGCTGGCGGTTCGCATGAGCGATGGCTCCAAGGTGATCAACACCCTGAATTTTGTGGCTTAATCGCTGAAAAACGAATAAAATGCGCAAGCGGTTGCTTCCCCTCAACGGAGAAGCAACCGCTTGCTTTTTGCTTTTCATTCATCAAATGCCGTAAACCGGCCAGATGTAGAGATAGGCGGGAATGATGGCGGCAAGAGTGAAGGGAATCCCGATCCGGAAGAAGTCGCTGTTCTTCACAGTATAGCCCACGCAACGAAGAATTCCGATTCCCGTGATGTTGGCGGAGGCACCGATGGGGGTGCAGTTGCCGCTCAGCGTTGCGCCCGACAAAAGACCGAAATAGAGAACGGTGGGGTCCACTCTCATTTTCAAGGCAATCCCCGCGATCACGGGGATTATGGCAGAGAACTCTTTTGGAATGTGATGGTTGTATTTTATCACATCTTGTTAAAATTTGCAAGAAAAAACATAGAAAACCTTGAAAAAACAAAAGGACTGTGATATAATGAGCTTACCAAAATCTGAAAGGAGTTTCCTATGAGAACGATCATCCGAAAAAGATTATCTCTGCTGCTTGCCGTCCTTTTGCTGTTTTCCATGGTTTCCTGCAACAAGGGCGACCAGCCTCCCGTTGGCACCGAGGCGCAAACCGACGCGCCAACCGTAACCTTTGTTCCCACCGAACGCTATAATATCTTCCGCGGTGAGCTTTACCGCACCTGCGACGAGATTGTGGATTCCATCGGCACCCTGCAAACCGCGTTCCGAACGGTTTACGGTGTCACCTGCTCCGCTTATTCTCAGGTGTCGGGCGACGGCCCCTTCAATGAGATTTTGGTTGGTGATACGGGCAGACCCGAGTCCACCGAGCTGCTGCGGGATCTGAAGGTGAACGACTACGCCTATAAGGTGGTGTCCGAAAACCTGATTCTGATCGCGGGCGGCTGCGCCGCGAAAACGGTGGAGGCGGTGGATCGCTTCTGCGCCGACGTGCTGGGCTACGGTATTGAGGGGCAACGCCCCGTGGAGGGCAAGCCAATTACCGTTGGCACCACCTACGTGTATCGGGATACCTACACGCATCAATCGGTTACCGTTAACGGAATTCCGTTGGCGGATCTCACCCTTGCCGTTTCGGGAGGCGCCGATCTTTCTCTGGCACAGCCTTTGATCCAAGCCATTGGAAAATACACGGGCGAGCATTTGCGGATCGTGGACTATGAACAGCTCACGGGCAATGAAAAGGGCGTGTTCTGCATGGGCGCGGGCAACCGCGCAGGCGACGATCTTGTGAGCGTCAGCTACGATGCCTATAAGGTTGTTTCCAAGGTGGAAAGCGGTGATTTTACCGTTTGTATGGATGCCACCACCGCGCTGTACCGCAAGCGCGCCGCCGAGGCTCTGCTGAAAACCGTGAAGGTGACCGAGAACGGCGACAGTGTGAATCTGGAGTTTGACGAATGCTCGCTGGTGAACTTCGGCTTTAAGGATCTGCCCGAGTGGCATATGACCAAGGAAACCACCATGCAGCTTGCCGACGGCGTGACCTACATCTACCGTGAATACGAGGATGAGAATGGCAAGCCCTACAAGGTTCACGCCATGGAGGTGGATCCTGCCAAGGCGTACTTCTATATGGGCTCCCGCAATGACGGCTATGCCTCCACCACCGTGCAAACGGTTCCCAACCAAATGAAGGCTGCGATCGCCAACGGCTTGCAGGTGATCGGCGGCGTGAACGCGGATTTCTTTGATATGGAGGGCGACGGGCATCCCAGAGGTCTTGCTATCAAGGAGGGCGTTCTGATCAGAGAGGCGGAGGATGCCGACAGAGGCTATTTTGGCTACACCTACGACGGTCAGATTATTATCAGCGATTCTCCCACAACCCACACCAAGTACAACCTGAGAACCGCGGTTGGCGGCAGACAGGTTGTTTTGAAAAACGGAATGCCTGCTGACGTTGGCGGAACAGATTCCTTCAGCACCACGGCGCATCCTCGCACGCTGGTTGGCGTGAAGGAGGACGGTAAGGTGATTCTGGCGGTGATCGACGGCAGACAGCCCGCGATCTCCAACGGCGCGCCCTTGAAGCGTTGCGCGCAGCTGATGGCTGAGCTGGGCGCCGATACTGCCCTGAATCTGGACGGTGGCGGATCCACCACCCTCAGCGTGGTGGAGAACGGAAGCGTTGTCACCAAAAACAGCCTTTCCGGCGGCGCGCACCGCTCGGTTTATAACTCTCTGCTGGTGGTTCTGAAGCCTGAAAACTGATCGAAAAGAAAACGCCCGCCCGTTGGCTTATGCCAACGGGCGGGCGAACGTTTGCTTGATTCCGTTTTATTTTGCCACCAGCTCTGCGGTGTCCTTTGCGATCATCAGCTCCTCGTTGGTGGGGATGACCAGCATTCTAACCTTTGCGTTGGGAGTGGAAACGTCGAACTCGTCGGAGGTGCGAACAGCATTCTTGTTCAGCTCCTCGTCGATCTCAACGCCCAGGAACTTCAGGTTCTCGGCAACTCTTGCGCGGTAGTGGGGGTTGTTCTCACCAATGCCGCCCGCGAAAACGATAGCGTCAACGCCGCCCATTGCAGCTGCATAGCCGCCAATGTACTTGGTGAGCTGATGCACCAGCATGGATTCCACCAGCTGGTAGCGCTTGTTGCCGTTTCTTGCGCCTTCCTCAATGTCGCGGTTGTCGCTGGTTACCTGAGAAACGCCCAGGATACCCGACTTCTTGTTCATAATGTGGTCGACCTGATCGGGGGTGAGGTTCTCCTTCTTCATGAGCAGGGGAACGATAGCGGGGTCGATGGAGCCGCAACGGGTGCCCATGATGATACCCTCCAGAGGAGTGAGACCCATGGTGGTGTCATAGCACTTGCCGCCCTTCACAGCAGCAATGGAGGAGCCGTTGCCCAGGTGGCAGGTTACCACGCGGAGCTCCTTGGGATCCTTTCTGTCCTTCATCATTTCAGCGGCACGCATGGAGATGTAGCGATGGCTGGTTCCGTGGAAGCCGTAGCGACGGATGCCGTACTTCTCGTAGTACTCATAGGGAAGAGCATAGAGATAAGCATAGTCGGGCATGGTCTGGTGGAAGCCGGTGTCGAACACGGCAACCTGAGGCACGCCGGGCATCATCTGCTCGCAAGCGCGGATACCGGTGAGGTTGTGG
>SVSC01000097.1 GCA_015064525.1 Oscillospiraceae bacterium
GCCACATAGGCGTTTTTGGCGCCGCCATCCCCCGAAACTCCCTTTTCCAGAATGTCGGAAACGGTTTCGCAAATCTTGGCGCTGACCACCTGACGGCGAATTCCCTCGCCGTAGGTCTTGATCACGTTCCCATCGGAATCGCTCACCTGCTTCATAAGATGCGGAGTGACCAGATAGCCTCCGTTGGCAACCGCCGACACCGCCGTGATCTGCTGTATCAGCGTGACGTTAAAGTTCTGACCGAAGGAATAAATTGCCAGATCCAGATCGGTGAACGCCGTTTGCGGGGCGTAGATTCCCAATCCCTCGCCCGGAAGATCAATTCCTGTTTTTTCGGTATAGCCAAATGCCGCGAAATAGCTGTAGAATTTCTCCGCTCCAAGTCGAAGCCCAACCGACATGAGAACGGGATTGCAGGATTGTTGAATTCCCTGCGTGAAGGTCAGGGCGCCGTGTCCCGTGGTTTTGTGACAATGAATGATGTGTCCCAGAACCGTTTTATGTCCTTGGCAGGTAAAGCCCTCGTCCACCTTCACCACATCCTCCTCCAGAACCATTGCAGCCGTGATCACCTTGAAGGTGGATCCCGGAATATAGGATTCGGTGATCGACTTATTCGACCACATGGAGAGAAGAAGCTCCCGCTTGAGCGCCGCATATTCCTCGGTGTCCGCTCCAAAGCCGGCAGAATCCAGCTTTGCTTGGGAATCCATGTCCAAAACCCAAGGATCATTCAGATTGAAATAGGGATAAACCGCCATTCCGAGGATCTCGCCCGTGTTCACGTCCATCACGATCCCCGCGGCGCGATTCTTGCCGCCCGACTCGATATAAGCCGCTTCCAGCTGCTCCTCCAACGCCGATTGCACGAAAACGTCCAGCGTGGTGGTAAGATTATTGCCGTCCTCCGCCTCGATGTATTCCTCGTAACCATAGGGCATTTCGTTGCCGAGCGCGTCTCTGGCGATGATATAGCGACCGTTGGTGCCTGCCAGCATGGAATTATAGGAATATTCCAGACCGTAAAGTCCGCCGTCGCTTCCCGTAAAGCCCAAAACGTGAGAGGCGAGGGTTGCGTAGGGATAATGTCTGGTGGAGGTTGCCTGCATATGAACCATTCCCTGCAAGCCATACTCCTGAATGAAGGCGCGAACCTCATTTGCCTTTGCTTCGCTGACCTCGCGCTTGATGGTGCGATCCAGCTTTTTGGTCTCCTTCAATTGCGCTTGCACGAAATCGGGAGTTACATACAATATATTGGAAAGATTTTCGGTGATCAACGCACCTAAATCAATATTTTCTCCGTTCTTGTTTTTCTCCGTCTGCTCTCTGAGAATTGAGGACGGCGAAATGAACACGCGGTAGGTTGTGATGTTGGTGGCAAGAGGCACTCCGTTTCGGTCGTAGATGGTTCCACGATCCGCCTGCACCGTTGATTGCGTGGTCATTTGCTCCATCACCTCGGTGCGATAGTAGCTGTACTTTGCCGTTTGCAAATACAGAATTCGGATCGTCAACCCCAGAAAAAGAACCCCGAGGACGCCGAGAAGGATCCACGCCTTCAGAGTAACGTCCCTTTCAAAGGGCTCACCGAATATCTCCTGCTTTTTTCGGAATAGTTTGCGCAAGCTCATCCTCCCTTCCCAACCTCTTCACGGAAAGGCGGAGGAAGCGCCTCCGCTCACCTGTTGCTACTGTTTTTTCCGCGATCGTCTGCACAAGCAACCGCGCGGTATTGCCATTGTATGCCCTAAGAACTTGATTTATGTCGGCAATCGGTTATTTCCAGCCGATGGCGCTGAGAATCGCATCCAAACTCAGCTGATTCTTCTTTTTGGTTTCAAAAACCTCGATTTTTTCCTCGGATTCGATCGTAAGATACTCCGACCTCAGGTATTCCTCCTCCACCATGCCGTATTCCTCCATGGCAATGCGGCGGATCTCCATCAGATCGGAGGTGTTTTTCAGATCCTCCTCCAGATCGGCAACCTCTGCGGAAAGCTCCGCAATTTCACCGTTGAGGCGACTGATCTGCGTTTTCTCAGAGGAAACCATCAAAGCCCCCGATACGATCAGCATCAGGGAAACAGCCACCGCGCACACCGCCGCAAACGCCGACAGCGGGAATCGCTTTTCGCTTTTCACGGTGTTGGGCGTGGCGTCAAACCACACCCGATACATCTCCCGTCCTTTTTTGATCAGATCGGCAGAGGCTTGGCGCAAGCCCTTGGACGCAACGGTTGTTACAGCGGTTTCCTCCGTCTTCTCGGGAAGACGGTGAATCACCATCTCCGTTTCAGGCTCCTCGGAAACGGGAAGCATACGGCGGGATTCCTCGGCATATCGAACAAGATCCTCTGCCGACATGGTATCCTTTCCCCGTTTATAAACGCCCGCAACCGCCCCCTCGGAAAGCAAAGACAGCCGATAAGCACAAGGGGCAAGCTCCCTTGTTTTCTCCTCGGCTGCGATCTGCCGCTTCGCCTCCTCAAGAGCATGCTTGGCAAGCCCTCTGGAGGCAAATTGGCGGGAAAGCGCAGTAACACACGCCTCAGGCGAAACACCCCGCGCGGGATTCCTTTGACTCAATTGCTCCATGCCTTCCCTTCCCTTCTTCGTTTCGTTTGGTTCTACTTCCTATCTCTTATTGCAACTTCTCCGCCACCCTCAGCTTGGCGCTGCGGGAGCGGGGATTTTCCTCCAATTCCTCCTTGGAGGGCAAGATCGGCTTTCTGGTGATCACCTTCACCTGCGGGCGCTTTCCGCACACGCAAACAGGAAAATCCTTGGGGCAGGTGCAGCCCGATGCCAGATCCGCAAAGGTTTGCTTCACGATCCGATCCTCTAAGGAATGGAAGGTGATGATCGCAACTCTGCCGCCCGGACGCAGCATACTCACAGCCGCGCGGATAGCGGGCTCGATTACGTCCAATTCGGCATTCACTTCAATTCGGAGGGCTTGGAAGGTTCGCTTTGCGGGGTGATGCCCGCCATCCCTCGCCGAGGACGGAATGGCACTTTTCACGATCCGAACCAGTTCCCCTGTGGTTTTGATCGGTGCCTGTTCCCGCGCTCTCAGAATGGCGGATGCAATGCGGCCTGAAAACCGCTCTTCCCCGTATTCGAACAAAATTCGCTTGATTCGATCCTCCGAATACTCATTAACAACATGATAAGCGGACAACGGATTTCTCAAGTCCATTCTCATATCCAGCGGCGCGTCCGCCTGATAGGAAAATCCCCTTTCCGCCGTGTCCAACTGATAGGACGATACTCCAAGATCCAAAAGCATCCCGTCAATCTGTTCGATGCCAAGCATTTCACAAACGCTTCCAACCTCTCGGAAATTGCTTCGCACAACCACGGCGCGGTCACCGAACACGCTCAATCGCTCGGTTGCCGTTTGCACCGCCGTTTCATCCTGATCCAAGGCGATCAGCTTGCCGCCCTCGGTCAATCGGGACGCGATCTCTCTGCTGTGGCCTGCGCCTCCCGCGGTCCCATCTACGTAGATTCCCTGCGGACGGATATTGAGCCCGTCCATGCACTCATCCAGCAGCACGGACTTATGAGAGAATTGTACCGTTTCTTCCATACTCAACCGACTCCTCCGCAATCTTGTTTTACAGTCCTAATTCTTCAAGCTCCGCAAGAAGCTTGGAAACGTCCAGATCAGCCTTCAGCTTTTCGTATGCCTCCTCCGACCAGATCTCGGCGTAATCGCCGCAGCCAACCACAACGGCTGCCTCTCGGATATCGGCATATTCAACCAGCTCCTTGGGCAACGTGATGCGCCCCTGAGAATCGGGAGACACACGCGCCATGGTGGAGTTGAGGAAACGCATCACGGGCTCCTTGAGCCGACGCGCCTTTTCTCGGATGGGCTTCAGATATTCGTCCCATCCCTCCAAGGAATAAAGCTTGAGGCAACGCTCGCGAATATCCTTGGCAACCACAAAGGTTTCACCCAGATCATCTCGCATTTTGGCAGGGATGAATATTCTCTTTTTCGCGTCGATTCCATGCCGAAACTCACCGCCAAACATTGCGCTCCTCCTTTCTGTTTCCTCCACTTGGTGTGGCTTTTGATGCATCCTCGCTCCACAAAGCACCATTTTGCACCATTCCGCACCACTGATGCTTATATTATATAATACTTTTTCATTTTTTTCAATACTTTCTCAAAAAAAAATCGTGAGAATTTTGCCTTCTTTTTTTATGCAAAATCACAAATCCCAACAATTTTCGTCACATCGAACCGCAAAACTCCCTCTTGAAAGCCCGAAAAGGTCGAAAACCGTTGAAAGTTTTCGGGGGAAGTTTGGAAAACCGCTTGACGAGATTTCCAAATTGTGTTATACTTATTGTGAATACACATTTGAACGGAACCCATCCAAAGAAAGAAGGAGCTTCATGGAACAGAACAATCAATCTCCCGAGCTTTTGAGAGAAGCGCTTTTCGACCTTCGCCGTCGGCTGAAGGAGCAGGAAAAGGAGCTGACAGGGCGTACTCCCGTGGTGTGCGGAGACGACTCCATCGACGAAATGATTCGTTTGATGCCTCAGAAAAAAACCGATTTTTACAGTATCCCCGGCGTTGGCCCCGCCTTTGTGGAGCATTACGCCGAGCAGTTTTTAAAGGTATTGAACGGAAACGACACCGCCACCTCTCTCAACGACACAACGGTGGCAACCCTCCGCGAGCTTTCCAAAAAGCTCATCAATATCACCAGAAATAACCGTATGCTCTTTATGCCCCGTCTTTCGGCAAAGTATGCGGTGGATCTCTTTGACCCCACCGAGCGCTTCAATCCCCTGGATATTCTGTTCAACGCGTCGGGCCCCATCACCGTTGCCGACGTTACCGATCAGGATCTGAAACGGAACGACCCCGCCAAGGAGCGCTACCGCAATCTGGTAAATCTGATCCGTGAGGCAACCAAGGATCTGCGCGACAGAGGTCAGAACGATCTCTATATCGGCTACCCCTTTGTGCAGGGCAATCTGGTGAACGGCGAGTTCGGCATCCGCGCGCCTCTCTGTCTCTTCCCCGTTACGCTGGACAGAAGCACCGCCAGCATCACCGTGAGCGCCGATCCCACCCGCGATATCATTTTCAACAGCACGCTGATCTTAGCCCACGATAAATTCAATTCCATCACCACGCCCCTTCCCGATTGCACGCTGGAGGAGGCCTCTCCCGATACCTTCCTGCAAACCGTGGTGGATTTCTACGCCGCCAACGATATCCGCATTGATCCCACGGGCGCCGACCATCTGAAAAAATTCACCGAGTACGTTGGAGAGTCCTTCCCCAAGTACACCCGTGGCACCCTGAAAATGGTGCAGAACATTGTGATCGGTAAATTTCCAGCCTACTCCAGCTCGATTCAGCGAGACTTCGACGAGCTGATCGAAAAAGGACTGGTGAACAAGCTGGTTACCGACCTGGTAAGCGACTACGGATCTATTGATTTCTATTCCGACGACACCAGCGCCGAGGAGCTGAACCATCCCGACCGCCCCATCTCGATCCGCGAGGATTCGCTGGTTTATATCAACGCCCTCAACAGCGCCCAGGAGGCGGTGCTGCATTCGGTGGAGGCTCAGGACGAGCTTGTGGTGGAGGGCCCTCCCGGCACCGGCAAATCCCAAACCATCACCAGCCTGATCACACAGTTCGTGGATCGGGGCAAAACCGTTCTGATGGTATCCGAGAAAAAAACGGCTCTGGACGTGGTATATTCCCGTCTCGGAAACCTTTCCCGCTATGCCATGATGCTGGACGATGCCACCAACAAAAACCTGTTCTACGGACAGATTGAGCGGCTCCTGTTCAGCACCGATGCCAACGCCCCCCTCACCACGCCCGATCTTTCCGCCATTTCCGCCGACGTGGATATGAACGTTGCCACCCTGGAAACCATTGCGGACAAGCTCTTTACCCCGGGCAGGTTCGGCGTGGAGCCCTACCGTCTCTATCTGGAGAACCGCAGAATCAATCTTGGGAACCACGAGCAGATTAAAACCTACAAAACCATCCGCGGCATGATCTCCGAGGAGCTTCTGGCGCTGGACTACGATGAGGTGTCCGCCATCCACAAGAAGTTCTCCAACGGTCACCTGACCGACAGCCTCGACCACTATCAGCTCACCATCGAGCGCTATCCCTGGTTCCTGAAGATGCGCGACGATCTCTCCAACTACGATCTGATCCTCTTCTCCGATGCCATCGACGAGCTGATTCTGAAGGTGGATGAATGGAAGAGCCTTTCCTTCCTGAAGCGTCAGACCGGCAGACGGAGGCTGGAAAAGGAGATCCAACAGAACACCAAGGAATATTTCACCAAAACAGGCTCCTACGTGGTTCGCCTGATTATGGAGCAGCCCGAGGCTGTGAAGCAGAGCTTAAAGGAATTCACCTTTGGCTACGCCAACCTCAAGCCCACCGTTACAAGCCTGAGCGCCAACGAAAATATCTATCTCGCCGCGCTTCGCAAGATTCACAAGATCTGCGGCGGCACCGTTTCCGAATGGAACGACGAGCTTTACAACACCATTCTCTTTGAGCA
The DNA here is from genome assembly GCA_015064525.1 of Oscillospiraceae bacterium. Lineage (GTDB taxonomy): Bacteria > Bacillota > Clostridia > Oscillospirales > CAG-272 > UMGS1865. The sequence goes on from SVSC01000097.1 coordinate 6,573, forward strand.
TATTCAGAGCTTTGAAACCGAAAACCGCACGCTGCTGCCTCAGGTGGCATCCTTTGACAAGATCATCGACGCCATTGAGCGTTCTATCAAGGAAAAGCAGGAAATCACCCGCCAACGCATTGCGGGCGTGCTTGCCGACAATCTGAAGTATATCACCGCCTCCAAGCGTCGCGGCGATATCTACCGCGCGGTGGAAAGCCGTAGGCGGTCGAGCATTTCCAAGTTTGTGAAGAAGTTCGACTTTGAGCTGTTCAAGGGCATCCGCATCTGGCTCATGACCCCCGATTCGGTTTCCGAGATCCTGCCCCAGCAGAACGATCTCTTTGATCTTCTGATCTTCGACGAGGCTTCTCAGCTCTACGTGGAAAAGGGGATTCCCTCCATCATCCGCGCAAAGAAGGTTGTGATCGCGGGTGACCACAAGCAGCTCCGCCCTGCCAGCCTTGGCGAGGGCCGAATCGAGCTGAACGAGGATCTGCTGGACGAGGACGCGGAGATCTCCGCCGCCCTGGAGGAGGAAAGCCTTTTGGATCTGGCGCGCTTCCGCTACCCCGATATTCTGCTGAACACCCACTATCGCTCCAAGTATGAGGAGCTGATCGACTTCTCCAACTATGCCTTCTACAAGGGTCGGCTCTTTGTTGCGCCCAACACCGATACCCCCGAAAAGCCTCCCATTGAGGTGCATCTGGTGGATAACGCGGTATGGACCAACCGCGCAAACCGCCGCGAGGCGGAGCAGATCGTTGCGCTCATTAAGGAGTTCTTCCAAACCAGAAAGCACAACGAAACCATCGGCGTGATCGCATTCAACGCATCCCAGCGCGATATGATCTACGACGTGATCGATGAGGAATCTCTTGCCGATCCCGCTTTCGGCAGTCAGATCCGCGCAGAAATGGCGCGAAAGGATAACGGCGAGGATACGGGTCTGTTTGTGAAAAACATTGAAAGCGTGCAGGGCGACGAGCGTGACGTGATCATGTTCTCCATCGGCTACGCCAAGAACGCCAACGGCAGACTGATGCACAACTTCGGTTGGCTCAACCAAAAGGGTGGAGAAAACCGCCTGAACGTTGCCATCAGCCGTGCGCGAAAGAAGATCCACATCGTCACCTCCTTCCGCCCCTCGGAGCTTTCTCTGGATGATGCCAAGAACGAGGGCCCGCTGATCCTGAAGAAATATCTGGAGTACGCCTTTGCCATCAGCAACGGTGACAAGGAGGATGCCGAGCGGATCCTACGCTCCTTTGGCGAGACCTTTGGGATCACCCCCGCCGCTGTGGAAACCGAGTTCGCGCAAACCGTTGCCGAATCCCTGCGGTCGAGGGGCTACGAGATCGACACCCAGGTGGGTATCGGCGGCTACCGCATCGACATTGCCGTTCGCCGCGAGGGCAAGTACGTTCTGGGAATCGAGTGCGACGGAAAGCTTTACAGCATTTCCCGCTCCGCCCGTGAACGCGACTACCACCGTCAGAAATATCTGGAATCCAGAGGCTGGCGGATCAAGCGCCTTTGGAGCATGGATTGGTGGAGAGATCCCGACCATGAGCTTCAAAAGCTCTGCGCTCTGATTGATGGGATCTGATCCCACACCTTTCTAAAAAAATCTCCCTTTGAGGCACGCAGCCCCAAAGGGAGATTTTTTGGTTCATTCGATCACTCGGAAGTGTAATTGTTCTGTATCTTTCATAAAAACGCTTGACAAACCGATCAAACGACGATATAATACAACCGTTATCCGCATTCTTTTGATGCCGCAGGCGCAAAATGAAACAGGCTCGCAAGCTCGCCCAAATCGCTTCGCGAGTTTGTAACAAAGAAAACGCCGTTTAGGAGTGGATTTCGCCCTCTGCGGAGGGCGACCAACTCCCCACGGCGTTGGATCCGTACCACCTTTTGAAAAAGCTGGACGAAAACTTTCATCAAACTGATGAAACTCGTTTGTTTTGTCTACAGTCTAAGCCATCCCATTGGGAAAATCCAATGGGATGGCTTTTGGTTGTGCTTGTAAAATCAGATAAGCTTCTTCTTTCTGAACACGAACCACCAAAGAGCAAATCCGCCGCCACCGAGAGCCGCAACAGAACCGCTGACAATGCCCGCGACAGCACCTGCGGAAAGCCCCTCTCTCGGAAGCTTTGCCCCGCAGCCGTCGCAAACGTCATTCTCGTCAGCGTCGGTATGCGCGCGCAGGTCAATAGCGATCTGCTCGGTGCGCTGATGCGCGTGATTATGCGCACAGGTGTAGGTCTTAACGCCCTCGGTCGAGCAGGTGGGCGCGGTGGTAACCACACCCTCGTCCCACTTGTGCGCCTCCTCGTCGATTGCCACCTCCTCGGTGTAGGTATGGC
>SVSC01000098.1 GCA_015064525.1 Oscillospiraceae bacterium
TAAAATCACCCACCGCATCGTTACCGAGGTCCCCGGCATCAACCGCGTGCTGTACGATATCACGCCGAAGCCCACGGGAACCATTGAGTGGGAATGATAAACGTGTCACCGCAAAAACAAATTATCGCAAAAAAGGTAAATTCGTTTATCGTTTGAGCGTTTTTGCACTACAATAACAATAAAAAGAAAAGACCTTGCTTCATCGCAATGATGAATCGAGGTCTTTTTTCTATGCTTTTTTCTTTGAAAAGCCGAGGCAAAAGTAGATTATAAAAACAAGTGAGATATTTTTGGGGATTATGATATGAAAAATCATGATATCCATGAGAATAAAAATGTTTGCCCTGAATGGAATGGAGAAGAAATGCATGAACAAAAGCAAGTTGAAAAAGCCTTATATATCAAGGGCTTTCAGCGCTTCAAACGGATTTTTGATACCGTTTTGATACCATTGGCAGTATTCTCACAACGAATTCAATATAAGAGATCGCCTCTCTTGTTAGAACGCTTAAGTTCAGCAAGAGAGGCGATTTTTGTGTTCAAACGCTTTTTGTTTTCTGTTCATGAAGGATCCATACTCTCCCCGATCATCCGTGCTTTTCATTTTACAAGGATGCAATTTGGGGGCATCTTTTAAAAAAACAAACTTTTTGTCAAATATAGTTGACAATCTCTGTTCTTTGTGGTATAATACATATTGTCTAATATATTTGATAGGAGTACGGAATGAACGAAAGGATGAAACAAGCTCGTCTTGACAAAAACCTATCACAAACCGAGCTTGCGAAGAATATTGGTGTGTCACGGCAGACGATCAACATGATTGAAAATGATGACTACAACCCTACGATATCGTTGTGTATAAAAATCTGTAAAGCACTCGATAAGACACTTGATGAATTATTTTGGAGGGAATGAGTATGTTTTTTGATGAACGAATTGAAAGTCAGAGCGGCAGGATATTCAGAAAAGGAATTTTGTTCGCGATAATACTTACAGCGATATTTACCATATGCAAGATCTTGAATTATCAAGAATTTGTTTTTTGGGATATCTTTTCCTTCTTGGCAGAAGCAACAGTCATTCTTTCGGGTGTGATAATTTTGCTCTACGGCGAGCTTCTCCGTGGGCACTCCGAAGTAAAGGACGAACGATATTGCGCAGAAAAATATGCCTACTATAACAAAGCTGCAAAAACATTTCTCTTTTGTAGCGTAGCAGGCTTTGCGGGGTCAATATTGGTTGAGCTTACCCATTCAAGTATGTTTCCATCGAACCTTCTTTTGCTATATCTTGAACTGATCGGCTTTGTGTTTATTTCCTATGAGTTCAAAAAGAACGGCATCAACTTCAATTATTCCATTATTGACAAAAATAACAGAGAGTACTATGCTGCCGTTTTCAGAACCATTGGAAAAATAGCGTGGATCATTGTGGGAATCTATACGCTTCCCGCAATCTATGCGCTGATTGACGACGGCTGGTCGATGTTTTTTGCGGTTCTTTTGATTTGCCTTGAGAGTATCGTTTCTCTCAGTATCATCTATCTAATTATCTCATGGATTGAAAAGGTATCAAGGAACGAGGAGGAGCAAAACGGAAAAATTTATAAATGCCTGCTCATATCTTTTTCATTCGTTCTCGGACTCAGCATTTTGAAGGCTCTTTCTCAAATCTATTATTTTTCCTTCTCGACGGGGGATATGCGGCACGATCTTCCTCTCGGTCAGATTACAGCTTTCTTCTCTTACGCTAACAAATATTTCGATTATTATATCAGTGCATTTCTTGGGCTGTCCATCGCTACCGCACTCTTTCATATCGAAGGGAAAGCAAGAAGGGTTATCGCATGGATGATCGGGTATATTTATACCCATATCATATACGGCTTCTTGAATGACGCCATATTTCCATTTATCTCAAGCCTTGACGCAAAGATCGGCACCGAGGCAATGGTGCTAATGAGAAATTATGCTTATGCCAAATCATATATATCCTATGCGATTGAGGTTTGCTTCGGCATACTAATGGTATTCCTTTTGTATGCCCTTATGAAGCAATACGGATATAAAGCCCGGTCGGTTATACTCGGCATCATCATTGTTGCGATCCAGATCGTGAGTTTTGCCTTACGGCTTGACAACAGCATAGCCACATACACATCTATTGTAATCAGCGACGTTTTGCAAATGCTATTGCTCTCCGGAGTGATGATTCCATTGAAGGGACATCAAAAAGAGAAGCTCGCATAATCATGATTACTTGGAAAGCGAGGATTCCTATGGAAAATAAGCAGGACGAACGGAAGCTTCCCCACCATTGGATGGAGCGTTGTGCCATCGTATATGCGGAGGAGCCCCTCGGATATGAGTCTTCCGCTCGCACGCTGCAGACGGCTATCGAGCGAATAACGGGAATCAGACCTCCTGTTCGGGCAGAAGGAGAGCCCCTTTCGGCTGCCTTTGAAATTTTGATCGGATGCACCAACCGTCCTCTTTCCCACGTCTGTTATTCGCAAGAGGATGATAAGCGCCTGATGACCTTTGCATTGTATTCCGATTCCAAAAGCTTGCAGCTTGCCTGCGGAGGTCCGCATAGCGCGCGCCTGGGCGTGGAAGCCTTTGTCCGCGTCCTTGCCAACGGCTCTCTTTCCGAGGCCCTTGGAGTTAAGCATGATCTTGCGCCGGAGCGTTTACCGCTTACACAGGGCGCGGATATTCGTATCATGAGCGCAAACGTACTTGGTGAATGCTACCGCCTAAAACGGGATCTTGATCGGTATCCGCTTTCCGTGGAGCGGGCGGAGATCCTTGCCAAGCTGTTGGCAGACTATACCCCCGATCTTGTGGGCGTGCAGGAAATGGACGTGAATTTTCACAAGCCCCTGCTCTGCTATTTCAAAATTTTGAAACAGTACTACGGCGTGTCGTATTCTATGATTCTGACAGATCATTTGGATCGGACAAACGATTGTCCCATCATCTATCGCAGTGATAAATACCGTGTGATCCATCAATGCTTTGTTCCCGCGCGGTATGCGTTGGCGGATCATGCGGAGAAATTTCCAACGCAATATCCTTGCGGTGTTTCAAGCGCGGTGTTCGCTTCTCTTTCGGACCCCACCTCGCAAACGGCGTTGCTTTCCAATCACTGGCACTGGGAAAAGGAAGAAAAGGCATCCGTGCCGCCCAAACAGCAGATAGACGCCGAGGATCTTGCCGCAACGGTTTTGGAGCTGGAGGCTTCCTACCCCAACGCGCGGGTTTTCAGCACGGGAGATTTTAACAGTCATCGCTTTGATGGAAAATACTTTGAGCAATTCCTCTCGGCTACGAACGGCGTGACCGCCGAGCAAATCGCGGAAGCCAACGGCTCGCATTCTCCGGGCTTGGTACACAGAGGGTGCTTGATCGATCATATTGTTGGCAGGAAAGGAAGCTTTGACGTGCTTTTGCACCGACCTACGCACAATCGCTCCAACGTATTGACCGACCACCTGCCGATTTTTGCCGACATCAAATTTTTATCAACCGAAGAGCGCTGACAAAACCTCACTTGGGAACGGCATTGCTGACAGATACAATGTTGGCAGATCGGTGAACGGGAACTCCTGCGAACAGCGAATCAAATTTCTTGAAAATGGCGTTGCGAGAAATCACTTCAACGTTCATTTTCAAGCCTTTATATTGGGGAATTGTCCGACACTTGATTGCGCAGGGGATTGACAAAAATTTCATTTTGTGGTAAAATGAATACATTCCCTTAATAAAAACAGTGAAAGGAAAATCAGTCATGTCTATTTTGAAAAAAGCGCTGTCTCTGATCCTTTGCGCCGCCATGCTGACCTGCGCGTTCACCTCCTGCCTGAACACCCCCTCCGGGCTCTTGGTGGACACTACGGTTAAAAATCTCCAAGGCGACGTTGGTCCCTCCTCTACCATTGCCATCAGCGATGACGGCTATTGGGTGATCAACGGCACCAAAACCGCCTACAAGGCGGTGGGTGAAAACGGCAAGGACGGAAAGGATGGCATTACCCCCACCATTACCATCAACGCGGACGGCTTCTGGGTGATCAACGGCACCGTTTCTCAGTACCGCGCCGTGGGTCAGGACGGAACCAGCCCCACCGTGGAAATCAGCAACGATGGCTACTGGGTGCTGAACGGAACCAAATCGGCGCACAAGGCAACCGCCTCCAACGGTAAGGACGGCGCCAACGGCATTACACCTCAGCTGCAGATCAGCCCGCAAACCAACGAGTGGGAGGTCTCCTACGACGAGGGCAAAACCTGGAAGTCGCTGGGCGTAAAGGCATCGGCTACCTCCAACGGCGCCACCATTGAGAAGGTGGAATTCAATGAAAAGGGACAGCTGGTGATCACCATGACCAACGGTCAGGCGTTTGTTGCCGATCTGCCCGCGGGAGAAGCCCACGTTCACACCTATGGCGAGCGAATGGATTTCCGCGGCAACGAGCTGCTCCCCTGCGATCAGCGGATCTATTTTCACGTTTGCTCCACGTGCAATGAAATGAAGTGGGTGTATGGAAAAAGCTCCGACCACAGCTTTGATGAAACCTATGAATATGACACCGAGAACCATTGGCAGGTCTGCGCCAACTGCAGCCAAGCCACCACTATCCCCGAGGCACATACCGTAGATGAAAACGGTGCTTGTACCGTGTGCGGGCATTCCGGTGGAAAGCTTCCTGTCTTTCAAATGGATCTGAAGAGCCGCGAGATCCGAATCTGCGCCTGTGGCCCCACCCAAGACATCTACGTCGATGCCCCCACGGATGCGATCTCCAGGGCCATTTGGGAGCGAACCATAAGCACCGAGGAGCGTTTAAACACGATCATTGTAGTGGACTATCTGGGAGGCACTTCCGGCAACTACAACGAAACGATTCAGCAAATAAAAAACAATATAGAAGTGGGAATGACCTCTTGGGATCTCATCTCGTGCTACTCCAATGTTACGCAGTCGCTGACCATCGGGAGTTATTTCCGCAACCTCTGTGAGAATGAATATTTTGTGTCGGACGCCGACTACTGGAGCCAATCCCTTGTGCAAAATCTCACTGTGAACAGTCGCTTGTTCTCGGTAACCGGTGATATCTCCAGGGACTACATGGATCAAGCCTCCGTAATCTTCTTCAACCCGGAGCTTGCTGATATCTATCAATTGGAAAATCTCTATGAAACCGTTCTGAACGGAGAATGGACGCTTGAAAAAATGAACGAGCTGGCAGCGAATATTTATACTGACAGCAACAGCAATGGCACCGTTGACATCGGCGACCGCTTCGGTCTTTTGCTCAACACCGCCACGCGGATGGATTTCTTCACCGCTGCAGGGCTTTCGCTGATCTCCAACGATGCCTCCCTCATTGAGCCCAACGCAAAATTTCTGGATTTCCATGCTGAATTGTTGGAGCTTTTCAACTCCGCCGCATCGTTTTCTCTTTCAAGCACCAGCGATCTGACAGATCAATTCACAAACGGCAACGCACTGTTTTTGAATCACAGATTGGGCAACGCCGTGGAGCTGAACAAGGCAGGCGCCGCATTTGGAATTCTCCCTCTGCCCAAATACGATCTGGAGCAGACGGAATACCGCACGCAAAGCAACTTCAGTCAGCTGTGGAGCATCCCCCTGTCCGTCGATTCGGCAGATGCCTCCGCTTTGGCGCTCACCTCCCTTGCCTACGATAGCAACAAGCTGGTGATATCCCCCCACCGTGAGCAGCTTCTTGGAAACAATCAAGAAAACACTTCCCAGCGTGAGGAAATCCTCAACTTGATCTACAACAGCATCTATATCAACATGGACACGGTTTACGCCACAGACCTTACGCTTTTCAACTTCTACCGCCAGATCATCACCAACAAGCTCTCCCCCACTGTGTGGTGGGCGCAAAACGTAGGCATACTGCAAAGCGCCTTGGAAATGATCCTGACCCCTTACACCGACTAAATCCACATTCCTGCCGAGGCGGAGAATTTTCTCCCCTCGGCTTTTTATTTTTTCTAAATTTTTTCTAAAAGTTATTGACAAACGCAATACTTCGTGTTATGATGTATTATGTGACAGGAGGTATTCTATGGAAAGTCAATTAAAACGGGGGCTTTTGGACGTCTGCGTTCTTGCCGCCATCAAAAAAGAGGAATCCTACGGCTATCAGATCCTAAAGGATATGAAGCCCTACGTGGAAATGACCGAATCCACCCTCTACACCATTTTAAAGCGCTTGGAGGCTGCGGGAATGCTTACCGTTCGCTCCGCAGAGCATGACGGTAGGCTCCGAAAATACTACCGCATTACCAACGCGGGCATACAGAAAATAGAGGATTTCAACAGCGATTGGCACGAGATCCTCGCGATCCACAAATTCGTTACCAAAAGGAGATGATTAGAATGACCAAAAAAGAGTTCCTATCACAGCTGCGGGAAGAGCTTTCTTCCCTGCCTCGCAGAGAGCGTGAGGAACAATTGCGCTTTTACGGCGAGCTGATTGACGACCGCATTGAGGACGGTTGGTCGGAAAAATCCGCAGTTTCACGGCTTGGCGCTCCCGATCGGCTCGCCGCGCGGATCCTTCGAGAGGGAAACGACGAAAAAGGCAAGCGAAGCAAGCCCAAGCAAAAGCATTCGGGCGGTTGGATGATCACGTTGCTGATCCTGGGCTCCCCCCTATGGATCTCGCTTCTGGTGGCATTCTTCGCGGTGATCCTATCCCTGGCGGTTTCAATCTGGGCGGTGATGCTTTCCCTTTACGCAGTCAGCATCGGCTGTATTGTCGGCGGCATCGGCGGCATTGCGGGAGGCCTCCTCCTTTGCTTCTGCCAGCACCTCACGGGCATTGCTCTATTGGGCTGCGGTATGGTCTGCTTGGGCATTGGTATCTTAACGGTCATGGGCTGCTTGGCGCTCACCAAAGGCGTTCTCCGCCTCACCCAAAAGCTGTTTTTGCTGTTTATTCTTCCCTTCCGCAGAAAGGAGATTGCCGTATGAAAAAATTTTGGATCATTTTTGCCACCGTCCTGATTGTTGTCGGAATTGCAGTCACCGGATATGCCCTTGCAGCCTGCGGGTTTGATTTCAGCCGGCTCAGTACCGTCCGCTATGAAACCGCAACCGTATCCGTTACCGAGGACTTTCATAGTATTTCCATCAACGCCAACACCTCGGATATCCGTATTCTCCCCTCCGAGGACGGTACCTGCCGCGTAACCGTCTGCCATCAGGAAGGGATCTCCCATCCCGTGTCGGTGATTAACGGAGTTCTCACGGTTGCAACCGAGGATCAACGGACGTGGATTCAACGTATCACAATTGATTTTTCCATGGAGGACCCCTTCATCAACGTCTACCTTCCCCTCGCGCAATACGATGCCCTCACGGTTCGGATCAGCACGGGCGACGTTTCGATCCCCAGGAACTTCACCTTCCGTCAAACAGAGCTGGTGACCACTACGGGTGATATCCTTTGCAATGCCTCTTCTACAGACGCCCTTCGGCTTGCGGCAACCACGGGTGACGTTACCGTGAGCGATGTTACCACCTCTACCCTCACCGTTACTACCGACACCGGGCATATCAAGCTGGATTCGGTCATCTGCAACACAGCCGCTCTGCAGGTTAGCACAGGAAAAACCCATATCACCGCCCTCACCTGCGCCTCACTCACCTCCAAAGGCACCACGGGAGATCTTTTCATGAAGAACGTGATTGCCTCGCAAGAGCTAACCGTGGAGCGTAATACGGGCGACGTGCAATTCACCCAATGCGACGCGCCGCAGATCTCTGTCCTCGTCTCCACGGGAGACGTGAGCGGTTCCCTGCTGACCGATAAGATCTTTACCGTCAACAGCTCCACGGGAGATATTCGCGTGCCCACCTCAATCCCGGGAAGCGGTACCTGCCGCATCACCACAACCACGGGCGATGTCTATGTCCGAATCGGCACCGATTAAGAGGAACTCAGGGCGAGGACTTTGCAGAAATTTGCGGAGTACCCAATAGACCGAAAAAGCCTATCTCTCGCTTGGGGTAGGCTTTTTCTCATACGGGATAGACTTTTTCCCTCGCGGGATAGACTTTTTCCCGCTTGTAATAGGCTTTTTTTCTCGGGATAGACTTTTTCCCGCTTGTAATAGGCTTTTTTTCTCGGGGTAGACTTTTTCCCTCGCTGGATAGGCTTTTTCTCTCGCTGGATAGGCTTTTTCTCTCGGGGTAGACGTTTTCCCTCGCTGGATAGGCTTTTTCTCTCGGGGTAGACTTTTTCCCTCGCTGGATAGCCTTTTTCTCTCGGGGTAGACTTTTTCCCTCGCTGGATAGCCTTTTTCTCTCGGGATATGCTTTGGGATAAGCTTTTTCTCACTCGGGATCGTTTTTTTCAGTTCACCAAACGCCGGCTAATTGGCAAACGCTCCGAGGTATTTTGTTCAGAATCACGTTACATTTTTTATTTCTTATTTTTTCTTATTTTTTCAAAAAAACTATTGACAAACCGAAAAGAATATGGTATAATATCAAAGTCGCAGAGATGCGATGATCTGGGTGTGGCGCAGCTGGTAGCGCGCTACCTTGGGGTGGTAGAGGCCGCAAGTTCAAGTCTTGTCACTCAGACCAAATAAGC
>SVSC01000099.1 GCA_015064525.1 Oscillospiraceae bacterium
TTTTAATTCGGACACGGAAAATATCGAAAGAGCCACCGAGGACTTCTCAATGGTGGCAGCCCAACGCGCTCGTAATCAGCGCGACAAGGTTTTTCGTGTCAATGTTATCAGTGGCGGCGACCCTCTGGAGATTTACACCGATCGCGAGGGCGAGGTGATTTTTAAAAAGTATTCCCCGATTGGGGAGCTTTCCTCCTTCGCGGCGCAGTATGCCGACACCCTGCATCGGGTTTGCTCCCTTGCCGTTGTGATCTGCGACCGTGACGCGGTGATCGCTTGCTCGGGCGTTCCCAAAAAGGATTATGCCGATAAGGCGCTGTCTCCCGAAATGGAGCGGCTGATGGAATCCCGTAATCTGTTTTTTCACAAGGACGGGGAGGCTCCCATCCACGTGCTGGCGGATGGCGGCGCTTATTGCGTGAGCTGCGCCATGCCGATTTTAAGCGAGGGGGACATTGTTGGCTGCGTGGCATCGGTGACCGACCACCCCGACGAGCCTCACAAGGAGCTTCCCGGCGGCGAGGTGGAAACCAAGCTGATTCTCACCGCGGCGGGCTTCCTCGGCAGACAGATCGAGGGATGACCTCGGCTCCAAGGGATAGAAGCAAGGAGAAAAGAAAAAAAGAGTGGGCGACTTTGCAATCGTCCGCTCTTTTTTCGCATATTCGACGCGTCCGATTGAGGCGGAACGCGCAGAGCTCGAACAAACCTATGGAGTGATGTCGGCTTGATGAAGGACCGCGGCTTGCGGCGATCCGAATTGACCTCGCAAAATCCATTTGAAAGATAAAATTCTCAACAGGCGGGTTTCTTGTTCATCCGATTCTCAAAGCGATTGGGTCGAGCCTTCAAGCCCGAAAAGATCAAAAGGGCGCTTTCTCCGCGTAAAACCGCAGTTGGTTGGACGTGACCGTCATTTCCTCCTCGGAAAAAGGAGGCTCCAACGAGGGCTCGCCCGAGATGGCGCGCAGAATTCCCTCCGCCAGTCGGTAGCCCTTTCCCCGTGCGGAGCGGATCAGGCACAGCCCCGAAATTGCTTTTGCTTTCCGATTGATGGAGGAAGCAAGATTGGTGAGGCGGCTGAGGGTGATGCCCTGCCGCGGAAAGCACACCGAGGAGATTTCATCGGCGCTTGCCACGGCGGGCGCTCGACGGAACAAATGGATGAGGACGCGCGCTTCGCTTGGCGTGAGGGGAAGGGGATAACCCAGATAGATGACCTGCAGGGTGATGGCGTCCGCCTGGAGGGCATAGGTTTCCGCATGGGTGGAGTATCCATGCTCCAGGCAAAACCGAAGAAGCTCCTCGGGATGCTCCGAGGATAGGGGCGCATCGGCGCTTTCGATAAAAATTCCGCCGTAGTCCCACCGCTTTTTCAAGGTCTCCGCGGCTTCGGGAGAAACGACAATGGCGGGAATCCCGTTCCTTTGCAGCGTTTCGGCGCAGGATGCCCCGCGCGGGAGGTCTTGACAAATGAGAAACAGCATACTGTTTTTTACCTTCCGAGCAAATTTGAGCCGTCCCGCAGTTTCGTTGGGGACGTCGAAGGACAGTATAACATTTCGTTCGGCATCTGTCAATTGGTTTTTTTCGATTTCGGGCGTTTTTTTGTGCATTTCCTTGGGATCAAAAGGAAAAATGCCGGATTTTGTAAGTGGAATAGCGAAAAGCACTTGACAAATCAGAAAAGATTTTGTATACTATCTGTATTCTTATTCTGTTTTTTCGTAGGCTGAAAATGCATGAAAGCGGGCAGCTTCTCCGTTCCAAGGATCGCAGGGCTCAAGGCTCCAAACCGTTTGGCGTCCGCTTTTTTGCGCACACGCTGCGGTGCCGTGGCTTTACGAGGGAGGGCTTTTTATGTTTTGGGATTATTTTGTGCTGGTTCTGTACGCAATCGGCATGGTGGCGATCGCGTTTCTCACGCGAAACCGTTCGGGCTCCGTGAATGATTTTTTGTTGGCGGGTAAGAAGGGCTTGAACGGCTGGATGACCGCCTTTGCCTACGGAACCACCTATTTTTCCGCCGTTATCTTCATTGGCTACGCAGGTCAGTTCGGAAGAGCCTTTGGCTTGGCGTCGGTGTGGATCGGGGTTGGAAACGCCGTGATTGGAACCGCGCTTGCGTGGCTGGTTCTGGCGAAGCGCACCAAAAACATGACCCAACGTCTGCAAGCCAAAACCATGCCCGATTTTTATGAAAAGCGTTACGGCTCCCCCCGCCTCAAGGTGGTAACCGCGCTGGTGATCTTTTTGTTTCTCATTCCGTATTCCGCATCGGTCTACAACGGTCTCAGCAGCCTGTTCGAAATTGTGTTCGGGATCCCGGGCTGGGCGGTGATGATCGGTCTGGCGGTGCTGACGGCGCTCTATCTTTTCTTTGGAGGCTACTTTGCCACCGCGCTTTCGGATTTCATTCAGGGCATCATCATGATCGTTGGAGTGGTGCTGATGCTGATCTGCTATATGAACTCGCCCGAGGTAAATTGGGATATCTCCGAGATCGCCAACGATCCGCAATTAACCTGGTTCGTGAAGGATTCGGGCAGCACCCGTTGGATCTACGACCGCAGCGTTTCCTTCCTTTCGCTGGTACTGCTCACCTCCCTGGGTGTGTGGGCGTTGCCTCAAACGGTGCATAAATATTACGCCGTTCGTGATAAAAAAGCCATCACCCAAGGCATTGTGGTCAGCACGGCGTTTGCCTTGATCATTGGCTTCATCGCGTATTTTTCGGGCGCGCTTTCCCCGCTGTTCGGGCAGGAGGCGATTGTGAACGCTCCCGACTCCGAGGTGATCCCGCAAATGCTCAAGCTGGTGATTCCCGTGGGACTCACGGGCGTGATCGCGGTGCTGATTCTCTCCGCCAGTATGTCCACCCTTTCCTCGGTTTCTCTGGCGAGCGCCTCGGTGGTTGCCGTGGATCTCTACAAGGGCGCCATCAACAAAAATGCCGACGATAAAAAGGTCAATCTTTGGATGCGGGTGCTTTGCCTGGTGTTCGTTGCGGTTTCGGTGATCCTTGCCATTCTCAACGAGAAATTCAATATTGCCGCCATCGCGTATCTGATGGGTCTCAGCTGGGGAACGCTGGCAGGCTGCTTTATGGGTCCCTTCGTGCTGGGCGTAGCTTGGAAACGGGTCAGCCGTCCGGCGGTATGGGCATCGGTGATCTCCTCCTTGGTGTTGACCGCGGCGCTGATCCTTGTGTTCGGTTACGATAAAAACGGTTGGTCGTGCAGCTTTGGAACCGCCTTGAAGTCGGGAATCGGAGCCTCGCCCACCATTGGCGTGATCTGTATGCTGTTCTCGCTGGTGATCACGGTGGTGGTCAGCCTTTGCACCAAGGCGCCCGAGGAGCAGGTGCTTTACAATTCCTTTGAGCAGCCCATTGAGAACGAGATCGTGTAAAAGGGAATCTCCCATGCCATAGGCAAATAATCTTCACAAAAGCCCGCCGTTGCAGTAAAAATCAACGGCGGGGCTTTTTTTCTTGACATAGCACGAAATGCATGGTATAATTTTTTTAACCGCAAAAATTATGAAAGGATGTTTTTTACATGAAGGTAGCAGTTTTTGGCGTGTGGCACGTGCACGCAAGTGATTATACAAAAAAAGCAATGGAGCTTGGTGAGGTGCTGGGCTTTTACGAACAGGATGACAAGCTGGCGGAGCAGTTTATGCAAAAGTTTCCCATTCACCGCTTCCCCACGGCGGAGGCTCTTTTGGAGAGCGATGCCGAGGGCGTGATCGTTTGCTCGGCAACGTCAAGCCACACCGAGGATATGGTTCGTATCGCCAACGCAGGCAAGCATATCTTCACCGAAAAGGTGCTGGCGCTCACCTCGGCGGACTGTGATCGCGTGGCAGAGGCGGTGGAGCGGAACGGTGTGGGCTTCACCATTTCACTGGTGCAGAAATACCATGCGCCCTGCCTTGCCGTGAAGGCTGTGGCGGAGAGCGGAGAGCTTGGGAAATTGAACTATCTGCGCTTCCGCAACTGTCATTCGGGCAGCGTGAACGACTGGCTGCCCAACCATTTTTACTCCCAAGAGCAATGCGGCGGAGGCGCCATGATCGATCTGGGCGCCCACGGAATGTATCTGATTCATTGGCTGTTGGGAATGCCCGCGTCTGCAGGCTCGGTGTTTGGTATTGCCTGCTCCAACAATGCCGCCCTGCAGAGAAACGTTGACAGAGTGGAGGATAACGCCGTGACCACCATGGGCTACGAAAACGGTACCATTGCCATCAATGAAACCGGCTTTGTTTCCCGCTATTCGCCCCGCGTTTTGGAGCTTTACGGTGAGGACGGCTACGTTCGCCTGGAGGGAAAACGAGTGTTCAAATGCACCAAAGCCACCGAGGGCGCCTTGGTGGAGGTGGAGGTTGGCGAGGCGCTTCCCGCCCCCGTGGAGCAATTCCTCACGGGCAAGCCCTTGGGAGGATGCGGAATGGAGGAGGCAAAGGCGCTCACCAAAATGATGGAGCTGGCGTATGCGGGTGAGATTCGCTGAGATAGGAGGAGAGAGCATTGATCAAGCTGAGAAAAAAGACACCCGCGCTGCTCGGATTGGCGGCTTGCCTTGGGGTGTGCGCTTGCTTTTCCGGATGTGTTCTTGTTGAGCTGCCGATGAAGGACGGTACCGCGGAAACGGTTGTGGGGGATCAGGTGTCCCAATCCGACTATTGGTATCTGAACCGCTATGAGGCGGCGGTGAGCTGCTTGGAGCGGGGCGAGCTGACCGAGGCATACGAGCTGTTTCGGTCGATTGCGGACTATCGAGATGTTCCCAACTATCTGCAGGGTTTTTCGTGGCGCCCCTCGGTTGAATTTTTTTCCAATCAAAGAGCTTCTGACACCGTTTCGTACGAATATGATGCGTACGGCAGGGTGCTGATGAAGCTGGAAGCTTCCACGGATGGCAATTTGTTCCGCACGGTCTACACCTACGGTGAAAGCGGAAACGTGATCAAAATTGTGGGAACCGATTTGAGGGGACGCGTGGAGGAGCAGGTCTATCTCTATCGCTACGATGAGAACGGAAACCTGCTTTGGCAGGAGCATCCCAACGGCGACGTGCTGGAGATCATCTACGATGAAAACGGAAACCCCACCTTGCGTAAATCGTGGAACAAGGTGAGAAACGAGAGCTATTTCCTTGAGCAAATGGAATATGACGGTATGGGAAGGCTTTCCAAAAAGATTGTTGAGGCGTCTGAGCCCTACACGGAAGCCTATGCTTACGATGCCGTTGGAAATCTGATCTTGAAAACCATTGAGAACAGATACGGTAAGTCCGAGTTTTCCTATAAATATGACGGGATGGGAAATTTGATCTGCGAGAGGAATGCTTCTTCCACCGGCTCCGAGCATATCTGTGTTTGGACGTACAGCGCGGATGGGAAGCTGCTCGGCTCCTCTTGGAGGGATTCCTCGGGAACCTCCGGCGGCTCTGTGATGGAATATGACGAAAGAGGAGATCGGATTCGGGAAAGCCATTATGGGCCCTATTCCGATCAGGTTACGGAGTATGTCTATGATGATCAACACCGCGTGATCCGAGCGCGCTCCGGAAATATGGTGACCGATTACGCCTATGATGAAAACGGAAATCTCATAGAGACCGTTGAAACCTACGGAGGAGAGCGGAGATGGCGATCGATCGCGGAGGGGTATCGGCTCTACTATGATCCTATTCGCGCCCACGAGATGAACCCGTATTTCGATTTCGGCGGGAAATAAGACCGCGCTGTTTACCGCCTTGGAGTTGTACAACTTTCCGAACCTCTTCTTACCATTGAGGTTTTTCGGCACTCTTTATTGTCAACGAGTGGAACGAAGAAAGGAGTTATCCTGTTTTGATTTTGATTGGTCATTTGCCTTTTTTCAGAGTGTTAATGCGCAGTCTGCTAAATATTCCGGTCTTATTGGATCCATGCACCTGAAGGCTTTTCGATTGATAATTCTTACGACGAGAATGATTCTCTTTTGAATCCCAATAAGCATTAGCCTGAACCTTCTTTCAAAAAGGGCGGACAAGCCCGGTGGGCAAGCCCACTTTCCAAACTCGACCTTCGTATAGATTAAATTTCTTGATACCGTCCCCGAGAATGAAATTTTATCTGTTTCCAAAACAGTTCAACCAAACTAACATCATGGAGCGGATGGGGTGGAAAACGACAAGTCGTTAGTACCCAGCCGCTTGCGGGCGCTATTGCTCGATCAGCGTACCGCACGAACAAATTTATAAAACGAAAGGGAGTGTCGCAATGTAAAGCGACACTCCCACAGACTGTAGACAAAACTGTAGAGTTTCGTCAGTTTGATGAAAGTTTTGGTCAAGCTTTTTCAAAAGCTCGCGCGGTCAAGGGCGCGTAACTCTTGTCGCCCGTCGCAACGGTGCGAAAAACGCGGCGTTTTATTTGGTGCGAACATCGGTTTGCCGCTATACGAATTTGCTACGCAAATTCCTTTTGAAAGATAAAATTCTTAGCATCGGCGTTTCTTTTTGATAACCAAACTCGCGAAGCGATTTGGGCGAGCTTGCGAGCCTCTTTTTCATTTGCGCCTCTTTCTGCAAAGAAAAAGTGGCTAACAAATTAGTACTATTTAACGAACTGTCATTTTGGCAATACGGTTTGTCAGTGGTCGGGAGGGCTTGTAACCGTTTTCGGTTACAAGCCCTCCCGCTGTTTTATGTGGCTTTCGGCGTATTTGCGAACGTTGGTGAGCGCTTGCTTGAAATCCTTCCGTCTTTCTTCTTTAGGATTCCGTTACGTCTTTGAAAAACAGAGCTTTTCATAGGTGCTCGGAAAATTTCGGGGGTGTTGATCCTCCGCTCCGAAATGGAGTGAGGGCAGATTTCAGTCCTTTTTATTCTTGTCGGTTATCAAATTACACAGCATCATCACGATGGGAAACAGAACGCCGCCGATCGCATAGACCAACCAAGAGAGATGCCAATGATTTGCGAGGAAGCTCCAAGTCAGGAAGATTGCCGTCAGAATGCCCCAATAGGCAAAGCCCACCGCTTCCTTCACGCGACTCCTCTTTTTCTCTTTCTCGGTAAATTCTCCTTCCTTCAAGAGCTTCTGTATGCTTGCGTTTTGAACGCCCGCAACAATGAAAATACCTGCGCCGATGCCCGCAACAATCATGAAAACCGCGAGCATGATTACGGTAAGAAGCACGTTTTCGGCAAAGCCCGAAACGATCAATGGAATGGGAGAAAAAATACATACGCAGGTTGCAATGATGTTGAGCCTGATATAGGTTTCTCTGAACTTCTTTTTTCGTTCTGTCACCATTCCTTTTACGCCGTATTCAAGCTCAAAAGGGATATTCTGATCGAGAAAGGCATACGGTTCATTCTGAAACCCGCAATAAATGTAAATCGGAACGGCGCACAGAACAAACGCAAACAGAGCAATGAGCCCCACCGCGCCCGCGGCTGTTTCCGTTATCATCGGATCGGGCAGCTCTGAGAACGCGCTCAATACGATAAGCGTAATGGGTGAAAGGATACACAAGAACGTGGCAAGAGCAATACGCCAGGAGGCGCGCTTCCGCTGTTCAAGATAGGTGTGGGCTTCCTCAATGGAAAGCTTCTTTACGGTTGTATCCGACGAGTCGTCATTTGAAAATTCTTCGTCCTCAAGCTCATCCTTCAAAAGATAGTCGGTTGTAACACCGAACAGCGCGCCCAGCTGCAATATCTTTTCCAAATCGGGAATTGTTTGCGCGCCCTCCCATTTGGAAACGGCTTGTCGGGATACGTTCATCTTGTGGGCAAGCTCCTCCTGCGACCAACCGTTCTTTTTTCGTAATCGGATAATTTTGTCTGCTAAAATCATAAAAACACCTCGTTTGCGTTTTTGAAAGTCCACGCCTTTCATCGTGCCTTTATTCTATCAAATATCGCGGTTTCATGCCACCAACCGATGGCTTTCAATGTGTCAACCCTCGGTTGCTTTTTGCTTTTTCAGTGTTTTCGCCCTCGCTCCAAGGAGGAACGAGGGCTATTCTTATCTATCCTTCAGGGCTACGTATTCCGTTTCTTCTTTTACGTTTATGTAAGCGGGGCGGATGATCTTGCCCGCGTTCTGTATTTCTTCCATACGGTGTGCGCTCCAGCCCGCGATTCTTGCGATGGCAAAGATGGGAGTAAACAATTCATAAGGAAGCCCGAGCATTTTATAAACCATACCCGAATAGAAGTCCACGTTCGCGCTGACGCCCTTATACATTTTGCGCTTTTCGGCAATGATCTCGGGAGCCATCTTCTCAACCGTTTGGTAAAGCTCAAATTCCTCGTGAAGTCCTTTTTCCACCGAAAGCTGCTCGGCATAGTACCGCAGAATGTCCGCTCTCGGATCGGAGAGTGAGTAAACGGCGTGTCCCATACCGTAAATGAGTCCTGCCTTGTCAAAGGCTTGTTTGTCAAGAAGTCTGACGAG
>SVSC01000100.1 GCA_015064525.1 Oscillospiraceae bacterium
TCGCGCATGGGATTGATCTTGCCGTCAACGTGGATGATGTTATCGTTTTCAAAGCAACGGATCACGTGCAGAATGGCATCCACCTCGCGGATATTGCCAAGGAACTGGTTGCCTAAGCCCTCTCCCTTGGAGGCGCCCTTCACAAGTCCCGCAATGTCAACGAATTCGATCACAGCGGGGGTATATTTGTTGGGATGGTGCATATCAGCCAGAAAATCAAGACGGCTGTCGGGAACGGTTACCACGCCAACGTTGGGCTCAATGGTGCAGAAGGGGTAGTTTGCGGATTCGGCGCCCGCATTGGTCAGGGCGTTGAAAAGCGTGCTCTTTCCAACGTTGGGTAATCCAACGATACCAAGTTTCATTTTCGTCTATATCTCCTTTTTTCAAGGTTTTAACACAATAACTGTATTATTATATCATAAACTTGCGGTAAATGCAAGACTTTTCGGAAAAAAGATTTTTGAATGAAATACGGCTTCACATTTCAGGGCGTTGACTTTTTTTGTGATCTATGGTATAATAAGATCGTTAAATCAACGATACTGACGATGGGAGGCAACAACGTGGAATTATACGTGAAGCAAAAGCTTTTTACTCTTGGAGATCGGTTTTCGGTATATGATCAGGATGGTAAGGAGCGGTATTGGGTGAAGGGAAAGCTGATTTCCTTCGGCAAGCACTGGAGGCTTTACGATGCCGAGGATCGGGAGCTTGCGTGGATTGAGCAAAAGCTTTGGGATTTTATGCCAACCTATCGGGTTTTTGTAAATGGCGATCCTGTTGCCACCGTTCGGAAAAAATTCACGCTTTTCAAGCATGAGTATCTGATTGAGGGGCCTGATTGGGAGGTTTACGGCGATTTTTTTGGCGTGGACTATTCCATTTGCGAGCAGGGACATGACATTGCAACGGTGAGGCGCGAGCTTTTTTCCTTTGGAGACGCCTACCGCATTTCCATTTCGCCCAATGCGGATACCGTGACCGCTTTGGCTGTGGTGCTGGTGATCGACGCCTGCATCGACGCCGCCCAAAGAAACTGATGAGGAGGAGGCATGAAGGAAAGAACCTATATCGCCATTGATCTGAAATCCTTTTATGCCTCGGTTGAGTGCATACAACGAGACTTGGATCCTATGACCACCAATCTTGTGGTGGCGGACGCCGGCAGAACCGAAAAGACGATCGGCTTGGCGGTGTCCCCCTCGCTGAAGTCCTTTGGAATCGGGGGAAGACCCCGTCTTTTTGAGGTGGTTCAGCGGATTCGGGAGGTTAATGCGGAGCGCCGCCGTTTGGCAGGCGGCAAGCTGGAGGGCTCCTCATGCAGGATCGACGAGCTGCGCCAAAATCCCCGTCTGGCGGTGGATTATATCGTGGCGCCGCCCCAAATGGCATTCTATATGGAATTCAGCGCGCGGATCTATCAGGTCTATCTGCAATTCATTGCTCCCGAGGATATCCATGTGTATTCCATCGACGAGGTATTCATTGATGCCACTGACTATCTGAAAACATACGGTGTCACCGCGGAGGAGCTGACCGAGCGAATGGTGTCGGCGGTTTACCGAGAAACGGGAATCACGGCAACCGCTGGAATCGGAAGTAATCTTTATCTTTGTAAGGTGGCAATGGACATTGTTGCCAAGCATATGCCAGCCAACCGTCACGGTATGCGGGTGGCGTCTCTTAACGAGGAAAGCTACCGCCGCGCTCTTTGGAGCCACCGTCCCCTCACCGATTTCTGGCGAGTGGGGCAGGGGATTGCCAAAAGGCTGGAGGCGGTGGGGATCTACACCATGGGCGATATTGCCAGATGCTCGGTAGGAGATCCCAATTCCTACTATAACGAGGAGCTTTTATATAAACTCTTTGGAGTGAACGCCGAATTGCTGATCGACCATGCCTGGGGTTGGGAGCCATGTCGAATTTCGGATATCAAGGCATACCGTCCCGCATCCAACAGCATTTGCTCGGGTCAGGTGTTGCAGCAGCCCTATTCCTGCGAAAAGGCGCGGTTGGTGGTGCGGGAAATGACCGATCTGCTGGTGCTGGATCTGGTGGAAAAGGGATTGGTTACCGATCAATTGGTGTTAACGGTTGGTTATGACGTGGAAAATCTGACAGCCGAAACGGGCAGAGAAGCCTACACGGGCGAGGTGACGGTGGATCGCTATGGCAGAGCCATTCCCAAGCACGCCCACGGAACCGAGAATTTGAAGGCGCATTCCTCCTCCACCCGCGAGATCATGGAGGCCGTGTGCAGGCTTTATGATCGAATTATCAATCCCAAGCTGACGGTGCGAAGAATCACGCTTTCGGCTTGTCGGGTGATGAATCGGGAGCAGGCGGCGCAGGCGCGCCCATATGAGCAATTGGATATTTTTTCCTCGGTAGAGGAGCAGGATGAGCAGAAGGAAAAGGAGCGGATCATTCAGGAAACCGTGCTGGATATCCGTAAGAAATACGGCAAAAACGCCATTCTCAAGGGGATGAATTTAGAGGAGGGGGCAACCGCTAAGGATCGAAATCGGCAGATTGGAGGACATAAGGCATGAGCTTTGAATATGAGGATATTCTTCATTTTTCTCATCCCAACTCTCCCAAGCATCCCCGAATGCCCATTGGCGACCGCGCGGCGCAATTTGCTCCCTTTGCGGCGCTCACGGGCTATGACGACGTGATCGTGGAGACCGCGCGGCTAACCGACGACCCTGCCTCCCTCACCGAGGAAAGCCTTGCCATTCTGGATTCAAAGCTAAAAGCCTTGGAGGGGATCCTTGAAGCGATGCCTGAGGTTACCGTTCGGTTTTTTGAGATGGATAAAAGAAAGCAGGGAGGCGCTTACCGAACCGTTACCAAGGCGCTTTGCCGCGTGGAGCGATTGGATCGCTATCTGCTCATGGCGGATGGGGAGCGGATTCCTTTGGATCAGATCACAGGCTTGGAGCATCCCATGTTTCTAACGTTTTCGGAGGATTGATTTGACGTCTTGATTTTTTGCGTGAAAAATGCTATAATAATAGTATGAATTCGCGTTATCGGAGAATTTTGAAAGGAGGTGCGGTATGTATCGGATCCTGGAATGTGATCCTTATCTCGCGCCCTATGAAAAGGACATTGCCCTTCGCATGATGAACTACCGCCGTAAGAGGACAGAGCTGCTGCGAGACGCGAAAAGTCTCAAGGACTTTGCCAACGGACACGCCTATTTTGGCTTCCACAGAACCGAGGATGGTTGGGTTTACCGTGAATGGGCGCCCGCGGCTGACGCCGTTTATCTGATGGGGGATATGAACAGTTGGAATCCCACGGAGCTTCGGGCGGAGCGGCTGGAAAACGGTGTGTTTGAGCTTCGTCTGGCGGGCAGAAACGCGCTCTATCACGGATGCCGCGTCAAAACCGTTGTGGAAAAGAACGGTCAGTACCTCCACCGTGTTCCGCTGTATGCCACCCGCGTGGTGATGGATCCTAACACCTGCCTGTGGTGCGCTGAGATCGTGGATGAGGCGCCGTACCCTTGGAGGGTCAAGGACTTCGCCCCCACCCGTCCGCCCCTGATCTACGAATGTCACATTGGCATGGCGCAGGAAAAGCAGGGGATCGGAAGCTACGTGGAATTTCGGGATGGGGTTTTGCCCCGCGTTAAGGCGTTGGGATATAACACCATTCAGATTATGGCGATCATGGAGCATCCCTACTATGGCTCCTTCGGTTATCAGGTGTCCTCCTTTTTTGCCGCTTCCTCTCGATACGGAACGCCCGAGGAGCTGAAAAGCCTCATCGACACCGCCCATAGCATGGGGATTGCGGTGCTTTTGGATGTGGTGCATTCCCATGCGGTGAAAAACGTTGGGGAGGGGTTGAACCGTTTCGACGGTACCGAATATCAGTTTTTCCATGAAGGGGAGCGAGGTCATCACCCTGCTTGGGATACCAAGCTCTTCAATTACGAAAAGAATGAGGTGCTACACTTCCTTCTGTCCAATCTGAAATTTTGGCTGGAGGAATATCATTTCGACGGCTTCCGCTTCGACGGTGTGACCTCCATGATTTACCGCGACCACGGCTTGGGAAGATGCTTCGGTGACTACAGTCAGTATTTTTCGGAGAATACCGAAACCGAGGCGCTCACCTATCTCCAGCTGGCGAATGAGCTGATTCGGGAGGTTAAGCCCGAGGCGATCACGGTTGCGGAGGATATGTCCGCCATGCCGGGAATGTGCTTGCCCATTGCATGGGGGGGCATCGGATTCGACTACCGCTTGTCCATGGGCGTTCCCGATATGTGGATCCGTCTGTTGAAAAAAACGAGGGACGAGGATTGGAGCATGGGGTATCTCTGGTATGAGCTGACAAGTCGCCGCCCGATGGAAAAATATATCGGCTACGTGGAATCTCATGACCAGGCGCTGGTGGGAGATAAGACCGTGATGTTCCGCTTGTGCGACAGCAAAATGTACACCTCCATGCATCGGGATGTATCCGATCTTGTGATCTCCCGCGGCATGGCGCTCCATAAAATGCTGCGTTTGATCACCCTTTCGCTGGGAGGAGACGGCTATCTGAATTTCATGGGGAACGAGTTCGGACATCCCGAATGGATTGATTTCCCCAGAGAGGGCAACGCTTGGAGCTATCACTATTGTCGCAGGCAATGGAGCCTTGCCGATAGTCCCGATCTGAAATATCGTTTTCTGCAGGCTTTTGATGTTGAAATGCTCCGTATGGCAAAAAAACAGAAGCTGTTTGATGCGGAGCCCAGAAGCTGCTATATAGATGAGGAGCGGCAGGTAATGGTTTTTGAGAGAAACGGAACCGTGTTTGCCTTTAATTTCAGCCCCAACAATTCCTACAACGGGTATCCTCTGCGGAACCTCCAACGGGGAACCTACCGCGTGATTCTTTCCACCGACGAGCCCCGTTTTCAGGGTTATGGTCACGTTGCCATCAATTGCGAATATCGCGCCGATATCATGGAGGATCAAACGGTTGGATTTCGGATCTATCTTCCCGCCAGAAGCGCCATTGTACTGAATCGCAAATGGGCGAGACGGGGAAAGGGAAGTGGCAAAGCATGAAAAAAGAGCTTTTTCGGAAGACCAACAGCAAATGGGTGACGGTGAAGGAGCTGATCGGCGGGAGCCTTTGCCTAACCGCGGCAGCCCTCCTTACCGCAGGCTTTCTTGCCGTCAACCTGAAAACAAGCTGGGAAATGGGAATCTTTGCGATTTTGGTGTCTCTGGTGTTCATCGCGCTGTTATGGATGGTTGGCTTTTGGGGAATTCAAGGCTACTTGGCTTGGAGGCGCGCACCGAGGATCCTGGCGGAGCAGGACGGAGAATATCTGTATCTCTGCGGCATGGGGGATGAGAAGCTTTCCTTGCAGGAGCTGGCAGAGGCGCAGATCCTTTATGCAGGTCGAAAGCCCATCTTTGGCAGTCGTCGGGATGGCTATGGCGACGTGATCATCCGAACCGGTAGCAAGAATTACCGCCTGCGCTACGTTCACCGAGGCTACGAAGCCCCAGAGCGCATCCGAGCCATTTTGTTGGAGTGATAACAAGCTTGTAAACATATTGCCAATATCAATCTGTTTAGATATGATCATCAATAGTGTTGCTGTAAATAAATGAGGATATCTTATGGATTTGTCAGAATATTACGAGTATTTTCAATCTACCAAAATATGAAGGAAAACTTATTTATGCGCAACATCTGGCTCAAGTTGTAGATTTAGAGATATTTTATACGCAGATTGAATAAAAGTTCCATATTGTTTTCTCCGCCTCCGACGCATATTCTTCGGAATCCGCGTTGGGTGCGGAGTTTTTCTTGACAATAAGCGGTTGACAAGATATATATTACTTTACGGCGGTAGTACTGATCAACGTTCCCGATGAAACCGGATTTCGTGAAATGATGGAAGAAATCCGCGTAAGGACTAAAAAGCAAGAATACGGCACACCTCTTTCGAGAGATACCGTATTCCTGCTAAACTGTCCTTTAGGGGACACCCCTAAAGCTTTGTTCATTTTTTTGTGGCATCACCAATTGGTGTTCCAGCGACTTTTGTATTCTCCGTTGTCTGTCTCTCGATGCTCGGCGGTGGAGGCGGTTTCGGCTTGTCTGCGGCGCAGCTCCTCCAAAAACCGACCGCCGTTCATGGGAATCGGAACCGTTTCTCCCGTCCAAGCCGAAAGGTAGGCGGCATTGGAGATGGTCAATTCATGAATCCCATCCTTACCTGGAGCCAGCAGGGGAGTGCCGTGAAGCACCGCCGAGGCGAAATTCTTCAGGATCTCCACGTGACCGTTCAAGGGCGTGTCCTCCATCACCGTTTCGGTGATGGGATTTTTTTCGTCATTTTCAGAAAGGCAGAAGTTGCGTTCATCGGTTGCGAATGCACGATGAAGCAGCCGACCATGCTCTAAGAGAAGCGTTCCCTTGGTTCCCGTAATCTCCAAGCGGTTGGTGCCGGGATAGTCGCCCGTGGAGGTGATGAACACACCCGTGGCGCCGTTTTTGTATTCGGTGAAAATGGTGGCATCGTCTTCCACCTCCACGCGGTGGTGCTTTCCGTTATAGCAAAAGGCGCGCACGCTTGTGGGCATTCCGCAGATCCATTGCCAAAGATCCAGTTGGTGGGGGGCTTGGTTCAACAGCACGCCGCCGCCCTCGCCGCTCCACGTACCGCGCCAGCTTCCCGAATCGTAGTAGCACTGCTTGCGGTACCAGTTGGTAATGATCCACACCGATCGCTTCACTTCGCCAAGCTCGCCCGAGGAAACGATTCGCTTCGCTTCGGCAAACAGACGGTTGGTGCGTTGATTGAACATGATGCCGAAGACCTTTCCCGAACGCTCAGCCTCACGGTTCATTTCCAAAACCGACATCCGATCCACTCCTGCGGGCTTTTCGGAAAGCACGTGCAGACCCGTGCGAAACGCTTCGATTGCGATCACAGGGTGGAGCTTGTGCGGCGTGGCGATGATCACGGCATCGGCAAGACCGCTTTGGAGCAGATCACGGTAATCCGAGAAGCGAGCCACATCGGGGGCTTGGTCTGCGAATCGGTTCAGCCGATCGGGAGCGATATCGCAAACGGCAGTGAGCTGCATTTCGGGAGCCTTCCCGTTGATCAGCGCCTTCATATGAGCCGAGCCAATGTTGCCCACACCAACAATTCCAACGCGTAGCAGCTTTTTCGTGTTCTCCATAGCTTTTAAAATGTATCGTCCATGCTGGCGGCGGTTACGGTAGAGGAGGGCGCCTTTCTGCGGGAGGTGGCAACTTTTTCCATCAACAGCTTGCGGTAGGTCTCATGGTCAAAGGTGGCAAGCTCGATCTCGCGGCCGGTGAAGGCGGATAGATGGCAGGCGTTGGAGATGGTTAGCCCGTTAATGCCCTCGGCGCCGTTGGCAACCAATGCCTCTCCTCGCAGGATATTGGCGGCAAAGGCGCGGAACACGCCCATATGCTGGGGATTTTCTCCATCGGTTTCCACCTCGGAAAACGCAAATTTCATATTGCCAAAGGGGGCGGTATTGACGGCTGAAAATTCAGGCTCGGACATTCCGTTCTCGGATTTCCACATGAACAGCTTTCCCTTTTCGGCAATCAGCTTGCCTTTTTCCAGAGTGATCTCAAAGCGATTGGTGCCTGGGGTATCTCCCGTGGAGGTGATAAAGGTTCCCGTGGCGCCGTTTTCATATTCGGCGTAGATCGTCACGTCGTCCTCAACCTCAATATCGTGCCATTTTCCAAAGTGCATTTTCGCGTAGATGCTTTTGGGCATCCCGCAGATCCATTGCCAAAGGTCCAATTGGTGCGGACATTGATTCAGTAGAACGCCGCCGCCCTCGCCCGACCAGGTTGCTCTCCAATCGCCCGAATTGTAGTACGCCTGGGGACGGTACCAATCGGTGATGATCCAGCTTGTTCTGCGAATGGCGCCAAGCTCACCGCTTTGCACCAGCTCGCGCATTTTACGGTAGATGCAGTTGGTGCGTTGATTCATCATAATGGCGAAGGTTACCCCCGCACTCTCGGCAACGCGGTTCATTTCAAGAACCTGCTGCGTGTAAACTCCGGCGGGCTTTTCGATCATCACGTGCAATCCCTTTTGCATGGCTTCAATGGCAAGCGTGGGGTGGTCATAGTGCGGAACTGCCACGCAGATCGCGTCCACCAAGCCGCTATCCATCATAGCGGTTGCGGAGGAAAAGACGGGAAGCTCTGCAAAAG
>SVSC01000001.1 GCA_015064525.1 Oscillospiraceae bacterium
GAGGAGGGCTCCGCGCCCTCCACCGCGCCGCCTTTTGAAAAAGGCGGGCGAAAACTTTTCGTCAAAATGATAGTGCTAACCCCTTTGTCAGCAAGCTGGGGAACCGCCGCGTCAGCGGCGGTTCCGTTGATCTTTCCCGCAATCGGCGGGAGAATGGAGACTGTAAAGCGATATGAAAAAAGTGAAAGTCATTCTGATCGGCGCGGGAGACCGCGGAACCACCTATGCCAATCTCGGCGCGGAAAACTGCCCCGAGCTGGAGCTGGTGGGGGTTGCGGATCCCGATCCCGTCAGAAGAAACTATATCAGAGATAAATTCAACCTTCCCGAGGAGCGTTGTTTCACCACCTGGGAGGATATTCTGGCAATGCCCAAGTGGGCGGATGCCGCCATTATCGCAACCCAGGATCAGCTGCATTTTGCCCCCGCAATGAGGGCAATCGAATTGGGCTATGAGCTGTTGCTGGAGAAGCCTGTGGCGCCCACCCCCGAGGAATGCCTGCAGATTGCCCGCGCCGCCGAGGCAAAGGGCGTTCGCGTGGTGGTTTGCCACGTTCTGCGGTTCACCCCCTTCTTCCGTCTGCTCAAGCAGCTGATCGAGGAGGATCGGGTTGGAAGGGTTTTGAATATTGTTCACGTGGAGTGTGTTGGCAACGTGCATCAAAGCCACAGCTACGTGCGCGGCAACTGGCGCAACTCGGAAACCAGCACGCCTATGATCCTTGCCAAGTCCTGCCACGATCTTGACATCCTTCAATGGCTGCTGGACGAGCCCTGCACGCGGGTGCAAAGCTTTGGCTCTCTCAGCTATTTCTGCAAGGAGAACAAGCCCGAGGGCGCGCCCGAATATTGCGTCGACGGCTGCCCCGCCGAGCGGGATTGCCCCTACAGCGCCCTCAAGATCTACCGCGACAGAGGATTTCCTCCCTTCTGCCGCACCGCCACCAAGAAGCACGATCCCACCGACGAGGATCTGCTGAAAACCATCCGCGAGAGCAATTACGGCAGATGCGTTTTCCAAAGCGACAATAACGTGGTGGATCATCAGGTGGTGAATCTGGAGTATCGCGGCGGCGCCACTGTGTCTTTCAACATGAGCGCCTTCAACCGCGGCGGCAGAAAGCTCCGTATTATGGGAACCAAGGGCGAGATCACGGCGGAGATGAATCATGATTACGTCACGCTGTTCGATTTTGCCACCCGTGAGGAGACGAAGATCGTCATTGCGGACGCCGTGAAGGATGAGAGCATCCGCGGCGGTCACGGCGGCGGTGACAGAGGCATCATCAGAAGCTTCTGCAAGCTTCTCACCAACTCCTACGAGGGAAATTCCATCACGGACATTTCCACCTCGGTGCTGAATCACCTCACTGCCTTTGCGGCGGAGGAAGCGCGCCTCTCGGGTGAGACTGTTTGTATGGAAAGCTACGTAAAAAACCTGATCTGAAAGGAGCCCCCCGTTGCGAAAACTCGCAACGGGGGGCGTTTGTATA
The DNA here is from genome assembly GCA_015064525.1 of Oscillospiraceae bacterium. Classification (GTDB taxonomy): domain Bacteria; phylum Bacillota; class Clostridia; order Oscillospirales; family CAG-272; genus UMGS1865. Next base: position 1,494 of record SVSC01000001.1, read on the forward strand.
TCCGAAATGCCTTTTCAGAAGGTGATCCGCTCTGCCGAGATCGCTCGGTTGCCATCCAATTCAAACAGCGTGCCGTGGGCGGTGATGGGACCGTCCGCCACGGTGAAGCGGGCGGGCAAAAGATTGCGAAGGCGCTCCAGAACGCCCTCGGTGGCGCTTCCGATGATACCGCCGTGGGGACCGCACATTCCCAGGTCGGTTTGGTAGGCGCTTCCCTTGGGAAGAATCTGCTCGTCGGCGGTGGTCACGTGGGTGTGCGTGCCGAAAATCACGTGGATCCTGCCGTCGAACACCCGCGCCATTGCCAGCTTTTCGCTGGTTGCCTCGGCGTGAAAGTCTAACACAGCGTAGTCGTATTGATTTCTTTCACGGTCCAGAATACGCTGAACGGCGTCAAAGGGGTCGCCGTAGGTGTCCATGTGGGCTCTGCCGCAGGCGTTGATGCAAAGGATCCTCCAGCCGTCGGCGTTGAAAACAGTGTAGCCCATACCGGGGGCTTGCGGAGGAAAATTGGCGGGACGGATGATGCAATCGGAGCTGTCCAGCAGGGGATAGAGATCCTTCTGCCCAAAGGCATGGTTGCCCAACGTGATCACGTCGGCACCGCAATTCAAAAGACGCTGCGCGTCCTTTTGGGAGATTCCGCGGATCTCGGTGGCGTTCTCTCCGTTGGCAATCACAAAATCGGCGCGGTATTGCTTCCGCACCTGCCACAAATGCTCCTCCAGGTACGCCAACGCGCGCACGCCAACAACGTCTCCAAGGGCTAAAATTCGCATAGTCTGCCTCTTTCTATCAGAATTGCCACCATTATACCATACCGCGCTTTTTTTGTCAAGTATTCCACGGCAACCGCCGCGGGTTTTCTTTGTTTTCTCTTGACATCTCGGTTAAAATATGATATAATCTTTTAGATATGGAGAGATAGGAGGATGACCGATGGCAAAGATCCAATGGAAGGGCGGCGCGTTGCTGGCGCCTGTGCCTCCCGCGCTGGTGACCTGTGGGCTCGGTGAGGAGAAAAACGTTCTCACCGTGGCGTGGACGGGGATCGTGAACACCCAACCGCCAAAAACCTATATTTCGGTTCGTCCCTCCCGTCATTCCCATCGTCTCATCAAGGAGAGCGGCGAGTTTGTGATCAACCTTACCACCGCGGAGCTGGTTCGCGCCGCCGATTGGTGTGGGGTTCACACGGGGAAAAAGGTGGATAAATTTGAACACTGTCACCTGACTCCCGCACCTGCTACGGCGGTTGGCTGTCCGCTTTTGTCGGAAAGCCCGCTTTCGCTGGAATGCAGGGTTACCGATGTAATCTCCTTAGGCTCTCACGATATGTTTCTTGCCGACATTGTTGCCGTTGACGTGGAGGAGACTCTGATCGGCAAAGATGGCAAGCTTCATTTGGAGCGGGCAAATCTGGCGGCGTACGCCCACGGCGACTACTATGAGCTTGGCAGGCGGCTGGGTAGCTTCGGCTTTGCCGTTGCCAAAAAGAAGAAGCATCCGTCGCGGCAAAAGGGCGGAGCAAATCAGAAAAAGTAATTTGTTTAACGGAGGTTTTCCGTTTGGAAAGGATCTTTCGGTATGCAGCTTTATAATTCACTATCACACACCAAGGAGGAATTCGTTCCTCATGAGGCGGGCAAGGTGTCCATGTACACCTGCGGCCCCACCGTTTATCACTATGCCCATATCGGCAACCTCCGCACCTACATCATGGAGGATATTCTGGACCGCTACCTGCGCTATGCGGGCTATGAGGTCACCCGCGTGATGAACATTACCGACGTGGGACATCTCACCTCCGATGCCGACAGCGGCGAGGATAAGATGCTCAAGGGTGCCAGACGGGAAAAAAAGACCGTGATGGAGATCGCGGAGTACTACACCAAGTGCTTCTTTGAGGATTGCGAAAAGCTCAACATTCGCCGCCCCGAGGTGGTTCAGCCCGCAACGGGATGCATTGATGACTTCATCAAGGTGATCTCCTCCCTTCTGGAGAAGGGCTTTGCCTACGAGGCGGGCGGAAATATCTACTTCGACACCTCCAAGCTGAAGCAGTACTACGTGTTCCACAATTTCGAGGAGGAGGATCTTGCCGTTGGCGTTCGCGAGGGCGTTGAGGAGGACGGAAACAAGCGCAATAAGGCAGATTTCGTTCTGTGGTTTACCAAGTCCAAATTCGACGATCAGGAGCTGAAATGGGAGAGCCCTTGGGGTGTTGGTTACCCCGGCTGGCATATTGAATGCTCCTGCATCAGCATGAAAAATCTGGGAGAGTATCTGGATATCCATTGCGGCGGAATTGATAACGCCTTCCCTCACCACACCAACGAAATTGCCCAGTCTGAGGCGTATTTGGGTCACAAGTGGTGCAACTACTGGTTCCACGTGCTGCATCTCAACACCAATTCGGGAAAAATGAGCAAGTCCAAGGGAGAATTCCTCACCGTTTCTCTGCTGGAGTCCAAGGGATATGACCCGATGGTTTATCGGATGTTCTGCCTCCAATCCCACTATCGGAAGTCTCTTGTTTTCTCTTGGGAGAATCTGGACAACATGAAGGTTGCCTACAACAAGCTGGTTGCCAAGATCGCCACCCTCAAGGACGGTGACGCGGTGGATCGGGCGGTATTTGAGGAGCAGAGAGCCGGCTTTGTGAAGGCTTTGGACAACGATCTGAACACCTCCCTTGCGGTGACCGCTATCTACGATGCCCTCAAGGCAAAAACCAACGACGCCACCAAGCTGGCGCTGATCCGCGAATACGATAAGGTGCTGTGCCTGAATCTCATTGAGGCGGCGGAGCAGCTGAAGGGGCAGGAAAAGGCTCCCGCTGCCGATGGCGAGCTGGTTGCAAAGATTGAGGCGATGATCGAGGCGCGTCGCGCTGCCAAGCAGGCAAAGAATTATGCCGAGGCAGACCGCATTCGCGGGGAGCTTTCCGCCATGGGTGTCACCCTGATCGACACCAAGGAAGGTACCACCTACAAGATTGAAGGCTGATCCCATGTTGGAAAAGCTGAAAACTCTGTACGCAAAATACAAGGAGCCCTTGCTCTACCTGATTTTCGGGGGCTTGACCACCGCCATTGATTGGGCGATCAGCTTTCTGCTCTACTACTTCTGGATCGACGCCACGCAGGCGCCCGACGGAATGATCCACGTGGCGGACGCCATTGCCTGGGCGGCGGCGGTGACCTTTGCCTTTATCACCAATCGCATCTGGGTGTTTGAGAGCAAGAAGCGGGGCTGGATTCCGATCCTTGGGGAGCTTGTGGGCTTTGCGGGGGGAAGAGTTGCCACCTTTTTGGTGCAGGAGGGGATCCTTCTCGTCTTTGTCACCTGGCTGGGCCTCAATAAGTATCTCTTCCGAATCCTCACGGCGGTGCTTGTGATCGTGCTGAACTATTTCATCAGTAAGCTGTTTGTTTTTCGAAAGAAGGACAACAACACTTGAACCTGGGCGGCGTGCCAAAGCACGCCGCCGTTTTTATGGGTTGTTTCAATAATAAAATCAATTCTTATTTCAAAATAAAAATAAGAATAACACCCGAAAAAGCAAAATTTATGCTTATTTTATTTCATAGTGATCTCCTTTAGCGCTTTCCAAACCGCGTCGGCATCGGATCGTTCGGAGCGATATCCGGGGCTGATCCGTACCGCTCCGTCGGCAACGGTGCCAAGGGTTCTGTGGGCGAGAGCGGCGCAATGAAAGCCTGCGCGAACGCAGATTCCGCGGCGATCCAGCTCCTGCCCCAGGATCTCGGAGGGGATGCGGGGGGCGTGGAGCAAAAGGATACTCCCCTTGAGGTGGGGGCAGATCACCCGAATATTTCGCAGGTCGGCAAGTCGCTCCTCCAAAAGGCGATTGAAGTGAGCTTCCGTTTTTGCAATGTTGTCCTGTCCAATGCTTCGTACCGTGCGAATTCCCGCGCAAAGCCCCGCAATGGCGGGGGTGGCGGGAGTGCCGGCTTCATATCTCTCGGGAGGATCCTCCGGCATGGCTTCATCCAGTGAATGCACGCCGCTTCCGCCCTCCATTAGCGTGTCGGCGCGTATTCCGTCTCCAAGCAGCAGAAATCCGCTGCCCTGCAAGCCGAAAAGCCCCTTATGCCCCGGCGCGCAAAGCGCGTGAATTCCCATGTCCTCCAGGCGAATGACCTCTCGCCCTGCCGATTGGGCGGCGTCCACCACAAATAACAGTCCGCGACGGCGGCAGAGCGCGCCGATCTCTCGGATCGGCATGAGGGCAGAGCAGATGTTGGAGGCGTGGGTGCAGACCACCATGCGGGTGTTTGGTCGGAGCATGGCTTCAATGCCTTGGCAAATTGCCTCGGCGGTTCGGTCGGGGCGGAGGGCAAGGGAAGGGAAGAGATCGTAGGTGATGCGTCCCTCCCGCGCCAGCCGACAGATCGGACGCCAAACGGCGTTATGCTCCAGATCCGAGATCAGAACGTGATCGCCCTGCCGTAAAAGTCCCTTGAGGGCGAGATTGATCGCCGCCGTGGCGTTGGGGGTGAAGATGACGTTTTCGGGATGGCGACTGCCAAACAGTGCGGCGATCTCCTCCCTGCATTCGTACAGTCTCTCCGCCGCCAGCATAGAAAGACGGTGCCCCCCCCGACCGGGATTGCCGCCCTCTCGTCGCAGGCAATGCAGAACCGCCTCGGTTACGGCGGCGGGCTTGGGAAAGGAGGTGGCGGCGTTGTCTAAATAGATCATCCGTCACCCCCTCGGATGCGGATCCCCCCGCGTCGGAGCAACTCTCGCGCCTCATCCGCCTGCTGGCAGGGGTAGGTGACGGCATAAGCGCAGCCCCTTCCCGTTTCCTTGGGGCTTGCCTTGATCACCCGCGCCATCACTTTGCCTCCAACCAGCAAACGCTGCGCTCGCATGGCTTGCGTCACAGATCCGATCACCGCGTTGCAGGTGCCGGGTGTGCCTTGGTTTTGCATGGTTCACACTCCTTTCATCGCTTTTTGGGGGAGACGCTCCCCCTTGCACAGGATATGCGCGATTCTGCCTGCGCGCCTATTCTTTTTGTCGATTTGCCCGATCGAAACACGAAAAAAGACGAAAAAAACCTGCCGAGGGGACTCTTGCGGAGAAGGTCCTCTCGGCAGGCTCTTGACTTCAGCTTGCGTCTTGTTTTTTTCCATGCTCACAGAGATCGCGGAGCGGGCAGGCTTGGCAGGCGGGATTACGGGCGGCGCAAACGTCTCGCCCGAATTGAACGATGCGGTGGCAGAAGTCGCAACGAAGCTCCTGCGGGAGGAGAGAATCCATGATCCGTTCCACCCGAACGGGATCCTTCAGACTCTCGGGATACATTCCGAAGCGACCGCAGATGCGGATGCAATGGGTGTCGGCAACGGTGCCTCCCTTGCCGTAAAGATCGCCTAAAAGAAGGTTCGCCACCTTGCGCCCAACGCCCGGGAATTTTAAAAGCTCCTCCATGGTTTCGGGAAGGATGCCGCCGTAGTCCTCTGTCAGCATACGGGAGGCATCGCGGATGCTTTTTGCCTTTACCCGAAAGAGTCCGCAGGGGCGCACCAGCTCCTCAATTTCGGAAAGCTCGCCCGCGGCAAGAGCGGCGGGGGTGGGGTAGCGGGCAAACAGCTCGCGGCAAACGGTATTCACGCGGGCATCGGTGCATTGTGCCGACAGCCGCCCCATGATCAACAGCCTCCAAGGGTCGCCCTGCCATTCCAACGCGCAGAGCGCTTCGGGGTATATTTCTGCCAGCCGTTGGCTGATCTCAAGGATTCTTTCGCGTTTTTCGGGCTCTGTCATGCAGGTCACTCCTTTGTTTTTTTCAAGGTGCTTTTATTATAGCAATTCCGGCGAAAAATGTCAATCCTTTGACAATAAAAACGTCAATTTTTTGACAATTCGAGTGTGATATTTTTCACAATCGAAAAAGACCAAAAAAACGCCGAAAAAGGGCTTTTTTTCAATACGTAATTGAGAAAAACGATTGACAAAGCAGGAAAATTATATTATAATGAGTGTAAGATCATCACTCCGAGCAGATCGGAGGAAAGGACTGAAAGCATGAAAAAATTTACCTTTCGGAGAGGAACGCATCTGAGAGAGCATAAGGACACCGCGCTGATTCCCACCGAGCGCCTGCCCGAGCCCGCCTTTGTTTCCCTTCGTATGTCACAGCACATCGGCGCTCACGCAACGCCGGTCGTGAAGGTGGGAGACTACGTGAAGATCGGTCAGGTGGTGGGGGAAGTGACCCAGGGCTTGGGCTGTCCCATCCACGCCAGCATTTCGGGAACGGTGAAGGAGATCATCTCCCGCAGAAACGCAACGGGTACCGTAATTCAGAACGTGGTAATCGAGAACGACGGCAAGCGCGCCCTGCATGAATCGGTGATCCGACGGGAGGGAACGCTGGCGGAAAGCACTACGGAGGAGATCATTGAGGTGGTGCGGCGCGCGGGAATCAGCGGTCTCGGAGGAGCAACCTTCCCAACCTATGCCAAGCTGCAAAGTGCCGTTGGCAAGGTGGACACCGTGATTATCAACTGCGCCGAGTGTGAGCCCTACCTCACCGCCAACCATCGCCTGCTTCTGGAGCGCGGCGAAATTGTGGTATCGGGGCTGGAGGTTGTGATGCACGCCTTGGGCGTAACGAAGGGAATCCTTGCCGTAGAGGATAACAAGGAGGATGCCATTGCGCTTCTGGAGGAGATTCTTGCCAAGCGCACGCCCTTCCGTCCCGACGCCGACATCCGCGTTTGCGTGATGAAAACCAAATATCCTCAGGGCGACGAGCGCCAGCTGGTTTACGCCCTGATGAAGAAGGAGATCCCTGCGGGAAAGCTCCCCGCGGACATCGGCGTGGTGATCATCAACGCCGAAACCTCCGCCGCGATCTCCCGCGCCTTTTGGAGAGGCGTACCGCTGGTGAGCAGAATCGTGACGGTAACGGGCGACTGTGTGGTGAACCCCAGAAACGTTCGCGCTCCCATCGGCGCTTCGGTGCAGGATTTGATCAATTTCTGCGGTGGCTTGAAGGAAACGCCCAAAAAAATGGTTTCGGGAGGCCCCATGATGGGAACCGCCCTGTGGGATCCGGAAACCCCCGTTTCCAAGGGAATGTCGGGGCTGTTGGTGTTCTCCGAGGAGCATGATCGGGTGAACACCTACCACACCAACTGTATTCATTGCGGCAGATGCGTGAGCCATTGCCCCATGCACCTCATGCCCTATTACCTGGCGCTCTATGCCAAGTCCAGAAACTACGATAAGGCGGAGCAAATGGATGCCATGAGCTGCGTGGAATGCGGCACGTGTACGTATAATTGCCCTGCGGGCGTGGAGATCGTGCAATACATCCGCGTGGCAAAGGGCAATATTCGCGCCAAGGCGGCAGCGCTGCGGGCGGCAAAAGAGCAACAGCAGAAGTAAGGAGAGAAACAAATGGATGAACAATTGAATCGGGGCTCCGCTCCCATGCCCGAGGTTCTCACCGTCACTCCCTCGCCCCACGTGCGGAGAAAGGGACTGAAAACCTCGGTGATCATGATCGACGTGATCATTGCGTTGCTTCCCGCCACGGTCTGGGGTGTGATTGCCTTTGGCTTTTCCGCCGCCCTCGTGGTGGCGCTGGCAACCGTTTCGGCTGTCTTTTTTGAGTGGATGATGCGAAAGCTGATGAAGCGTCCCATGACGATCTCGGATTGCTCTGCGGCAGTCACGGGGCTTCTCCTCGGCTTGAATCTGTCTCCCTCGGTTCCGTGGTACGTGCCCATCGTTGGCTCCGCCTTTGCCATTATTGTGGTAAAGCAGCTGTTCGGCGGGATCGGACGGAATATCATGAATCCCGCGCTGGCTGCAAGAGTTTTTCTCATGATGTGCTGGCCCGCGGCAATGTCGGATTATCCCGCGGCGTTTACATACGGCGCCGACGCGGTTGCGGGCGCCACGCCTCTGGTCGCGCTGAAGGGCAGCGCTCTTCCGGATGCCTCTCTGTTGGATCTGTTTCTGGGCAAAACGGGGGGGTGCATCGGTGAAATCTCAACCCTGTTGTTGCTGGTGGGCGGTGTTTACCTGATCGTTCGTCGGGTGATCGCCTGGCAGATCCCCGTTTGTATGCTGGGAACCGTGGCGGTTCTCACCCTTCTGTTCCCGCAGGGAGACGTTGGCGCGTTGCAGTATATGACGGCGTCGCTGTGCAGCGGAGGTCTGATGATCGGCGCCATCTATATGGCAACCGATTACGTCACCTCTCCCGTTACCACGCTGGGGCGGGTGATCTACGGTGTGGGATGCGGACTCCTGGTTGTCTTTATCCGCTTCTTCGGAGGCTACCCCGAGGGAACCTCCTTTGCCATTCTGATTATGAACTCGCTGGTTTGGTATCTGGATATGCTGACCAGACCGAAGGTGTACGGAAAAAACCGCAAGAAGGGAGGTGCCTGACGTGGAGGACGTTGCAAGAAAAGAGCTGACCCCTGTGGAAATGCTGATGGTGGGCTTGAAGCTGTTGATTGTTTGCGCGGTGGTTGCGGCGGTGGTTGCGGGAGTCAATTTTTTGACGGAAGCGAAATACGCCGAAAATCTGACCGAGCAGAAGCGGCAGGCGATTTCCGAAATTTACATGGGCATGGAGATCGAATACCGCCGACTGAATGACGAGAACTCCTCCGAAATCGTTTACGAGGTGCTTTCCGAGGGCTCCATCGTTGGCTACTGCGTGGAGGTTGCCTCGCCCGGCTTTGGAGGAGATATTACCATGATGGTTGGCTTTGAGGCGGATCGGAGCGTGAGAGGCGTGAGCATTGTTTCTCTCAACGAAACTCCCGGACTTGGCTCCAAGGTGAACGACCCCGCCTTTCTGGGGCAGTATCGGGGCGCGGTGAGCCAAGTGGCGGTGGGCGAGGAGATCGACGCCATCACGGGCGCTACCATCAGCTCCAAGGCGGTTACGGCGGGGGTCAATCTTGCCATGAACGCGCTGGAGCGCTGTGTTGTGGGAGGTGCTGTAAATGAATAAGTTTCTCAAGCAAATGAAGGAGGGGATTCTGGATCAAAATCCCGTTTTGGTTCAGCTCCTCGGTATGTGTCCCACCCTTGCCACCACCACGTCGCTGGAAAACGCCTTTGGTATGGGCATGGCGGCAACGGCGGTGCTGATCTGCTCCAATATTTTCATCTCGCTCCTGCGAAAATTCATTCCCAAGCAGGTGCGTATCGCGGCGTACATCGTGATCATTTCGGGATTTGTAACGGCGGTGGAGCTGTTGATGAGAGCCTATCTCTTCACCCTGTATCAGTCGCTGGGACTGTTTATTCCCTTGATTGTGGTGAACTGTATTATTTTGGCGCGAGCCGAGGCGTTCGCCTCCAAAAATCCCGTTCTGCCCAGTGCGGTGGACGGTCTTGCCATGGGCTTGGGCTTCACCTTTGCCCTTTGCATCCTCGGCGCTGTTCGCGAGCTGCTGGGAGCGGGATCGCTTTTGGGCTTCCGTATCCTTCCCGAGGCGTACCCCGATATGGTGATCTTCATTCTGCCTGCGGGCGCCTTCTTCACCCTCGGCTTTGTGATTGCCGCTGTGCAGAAGATCAGCAGCGTTGCAGCCAAACGCGCCAGAGCGCGTGAAAACGCCGCCGAGGAGGCTGAGAGAGCGGCTGAGGCAGAGCAGCAAAATAACGAAAGCGAGGTGCAGGTGGGATGAGCTTTACAGAAACCCTGTTGCTGATGTTTACGGCGATTCTTGCCGAAAACTTTATTTTCTCCAAATTCTACGGTTGTTGCCCCTTCCTGGGGGTTTCGGAGCATCCCGATACGGCGCTGGGAATGGGTATGGCGGTCACCTTTGTTATGACGGTGGCATCCGCCGCAACCTGGTCGGTTTATCACTTCCTGCTGGTTCCCTTCGGCTTGGAATTTTTGCAGACGGTAGCGTTTATTCTGGTGATCGCCGCGTTGGTGCAGTTTATTGAAATGTTCCTGCGTCGCTACATTCCTGCGCTGTACAGCGCCTTGGGAATCTATCTTCCCTTGATCACCACAAACTGCGCGGTGCTGAGCTCGGCGCTTCTGATCGTGCAAAACGGCTATGAATTTCCTCAGGCGGTGGCATTCGGCTTTGCGGCGGCATTGGGCTTCACCCTTGCCATCACCGTGTTTGCGGGAGCGCGCGCGCGCATGGAAACCACCCATCCGCCGAGAGCCTTCCGCGGCTTTCCCATCACGCTGATCGCGGCGGGCTTGCTTGCCATGGCGTTCTCGTGCTTTTCGGGAATCAAGCTTTGAGGAGGTGGCATTATGACGGTTGTTTTGATTTCAGTTGGAATTTTCGCGGGGCTGGGCATTCTGTTCGGCTTGGTGCTTGCCTTGGCGTCCCGCGTGTTTGCTGTAAAAACCGATCCCCGCGTTGAGCAGATTATTGAGGCGCTTCCGGGGGCCAATTGCGGCGGCTGTGGCTACTCGGGCTGTGCCGGCTTTGCTGAGGCGGTTGTAAAGGGAGAGGCGCCTGCCAACGCCTGCAGAGCGGGCGGAGAGGCGGCTGCAAAACGAATCGGAGAGGTTATGGGCATCGAGGTGCAGGCATTGGAGCCTATGCGCGCCGAGGTGCTTTGCTCGGGCGGCTGCGGCAAGGCAAAGGAAAAATGCAACTACGAGGGAGCCCACGACTGCATTGCGGCGGATCGTATGTACGGCGGCGCGAAGGCTTGCCCCGCGGGCTGTATGGGATTGGGTACCTGCGTGGATATCTGCCGCTACGACGCGTTGTCCGTGGTGGACGGCGTTGCCAAGGTGGATCCCAAGAAATGTACGGGCTGCGGCGCTTGCGCGCAGGTTTGTCCCAAGCATCTCATTGAGATGATCCCGCGAAGAGTGAAGTACAGCGTGGTATGTCACTCTCCTGAAAGCGCGAAGGAGACGAGACAATACTGCGACGCGGGCTGTATCGGCTGTAAGCTTTGTCAGAAAAATTGCCCCAACGATGCCATTCGCGTTACGGGCGCGCTGGCAACCATTGACTACAATAAGTGTACCTCCTGCGGCATCTGCGCGCAGAAATGCCCCAGAAAGATCATTCGATTGGTGCGGGAGGACTAAAGTCCAAAAGCGCCGCCAAGCAAGTCGCTTGGCGGCGCGGACTGTAGACGAAACGAACGGATTTCGTCAGCTTGATGAAGGTTTTCGACCACCTTTTTCAAAAGGTGGCACGGATCCAACGCCGTGGGGCGTTGGTCGCCCGTCGCAACGGGCGAAATCCTCCAAACGGCGTTTTCTTTGTTAGCTTTCTTTTGCGCCTGCGGCATCAAAAGAAAGCGGCTAAGGAGTTTTTGCAATCTAAAGATTACGCACCTTTGGTCTACAACCCGAGGCGCCGTCAAGCAAAAGCGCTTGACGGCGGCTCGTTTTTTTGCAATACGTATTGCTTAAAGCACGGAATTTGCCGTTTCCTCCAGTGCGATCTCCGACCAGCGCCAAAGCCGACGGGGATCCCTTTGCACGGTGGTGATATCCTTGAGAAGAAGCTCCAGCCCCAGCCCGTTGGCATTTGCCGCCGCGAGCGTTCTGCGGAGATCCTTGCGGATCACCTCCTCGTCAAAGGAGGAGCCGCCCAGGTAGGTGGGGGTTGGCTTGTTGGACATAATGTATTTCTTGGGCAGCGTGGCGGCAAAGCGCTCTCTGTCGCTCCAGGGACTGCAGGAAATTTTGCGGATGTTGGGCATACGGTCGATGATGTGGAGACGGTCGTCCAGTCGCTCGCAGCATCCATAGTAAATCGATCCGAAATAGGCGAAAATTCTCGACATATAAGGCACCTCGAACTCCTCGTTCACCGCAGGGGACACCGATGTAAAGAGCTGCGCCATGCTGTATGTCCAACCGTTTTGGGTGGTGTTCTCAAGGGCGGGAGTGGTGCTGAAGGTGTGGGAGCAGTGGCAGATATTGCTGACCGTATCGTAAATTTTCAGTTGGTTGAGCTGCTCCAGCTGGGCAATGAAGGCGTTGGTGTAGCGCTCCATAATGGCGTGGATCAGCTCGGGACGGTCGATCAGATCGAAATAGCAGTTTTCCACGCCCTTCCAGAAGGTGATAAAGTCCCAAAGCCCCGCGTGAACCATTACGCCCGCCCACTTCACGGGGGCGATGCCTCGGAAAAGCTCCTCTGCCACCGTCATGATCTCCTCCTCGGCGTGGGGATTCAGGGAAATCTCGGGGGTTTTGATCTTTTCCACGTCGGTAAGCTCCTCCAGCTGATCCCGAAAGAGGTGCGTTTGAACCTCGCCGCCCCGATGCTCCAGCGGTTGCGTTTTCAACCCAAATCCCGTGTTCACAATGGGGCGCTTGAGAAGAATATAGGGGTTCAGCACCATGTCTGCGGGCAGATGCTCCCATTGGTAGAGATATCTGCGAAGAGCGCATTCCAGCCAACGAAAATAAGGATTTTCCACGGTGCAGATCAGGGCGGGGTCGCTTTCCAGCTCCTCCCACGGAATCTGGTGAATGGTGATCATGGGCTTTTGCATGTTTCCGCTGTTGAGAGCCTGCCACAAAGTTCTTTTTTTGTTGTTTTCTTCGGAAAGCGCGTAGCCCATATAGCGGCTTGCCAGCGCGCGCAGGGTGTTCTTTTCCGCCGCGGTCAGCATGATGTTCATTGGAATCTCCTTTTCTGTATGTTTGTGCTGTTATTATAGCATCTTTGCGCAAACCTGTCAAGTCTCGCCTGAATTTTTCGGGTATTTTTGTTGGCATGGGAGGAGGGAAGACGACCAAATGAGGGGTGTTGAAAATACATCGCCCGAGTGGTTGAAAAATAGGATGCAAGCGAAATAAAGCCGTTTTTTTGACAAATGTTGAGAATGCGAAAAAGTTTCCTCCGAAAAGTCGCTTTTTTATTATGATATTGTTGACAAAATTTGCGCGCTGTGATATAATTACCATGAATGAGTGTCTTTGCCGTCGGGAATCCGCGTAAGCGACGCGCGGCGAAGAAAAAGTGTGAAACAACAGGAGACGAATATGAAACAGATCAAAATATTGGCGTGGATCCTTGTGCTTTTGCTGGCGACAGCCTGCCTGTGGGCTTGCGATGACGTTGGAGAGGAACCCTCGGAGAACAACGATCCCCCCTCGGGCAACGTTCAGAACCCCGTTGGAAACGGTGAGATCATGATCACCTATTATCCCGACGCGGGTCAGGCGGCTGTAACCGTTCGGGTAACGGGCGGCTTTACGCTGAGCCCCATCCCCACCAAGGCGGGGCATGAGTTTTTGGGGCTGTTCGACGCGCCCGCGGGCGGTAGCTGTATCGTCAATGCCAACGGGGAGCTAACGGTCACCCTTGCCAAGTCGGTCACCCTTTACGCCCAATGGAAAACCAAGACCTACAAGCTGATCTTCGATCCTGCCGAGGGCGAGCTGAGTCGCAAGGAGCAAACGGTGCTGATGGGCGGCGCGGTGGTTGCCCTGCCCGTGCCCGAAAGAGAGGGCTTCGATTTTGTTGGCTGGCAGGATCAGCGCGGCAACATGATCTCGGAGGGATCCAAGGTGTTGGACGCATGGAAAACCTTCACCCCCGAAAGCTATTCCCTGGTGAATGATTGCGCTAGGCTGACCGCTGTGTACACTCGCCGCCAGATCACCGTCACGCTGGATTACCGCGACGGCAGCTACAAGGCGGGAACGCTGACCCTCAACTACGGTGATGTCCTCACCGCCTCCTCTCTTCCCGTGGAGGATAACGGCACTCGTCGGATCGTGGCGTGGTCGATCTTTGCCAACGGAACCGTTCCCTATGCGGATGACGCGGTGGAGGAGAGCTTCACTCTTTACGCGGTCTGGAAAAATTATCAAACCGTGATGATGGACGATGGCATGGGCAATCAAACCAAGGCGTACGTTTATGAGGGCGAGCGCTTCGACCTGAACACCTACAACGGTGTGGTGCGCCCCGGCTACCGTGTGGAGGGCTGGTATTCCAACCAAGGTCTCACGGGCTCCCCCGTTACCCATCTTTCCTACGGTATGGCGCAAACGGTTTTCTACGCCAAGTGGACGCCCACCGTGTACACCCTGACCTTTGACGCGGTAAGCACGGGAAAGACGATTCAGCCGATCACGTATTCCTACGGCAGCTTTGTGCAGCTGGAGAGCCTCTATCGGGAGGGCTACACCTTCAACGGTTGGTGCGTCACGCCCGATTGCTCGGATCCCCCCATGACCGCCGTAACGGCGGAGTTCTTCGGGGATTACACCCTCTACGCCAAGTTTACTCCCGATAGCTACACCGTGAAGCTGAATCCCGGAAAGGGAACCGTGAGCCGCGAGGAGGCGCAGGTTTCCTACGAAAGTCACTTTATTCTTCCCATCCCCACCCGCGCGGGCGCTTCCTTTGTGGGATGGTACTATCTGGAGGACGGAGTTGAGGTGCTTTGTACCGACGAATTGGGTCAGTCCACCAAGATCTACACCTTCATGGAGGGCAAAACCCTCTATGCCCGTTGGAAGACCGTAACGCTTACCGTTTACTACGATTCCAACGGCGGCACCGAGGTGGCGGCGCAGACCTACGGCTACGGCGACCCGCTGAAATTCCCCGCGCCTCCCACCAAAACCAATCTTTATTTCATGGGCTGGTATCACGGCGATCTTTCAGAGGCGTATTTGCAGGATTCCGAGGTGAACAGCAATCTCACTCTCTATGCCAAGTGGGGAGACGTTGACCGCGGGGAGGTTTACGGAAAGTGCAATTACGAGAGCATTTTGGATACTGCCACCGAGTATAACGGAAATTACTACAAGATCTTCAACCTCACCTGTACCTGGGAGCAGGCAAGGGCATACTGCGAGGCGCTGGGCGGACATCTGGTAACCATCACCTCCATCGGTGAGGATGCCGTTTGCGGGCAGATGTACCGCGCCAACAACGTGACCACCTGCTATATCGGCGCTACCGACAAGGATGCCGAGGGCGTTTGGACCTGGGTGACCGGTGAGAAGTGGGGCTACAACAACTTCAACACGGGCGAGCCCAACGGCGGAACGGGCAGTAACTTCGGCGCCTACTACATCATCAACGGGCAGACCGCCTACTGGGACGATACCTCGGGCGAGCATATTTTCATGTGCGAATGGGAAGAGGGCGACGTGGCGTGGGTCCGCGAGAACGTGGGCTTCCTCAAGAGCGCCGACGAGCTTTACAACGAGGCGATCTACTACGCGGGACACGTTTATCAGGTCTATAATATTTCGGACTACGATTACGCCAAGCAGAAGCAATACTGCGAGAAGCTGGGCGGTCGGCTTGCAACCATTGAAAGCGCGAGAGAAAACACCGTTGTGGGCTTCCTTTTGAAAACGGCGGGAATTGCCAACGCGATATTTGGCGCAACCGACCGATATCAGGAGGGAACGTGGTGTTGGACCGACGGCAGAGTGATCGGCTACAGCAATTGGAACAGCGGTGAGCCCAACAACAGCAGCAATGCCGAGCATTACGCGGAGGTTTACGCCACCGGCGGATGGAACGACGTGCAGGGCTCGGGCAGAGCGGCATTCGTTTGCGAATGGGACTACTGGGAGCTTAAACAATAAGACAGACCGAACGAGAGATCGAATCAAGTCAGGAGGAACTTTATCTTGAAAAAACGTATTTTAT
This sequence comes from Oscillospiraceae bacterium, assembly GCA_015064525.1. Classification (GTDB taxonomy): domain Bacteria; phylum Bacillota; class Clostridia; order Oscillospirales; family CAG-272; genus UMGS1865. Next base: position 17,138 of record SVSC01000001.1, read on the forward strand.
GGATCACGGCGATGCTGCTGGTTCTGTTGCTTACTCTCGGACTCACCGCTTGCGATGATGATGAGGGCGGTAGCGGGGGCGACGGCAACGGTCCGATCAACGATCCGTCCTACAACGATGGTGTTGGCTCGCAGCCGATTACCGTTACCTATTTCACCGAGGCGGGAGGCGCTGCCCTCACCGCAACGGTAACCGACGGGCGCTTCACGCTGTCGCCGATCCCCACCAAGGAGGGCTATGTTTTCCTGGGGCTCTTTGACAGTCCCACGGGAGGCAGCTGTATTGTGGATGCTTACGGCGGCAGTCAGGTGACCTTTACCAAGTCGGTCACACTCTATGCCCAGTGGTCGGCAAAGAGCTACACCGTGCTGCTCGATCCCGCGGGCGGAAGCATGAGCGGGTCGGATACCATGACGGTTACCTACGGCTCCTATATGCCCATGCTTCCCGTTGTGGAAAAGCCGGGCTTCGAGTTTGTGGGCTGGACCGATAACGTACACGGTCTTTGCTCCAACAAGGAAAACGTGCTTTCCGAGTTTTCCACCTTCAACAGCCTGAATTACTTCATCAACAACGATTCGGTCACGCTTTACGCCACGTTTAAGGAGAAGAAGCTCACCGTTACCTTTGACTACAACGACGGTAGCTATCAGACCGATTCCTTTTCCGTGAAGTACGGCGACACGGTGGGCGCGGATCGTTACCCGCAAATGGACACGGGCAGCCGCGTGATCACGGGATGGTCGCTGAACCGCAACGATATGGTTGCTCATTCGGGCCCCATTACCTCGGATCTCACTCTCTACGCCATTTGGAAGGACTATAAAACCTTCACGCTCCATGCGGGCAACGGCGATCAGCCCACGCAGATCAAGGTGTTCCGCAACGAGTTCCATAATCTGGAGGCTCCTCAATGGAACGGCTACGAGTTCGACGGTTGGTACACCTCCACGCTGTTCTCGGGCGTTCCCGTGACGACCGTGGGCTATGGCTCCGCCAATTCGGAGCTGTACGCCAAGTGGATTCCCATCGACTACACCCTGCACCTGCAGGTGGGCGACGGAACCAGTCTCCCCGATATGTCCTATAACGTGAAGGACACGCTGGAGCTTCCCACGGCAACCAGACAGTATTGCACCTTTATCGGTTGGTGCCTGAGAGAGGATCTCTCCGATACTCCCTTTACCACTCTTCCCGCAGGCTACACGGGGGAATTGACCCTTTACGCCAAGTTCGCGGGTGAGGACAGAACGGTGATTCCCGATGCCTGCGGCGGCAGTCTGGCGCAGAAGCAGGTAACCGTGGAATACGGCAACTTCTATCAGCTTCCCGTTCCCTCCAAGGAGGGCTACCTGTTCGTTGGCTGGTTCGCGGGCAATGACGAGGACGCGCTTCGCCTCACCGATGAGAACGGTAAGTCTCTCTCCGCCTTCAATTACGCCGAGGAAAGCACCACGGTGTACGCCAAGTACTCCAAAAAGTACTACGTTCGCGTGGAAATCAACCTTCCCGCGGGAGGTAGCGTGGAGGTGAAGGAGCATTACGCCAACGGAGGAACGGTTGCTCCCAAGCTCACCCTCAACACGGGCTATATTTTTGAGGGCTACTACGTTGATAACGAAAAGATCTCCGACGATCCCAACTATACCTTCCTGATGGAGGGCATGGACGTGACGCTGGAGGTGCGCTTCAAGGCGAAGGAATACACCTTTACTCTGAATTCCGACGGCGGCTTCTGCCAGCAAGGCTCCGCTTCGGTGGTTCACGGCGAGAGCTATCTGCTGCCCGTTGCGTGGAAGCAGGGCTATCTGTTCAGCGGCTGGTCCTATAACGGTCAGCTGATCACCGATGAAACCGGCGCGTCGCTGGAAAGCTGGTCCCGCGAGGTTGCGGGCTCCACGCAGCTCAAGGCGGTCTTCATTGTGGATCCCCAGGGCGAATCCTTCATTGTGGTGAAGGATAAGGAAACCTTCCTCACCATGCTTCAGTTCCCCGACCGTGTCTACAGCCTTGTGGCGGACATCGACCTTTCGGGCGTTACCTGGAATCCCGTTGCCTTCAAGGGACAGCTCTACGGCAACAATTTCACCATTAAAAACCTCACCGTCACCTCCAACGCGCAGAACGTGGGTCTGTTCACCGTTCTCACGGGAACCGTGAGAGATCTGAACTTCGAGAACGTGACGGTGAAGTCCGAGGGCTACAACGGCAATGCCTACGTTGGCGTGGTTTGCGGTACCCTGCAGGGCGGTAAGATCGAAAACGTGAAGGTGCTTTCGGGCAGCGTTTCCGCAGGTGTATCTCACGTTGGCGGTATCGCGGGCTACGTTCTCACCAACAGCACCGTGAACGGCTGTGTGAACCACGCCACCGTTACGGGCGCCGCCTCGGAGAGCTCGGGCGCAACCGGAGGTATCGTGGGTCATATTCCCGCTAACGCCGCCGTTACCCTAACCAACTGTGAGAACCACGGTGCCATTACGGGAACCTGGCGCACGGGCGGTATTGTGGGCGCGCTTTATGAGAACATCAAAATTTACAACGTGCTGAACACGGGCGCCATCGTTGGTTCCAACAACGAAACGGGCGGTATCGTGGGCTCCTTCCAAACCTCCCATGCGGGAACCTTCGATCTCAACTGGAAGGCTGTGAACCGAGGCGCGGTTACGGGCAACAACAGCACGGGCGGTCTGATCGGATACGCAAAATATAACTTCGGCGGCTACGCCACCCTCTATTTCAACGATTCTCTCAACGAGGGAACCGTTGTGGGAAACCAGTACGTTGGCGGTATCGTTGGTTACGGCTATTATAACTCCACCAACAACGATCTGGTGATCACCGTTTCGGGGCAAAAGAATCTGGGCAACGTGACGGGTAAGAACCACGTTGGCGGTATCTACGGCTACGTTTACTCCGATAACTACCTTTCGGTTCTGAAGGGAAGCTCCTCCTCCGCCAAGATTTCCGGTGACTACTACATCGGCGGCATCATCGGTAAGGCGGATAACCTCTACGTGGACTCCTGCTCCAACAAGGGCAGTGAGATCATTGTAACGGGTAGCTACGTCAACAACAACACCTTCCAGACCTGGGTGGGCGGCTACGTTGGTTACGGTGCCTTTGTTTCCAACTGTCGCAACGAATGCGCCATCTCGGTTGCGGGCGAGGGCAAATTCGTTGGCGGTATTGCGGGGTATGTGAATCGCGGTGTTTCCAACTGCGAGAACCTTGGAGCCATCAATGCGCCCAAGTGCGATGCGGTTGGCGGCGTTGTGGGCGGCTCCTACGGCAGCGCCGTGCTGACACAGCAGAACCTCACCAATAAAGCAGACGTCACCGGTAAAACATGGGTTGGCGGTGTTTACGGCTATCTGGATGAAAACACCAGCGGCAATCCCAATCACGTGGTCACCGACCTTCGCAACGAGGGTAACGTGACCGGTGTGGAATGCGTTGGCGGTATTTTGGGCTCCTTCTACGGGCAATCCTCCAACGGCAACGTTCTCATGTCTCTCTCGAATTGGCACAGCGTCGGTAACGTCACCGGAGACATCCGAGTGGGTGGCGTGGTTGGTAAAGCATATGGCGATTATCAGCTCTCCCGCCTCACCAACGCCACGGCAAAGGGCGTGATCACGGGTCGCTACTACGTTGGCGGTATTGTTGGTATGTGCGAGAACATCGTTCTCGACACCTGCTCCAACGAGGGCACAAGCTTTGTGATCACGGGAAGCTATCTGGACGGCACCGTTTACCGCTCCTTCGTTGGCGGTATCGCGGGCTATAGCTTCAGCATTCTCAATTCCACCAATCACGCGGATATCACCGTGGATTATGATGGCAGAAACGTGGCGGGTATTGTTGGTCATGGCTACGGCGTTCTGCAGAACTGCACCAATCTCGGCAACATCAATGCGCCCAAGTGTGATTACGTTGGCGGCATCACGGGTAATGTTACCACCGGTATTGCCGAGGGACACCATCACCTGGAAAACAAGGGAAGCGTTGCGGCGAGAAGCTACGTTGGCGGTATCTTCGGTCGCTTTGAAAACGCGAACTCCGGTAATAACACACAAGCTGTTGAGCATTTGAACAGCGAGGGCAACGTTTCGGGCGAGCTCTACGTTGGCGGTATTGTGGGTCACATCTACTATAATTCCTCCAACGGCTCCAACCGCATGAGCGCAACCGACTGGAGCTGTGAGGGTGACGTGACGGGTAACAATCATATTGGCGGTCTCATTGGTTTTGGTGAAACCGACCATGCGGAATCCATCCTCACGGAATCCACCTATTCGGGTAAGGTTTCCGCAAACTACATTCTCGGCGGCATTGCGGGTAAGCTGCTTTCCGTTGTGCTGGACAGCTGCTCCGTTGAGGAGGGCAGCGTGCTGAACGTTACCGGCAACTGGCTGGACGGCTCCACCTACCGTATCTACGCGGGCGGTATCGCGGGTCAAGGCTATAGTATCTTTCATTGCAAGAACAGCATTGCCATCACAATCACCACCGAGGGCGACCACGTTGGCGGCATTGCGGGCTACACCTACGGTGTGATCGAAAATTGCGAAAACACCGCGGAGATCCATGCGCCCAAGTGTCAGTACGTTGGCGGTATCGTTGGTCGGGCATATTCCAACGTGAACAGCTCGGTGAACTCCTACAGCAAGCTCACCAACAGCGGTAAGATCACGGGTCTGAACTACGTTGGCGGCGTTGCGGGCTATTTTGAAAGTCATTGTTATTACGGCAGTACACAGAATATCACGGATCTTACCAACAGCGGTGAGATTACGGGTGCTTTGTACGTTGGCGGTGTTGTGGGCAGTCTCTACGATAACTCGTCGAACAGCACGCTCGTCATGCTGGCGAGCGGCTGGAAGAACGAGGCGAACGTAACGGGTACCGGCTACGTTGGCGGTCTCATCGGAACCGCCTCCACCGATGTGAACACCTCCAAGCTTTCCGAATCCTCCTCCTCGGGAGCGATTAAGGCGGCATACCGCGTTGGCGGTTTGGTTGGCAGCATGACGCTGCTCACGCTGGACACCTGCTCCAACGAGGGAACCACCGTAACGGCAACCGGCTTTGAGAATTCCGATTCCTTCGGAAACAATGCCTACGTTGGCGGCTACGCTGGCTACGGCTACGGCTTTATCAATTGCCACAATGCGTCGAGCATCACCCTTTCCCACGCGGGCAACTGCGTTGGCGGTATCGTGGGCTATGCCTACGGTAGCCTGGAGAACTGCTCCAACGAGGGCGAGATCAACGCTCCCAAGGGTACCTTTGTTGGCGGCGTTGTGGGCAGAAGCTATTCGGGCGACAATTCTTTCCTTCCTTCTTATAAAGAGCTTTCCAACAGCGGCAAGATCACGGGTAAAGACTACGTTGGCGGTGTGCTGGGAAGCGCGGAGGCCGAATGCTATTACGGCGGCACGCAGATTTACCGCGCGCTTTCCAACACGGGGCTTATCCTTGGCGAAAGTCAGGTTGGCGGCGTGGTTGGAAATATCTATCTGAATTCCAACAACAGCGTGGTGAAGATGGATGCCACCGATTGGAGCAATGTCTCCAACGTAACGGGCAACAACCGCGTTGGTGGTCTGATCGGCGACGTTTACACCGATTCGGTGGATTCCAAGCTGTCGCAGTCCACATCCATCGGTAACATCTCCGCCGACTACTATCTGGGCGGTCTGGTGGGCTCCGCCGAGTATCTGACGCTGGAAGCCTGCTACAACGCGGGAACCAGGGTCAATGTTACGGGCTACCTGCTGGAGAACTCGGTTTACTACACCTATGCGGGCGGCTTTGCGGGCAAGGGATACCGCTTCATTGACTGTGTGAACACGGTGGAGATCAGCGTTGACCAAAAGGGCTCCTACGTTGGCGGTATCGCGGGCTACGTTTCGGCATCCTCCGCAGGCGCGTCCTCCGGATGCAAGAATACGGCGAAGGTAACCGCAAAGAACTGTGACTACGTTGGCGGTCTCTACGGCTACTTTGCCACCAACACCTCCTCGAGTATTTCCAATTTCACCAACGAGGGCGACGTTTTGGGTAAAACCTTTGTTGGCGGTCTGTTCGGCTACCATTATACCTATGGTGGCGGCGCCATCACCGTAACCCTCACCGATCTCACCAATAGCGGAAGCGTTGAGGCAAAGGCAGATACCGCGGGCGGCATCGTCGGATTCTATTCGGGCGATTCCTCCAACAATAACTGCACGCTCAACGGAACCAACTGGAAGAACACGGGAGACGTGAAGGTGGAGGGTCATCGCGCGGGCGGTCTCCTGGGCTACGGCTGGACCGACCACAACGCCTCCAAGATTCAGAATTCCTCCTCCGCGGGTGAAATTTCCGCTGAGTATTACGTTGGCGGTCTGGCAGGATACCTTTCCAATATTGAATTGAACAGTTGCTCCAACAAGGGAACAACCATCAAGGTTACGGGTTATCTGCTGGATAATTCGGTTTACTACACCTATGCGGGCGGCTTTGCGGGCTACGGCTACCGCTTTACCTCCTGCGAGAACAACGCAACCGTCAGCGTCAGCCAAAAGGGCGCGAACGTGGGCGGTATCGCGGGCTGGGCAAACGGCTATGCCAACAGCTGCGCAAACCTGGCGGATATCACCGCTCCCAACTGCGAGAACGTGGGCGGTATCTACGGTCAGTATAACTACGGTGGCTCCATGACCATGACCGATCTTTCCAACGAGGGTGACGTCACCGGAAAAACCAAGGTTGGCGGTATCTACGGCTACTACTACACCTACGGCAGCGGCGCCATCACCATCAATCTCAACACGCTGGAGAACGAGGGAGCCATTACCGCGAGCGGCGAGTCTGCGGGCGGTATCGCGGGCTACTTTAACGGCGACTCCTCCAACAACAACTGCACCTTCACGGGAACCGATTGGGAGAACTCGGGCGACGTTACGGGCGACATTCGGGTTGGCGGTCTGATCGGTCACCTATGGGACGATTACACCGGCTCCAAGCTGCAGGAATGCTCCTCCTCGGGAACCATCACGGGTAGAGCATACGTTGGCGGTCTGGCAGGCTGCGCTTGGTACACCACCTTCTTTGCCTGCGATAACATTGGCACCAAGATTGTGGTAACGGGCAACCTGCTGGAGAACTCCGTGTATTATCTCTACGTTGGCGGCTACGCGGGCAGAGGCTATGCCTTTACCGATTGCGTGAACTACGCGGATCTTTCCGCCGCGAGCAAGGGCTACTACGTTGGCGGTATCGCGGGCTACTGCGATGGCAGCCTCTCGGGCTGCGAGAACTATGGCGGAATCACCGCAGCCAACGCCACCTACGTTGGCGGCCTGGTGGGCAGAGTGGAATGCTACGCCAATATCAGCGTAACCGAATCCTTGAATGAGGGCGACATTATCGGTAAGGATCACGTTGGCGGTTTGTTCGGAGAAGTTTATATGTATCTGGCAAGCTATCGCGAGGTCACCTTCTCCAATCTGCAAAATAAGGGTGACGTGACTGCCTCGGGCGATTATGCCGGTGGTATCGCGGGCTACCACAACACCATTTCTACCAATAATAACTGCCTCTTCCGCGGCACCGGCTTGAAGAACAGCGGCAACGTGACGTCAACCGGCGGCTACGTTGGCGGTCTGTTCGGATATCTGGTGACCGACTACGCCGAATCCAAGCTGGAGGAAAGCTCCTCCTCGGGTGCGGTAAAGGGCGCTCACACCGTTGGCGGTCTTGTTGGTTGGGCAACTGCCGTGAAGCTTTTGAACTGCTCCAACGAGGGAGCCTCCGTGGAGGCCACAGGCAGCCTTCTGAAAAATGACGTACACTACGCTCAGGTTGGCGGCTACGTTGGCTATAGCGACGGTAACACAACCATCACGGGCTGCGACAACGCCGTGGATATTATCTACAGCGGTAACGGCATTTACGTTGGCGGAATCGCGGGCTACTGCACCAACAGCATCACCGATTTCACCAACGTTGGTGAAATCAACGCGCCTCGGGCAGCCCACGTTGGCGGTATCGTGGGAAGACTGGCTTGTGACAGCACCGTCACCGTCACCGCAACCGTTAACGAGGGCAAGATCACGGGTAAGGATCACGTTGGCGGCCTGTTCGGAGAGGTTTATATGTATCTGGCAAGCTATCGCGAGGTCACCTTCTCCAATCTGCAAAATAAGGGTGACGTGATTGCCTCGGGCGATTATGTGGGCGGTATCGCGGGCTACCACAACACCATTTCCACCAATAATAACTGCCTCTTCCGCGGCACCGGCTTGAAGAACAGCGGCGATGTGACGTCAACCGGCGGCTACGTTGGCGGTCTGTTCGGATATTTGGCTACCGACTACGCCGAATCCAAGCTGGAGGAAAGCTCCTCCTCGGGCGCTGTGAAGGGATTGCACACGGTTGGCGGCATCGCGGGTTGGGTTACCGCCGTGAAGCTTTTGAACTGTTCCAATGAGGGAGCCACTGTGGAAGCTACGGGAAGCTTCCTGCAGAATGATATTTATTATGCACAGGTAGGCGGCTACGTTGGCTACAGCGACGGTCTTGCTCCCATCACGGGTTGCAACAATGCCGTGAATATTACCTACAGCGGTAACGGTATTTACGTTGGCGGTATTGCGGGCTATAGCTCCTACACCATCACCGATTGCACCAACAGCGGTACTATCACCGCTTCGAAGTCCGATTATGTTGGCGGTATCGTTGGTAGAATGGGATGCTCCACGGGAGCGCCCGATTTGAAAAACTGTACCAACAGCGGCAAGATCACGGGTAACGCTCAGGTTGGCGGTCTTGTGGGAGAGTTCTATTTCAACTATTCCTCCGAGCGTCATTCCTATTTCAGTGATCTCACCAACAGCGGCGCGGTTCTTGCCTCGGGCGAGAACGCGGGCGGTATCGTTGGAAACTACTATTTCAACTCCACCAACAGCGTCGCAACCCTCCATGCCAACAGCTTGAAGAATACCGCAAGCATAACAGGCACGCGTGGGGTAGGAGGCATTTTCGGAAAGCTTTATACCGATACCACTAACTCTAAAATGGAGGCATGCTCCTCCTCGGGTGCTGTGAAGGGCGTGAGCGCCGTTGGCGGCTTGGTTGGATATGCGGAAAACCTGCAGATTGTCAATTGCTCCAATGATGGAGCAACCGTTACAGCTACCGGTGCTTACACAGAAAACGGGGCGAATGACGCTCAGGTTGGCGGCTACGTGGGCTACTTCAACGGAACGGTTTCCGGATGCGTTAACAAAGCGATCGTTTCCTACAGCGGTGACGGTAAATACGTTGGCGGTATTGCGGGACATTGCGTTTCCACCATTACCGATTGTGAGAACCAAGGCAATATCACCGCGTCCAATGCCTCCTATGTTGGCGGCATTGTGGGTAGACTGGGAGGCTCCTCCAACTGTCCCGACATGAAAAATTGCTCCAACAGTGGCACTGTGCAGGGCAAGGAACGTGTGGGGGGATTGATGGGTGACTACTATGTGAGCGCGGGCAATAATCACTGCACCACCTATTTCGCCTCTCTCACCAACACGGGTAATGTGGTTGCCTCGGGTGATTACGTTGGCGGCATCATCGGATATTGCTACGGAGCTGCCAATGGCGGTTACACCGACACATTCGTTGCCACCGATCTCAAAAATACGGGCAATGTGCGGGGAGGCGATTTTGTGGGTGGTTTGATCGGAGAGTTTTCATCGGACACCTCCGCATCCTCCATCACAGGCTATTCCTCCACGGGAACCATCGTTGCAACGGGCACCAAATCCGAGCTGGTTGCGCAAAGTCAAAATTTGACCTTGAAATAAGGTCTAAAAAATAAAAAGGAGACTATCATGAAAAAAAGATTTCTGATCCTGACCCTTGTTCTGCTTCTTTCGGTGCTGGCGTTTTCCGCCTGCGATAAGGAAGCAGGCGGCAGCGGCGCTCTGGGTGGCTTGCTCGGCGGCGCTCCCGTCACCCCCCAGAACCTGCGCTACGATGGCACCCTCATCACGTGGAATGCCTCGGAGGGCGCGGAGGCGTACCTCGTTCAGATCAACGATGGCGAGGAGTGGACGGTAACCGTTCCTCAGTATGCCTACGACGCTGCGGGCGGTCAATTCACCTTTAAGGTGACTGCCGTTGCCGATGCGAACGCCAAGAAGCCCAAGAAATCCGAGCCCGCAACCATGAACTTCAAGCCTCTGGGCAACATTGGGGAATTGCGCGTGGCAGACGACGGAAGCGTTTCCTGGGACGTTGTGAGCATGGCAACCGCCTACGTTGTGAAGATCGACGGCGTGCAGACCGCCCACGTGCTTCCCACTCCCACCTTCACCGAGGTTCCCGTGGGCAGACACAGCATTCAGATCCGCCCCGTGATCAACGGCGACGATTCCTACTACTCCAAGTGGAGCAACCCCGTCAGCTTCGAGGTTCTGCAGCCCGTTTCCAAGGATACCATCACCTATGATCCCAGCGGCTACATCAAGTGGGGCGCTGTGGGCGCGCAGTTCTATGACGTTTACGTGAACGGTAATCTGATTGCGGATAACTGCAACAGCACGCAGGTGAGCTATGATCCCCTGAACGCCAACTTTGAGGTTACCATTCAGGCGATCGGTAACCATTCCTCCACCTACGACGCAAAAATAAGTGATGCCAAGAAGTTCGTCTTCCTGGATTCGGTTACCAACATTGTGGTTGAGGACGGTATTTTGAAGTGGGATCCCGTGAACGGCGCCAACGGCTACCGTTTACGCCTCAACGGCACCGAGCTGAACGAAACCTTCACCACCTGCGAATTCAACCGTCTCACCGCCAACACCAACACTCGCGTGGAGATCCGTGCCATCAGCAATGACGACACCTATTTCTCCTCCTGGTCGGCTGAAAAGAACGTGCTTCTCCTGCCCGCTCCTACGCTCCGTTGGAACGAGTATGAGCTGGACGGTCAGGCAAACAGCAACATTTATTGGGATACCGTTGCCCAAGCGGCAGGCTATGCGATCCGCATCACCCGTCCCAACGGTGTAACCGAGGTTCTGACCTACGGCGAGACCCAGAGATTCTTCCAAGAGGCTTATCTGGAAAGCGGAACCTACATTGTTGAGGCAAAGGCGCTGGCAAACACCACCACCAGCAACGTGTACGATTCCATTTATTCCACCCCCATCAAGGTCATCCGTTTGGATGCTCCCAAGCCCGCCAAGAGCAACCCCCTCACCAGTAATCCCAACGATCTGGACGACGGATTTGTTGTAACCTTCGAAAAGGTTGCGGGCGCCACCTCCTATAAGCTCTTCCAGGATAACGTTCTCAACCAAACCATTTCCTCTACTCAGGGACAGTTCTCCGTGAAGAATTTCTCGGATCCCGGCAGAATTGAGGAGCAGACCTACAACTTTAAGATCCAGAGCGTGGGCTCGGTGCAAACCGTGAACGGTCAGATCGTTGCAACCCTCAGCTCTCTCAGCGCGAATTCCTATGCCTTTGAGGTTACCGTGCTGGCAACACCCGCACAGCCCACCATCAGCGGTTATCAGTATTCCTATGGCTCTGTGAGCCGTGCCTTCGGCTACGTTGTGGACGTTGGCGGTCAGAGCTTTGTGAGCGGCGAAACCTTCTATAATTTGGATATGCTGGCGGCAGGCAACTATTCTGTCAGCGTTTGCGCTCAGGGTAACGGCACCAACGTGCTGCCCTCCAACTACTCCGCGCCCATCACCGTTTACCGTTTGGATGCTCCCGCCAACGTGCGCATCGACACTACCGAGGCATCCGAGGGTATCCTCACCTTCGACGACGTGCTGTACGCGCAGAGCTACGAGGTTTTCTTCAACAACGACGGTAACGCCCTTCCCGTAAGCTCCATTCAGAACATGAACCAGTATATCACCGAGCAGGGAACCACGGTTCATATGAAGAGCGTCGCTAACTACTACAACTCCGACGGAACCATCTACTATATGTCCTCCCAGCCCGGCTCCACCACCAACTTCATCAAGCTGGCAAAGCCCACCTTCGGTGACGTTGCGTTTACCAACGATAACCTGATCTGGAAGGCTCCCGGCAACGTGGATTCCTCGGTTTACACGCCCACCTATGAGGTTTATTACCCCAACGGCATGATCTACAACGGCGAGAAGAACGGAACCTCCTTCAGCCTTGCAACCCTGGAGGGCGGACAGTCCTATGAGTTCCAGGTGAAGGCGATCGGTAACGGAACCAAGTATATCAACTCCGAAAAGTCGATCACCGTGGCGATCTACAAGCTGGCAACTCCCAAGGTTGAGCGCGAGAACGGTAAGTACGTGTTCAAGCGCGTGACCAATGCCGTGAGCTACGCCGTTTACGTGGACGGTGAGCTGGTTGCCACCTATCAGCACAATTCCGACATCACCTCCTATGAGTACACGCCTCTCTTCAAGGAGCTGAAAACCTACATGGTTGAGGTGGTTGCGATTGGTGACCAGGGCTACACCAGCATCAATTCCAACCCCTGCGTGATCGAGCAGGAGACCAAGCAGCTGCAGACTCCCGATTTCAAGCTGAGCTACAGCGAGGAGAGCTATAGCCCCTCGGGTCAGGTGATCGCAACCATCACCAAGGAATCCCCCTACGCGAAGGAATATGCCTACGATATCGGCGGCACCACCTACACCTCCGCGGCGCTTTCTCAGGGTAAAACCGTTAGCACCGCAGGTAAGATTACCGTGAGAGTGTACGCCATTGGCGGAAACTTTGATGAGAACGGCGTTTACTACATTGATTCTCAGAGTCAGGGCGGAAACGATCGCTATTCCATCATCATTCTTGCGTCTCCCAACCCCTCCGACTTTAAGTTCTCCATGGACGGTTCGATTTCCTGGACTCCCATCAGCGGCACCAGCAAGTATCGCGTGACCATTGTGTGCGGAAACGTGAGCAAGACCGTTGAGGTGACCTCCACCACGTTGGATCTTCTCAACTATGAGGAGTTTGAGGACGTGAATATGAAGTCCGACCACATCGAGATCACGGTTCAAGCCATCGGAAACGGAATGACTACCGTTACCTCTGAGGCTGCCACCGCGGTTTGGAACTAACAAATAAAAAACAGAAGCCCTCCCCCGCAAGCAGGCGCTTGCGGGGGAGGGCTTCTGTTTTTTTCGACGTGTCTACTTTCCAAATTCGGCGGGTGGGCAAGCCCACTTTCCAAACTCGGCGGGCAAGCCCGCTTTCAAGGATCGACGTTCGTTCAGTTAAATTTTGATTATTCCGTCCCCGAGAATGAAATTTTATCTGTTTCCAAAACAGTTCAACCTCACTAACATCGTGGAGCGTTTTGGGTGGTGGTACCAAAACGCTTGCGGGAGCTATTGCGTGGTGAGCGTACCGCAGATAGGCGGCATAAAACTACAGACCGAGCCGCCATGTATTGCAAACTCCAAAACAACCCCTGATGAAAGTTCTTGGAGGTGTGGAACCTTCTTTCAAGAAGGTTCCACAAGCCACCCTTTTCTTTCCAAACTAACATCGTGGAGCGTTTTGGGTGGTGGTACCAAAACGCTTGCGGTAGCTATTGCTTGATCAGCGTACCGCAGATAGGCGGCATAAAACTACAGACCGAGCCGCCATGTATTGCAAACTCCAAAACAACCCCTGATGAAAGTTCTTGGAGGTGTGGAACCTTCTTTCAAGAAGGTTCCACGAGTTCAAATGACTCCAAACTAACTCCCTATCTTAACCCGCCTGCCCGCAAAGCTTGGTGATCAGAGCGCGAAGCTCGGCGCGGTCGGGGAGGGAAGTGAAGTCCATGGCGTTCAGCTCGGCGGCGATCACCTCAAGGGTGAAGTCGGCATCCAGATAGGCGCTGTTGTGGAGATACATGGCGATCTCGATTACGGCGGTAATAAACCTGAAGTCGGCGGTGGGGGTCTCGGTCAGGTTGGCAGAGCCGATGGCGTACTCGTTGAGCGTGGAGGTCTCCTCGTTGGGACGCTTGTAGCGAACGGCAAGCTTCATCCAGTCGGTGAGGGTGGCGGTCTGCTCGGTGAGGGTCAGCTCGTAGCAAACGGTCACCTGATGTCCGGCGCCAACCTCGCCTGCGTCCTTGGTGTCGTCCTCAAAGTCCTCTTGGTTGAGCATACGGTTTTCGTAGCCGATGAGGCGGTAGGAGGAAACGGCGGCGGGATCGAAGGTGATCTGGAGCTTGGTGTCCTTTGCAACGGTATAGAGGGTGGAGAGAAGGTCGGTGCCGAAAATGCGCTCGGCTTCGCTCTCGCCGTCAATGTAGTAGTAAACGCCGTTGCCGTTGTCGGCAAGCGCTTCCATGTTGGCGTCGCGGTAGTTGCCCGTTCCAAAGCCGAGAACCGAGAGATAGATGCCCTGGTCGCGCTTTGCTTCAACAAACTGTTTCAGCTCCTCGGCGGAGGAGATGCCCACGTTCAGGTCGCCGTCGGATGCCATGATGATGCGGTTGTTGCCGTTTTCAATCATGCTGTCGGCGGCAACCTGGTAGGCTCTTTGCAAACCCGCCTGACCGTTGGTGGAGCCCGATGCCTTCAGGCTGTTGATCGCCTGCAGGATCCGCTCGCCCTGATTTCCGGGACAGCCCGAAAGCACAACCTCCTCCTTGCCCGAGTAGGTTACAATGGAAACGCGATCCTGCTCGGTGAGTTGAGAGGTGAGGTAGGTGAATGCCTTTTTCAGAAGCGGGAGCTTATCGGAGGAGGACATAGAGCCCGAAACGTCGATGAGAAAGACCAGATTGTTGCCGCCCTCGGGCGTGCTTTCCTCAGCTTGCAGGGTGAGGCGCAGCAGACGGGTGTTGGCGTTCCAGGGCGTTTGGGCGATCTCCGCCTTCACGCCGAACAGCTCGCCGTTTTGGGGAGATACCGCCTCATACTTGAAATAGTTGATGAACTCCTCGGTGCGGAAGGAGGCACCGTTCTGACGGAGATAGCTGATGGCATAGTTGTTGTTCACCAGCTTGCGAAAATAGGTGTAGGAGGCAGTGTCCACGTCGGCGGAGAAGGTGGAAACAGGCTGCTCCATGGTGGCGATAAAGGGATTTTCCTTGAAGGTGGGAGCGGAGGGATCCTTGTTTTCCTCCTGATCGGGGAGCCCATCCTCGGGAAGCGCGCCCGCGTTGTAGTTTGGCAAAAGGGCTTCATTTTCCATGGGGGCGTTTCCCATGCTGTCCTTGGCGGCGCCGCAGGAGGCAAGGGTGATCAGCAGAGACAGCGTTAAAAGAATTGATAACAGTTTTTTCATGGTGTTGCTCCTTTCATAAAAAGAAATCGAAATACGGTCTGCTTACGTCAGATCCGACAGCAGATCCAAAAACAGATCGGTTGGAACCCGCTCGGATTCATAGTCGAAGAGAACGGCACCGCCAACATTTCCAACGGTGGGGTTGAGGCAAGGGGTCACCACACTGCCGTCACCCAGCATCACCCAAACGCGATATTCCTCGGGGGACGCGTTGGCTGCTACCTGTTTGCCGTTAGCGCGGAATTCGCGGGCAAGGGTGGATTGCTCGGCGGCGGTCAGCGGGCGACTCACAAACAGCTCGCCTGAGGAACGGTTTTCCACCGTTAGTCGAACGTTCCCGTCGAAAAAGTTAAGCTCATCGGCGGCAGATTTTGCAAACGAAGGACTTTCGGCGCATCCCTCAAGGAGAGCGGAGAGCGTTGGGGCAGAGGTGGGAAGCTTGGTTCCCTCCTGGGGTTGCTCCTGCGTTGGAGCATTGGGAGTATCGGTTTTCAAAATTCGGGAGAGAGGGCCTGTTACGGCAAAGAGCAGGATCGCCGCCACAGCCGCCACCGCGATCCAATTGCGGAGGGTGTGGCGAATGGGGGGACGGGCGGTTCGATAGTTCAGCGCCTCGTCCAGAAAGCTATCGTTGATTCCGCCAATGGCGTCCAGCAGGCGGTCTGCCCGATGTTGATCGCGGCGCTTCATAAGAGATCCTCCTTTCCAAGCTCTTGGCGCAGGGCTTCCCGCAGGCGCAGTAGCGTGACCTTCACGTTGGATTCGGAGAGGTTCAGCTCCCGAGCGATCTGCGAGATGGGGGCGGCATAGAAATACCGCTGAACAAACATGACGCGACGCTCATCGGGGAGCTTGGAGAGAAAACGGTTGATGGCTTGGGTGAGCCGCTTGTTTTCGTAAGCGTCGGCGGGGGTAGGGGAGCTGTCGGGAATACAATCGGTCAGCTCCTCGGTAATGGCTCCGAGACCGCCTCGCTTCTGTCGGTGATCGCGGCGAAAGCGGTCGATGGAGATTCTTCGGGTAATTTTCGCCAGAAAGGCGCCCAAATGGGTGGGGCGTTGAGGCGGCATGGCGTTCCAGGCGTCCAGCCAGGTATCGTTCACGCACTCCTCGGCGTCCTGATGGGAGGAGAGACAGGAATAGGAAAGCTGACGGAGCATCCTTCCGTACTTGCGGTCGGATTCGGTGATTGCCAGCTCGTTTCTTGCCCAGTAGAGCTTTACGATTTGAAAGTCTTCCATATGTATTTCACGGTCCTTTCCGTTTGTAATCGCAGATCCTCGGCATCGGCTGCATCCTCCTTTCGGTGTCCTTCAATCATTCAGTCGCTGAATATTCCGAAAGGTTACAGGGAAATCTGATTTTATTATAACATTTTTTCAAAAAAATGTCCACAAAAATCTGAAAAATCAAAAAATGCAAGATTTTTGTTAAAAACATTCAAAAACAACTTCTCAATTTAGCAAAAAAGATGGGGATTGATGATTTTTTAAGTTGGCTTTAAGTTATATGTGAATAATTGATGATAAAAAACGGATGAATATACAAGAAAAACCTCTTTTTGGGGGAGAAAAAGTGTATAAAGAAAACAAAAAATCGAATGATTTTAGCAAAACCGATTGACAAAAATTAAAAAGTGTGATATACTTTAAGAACAGCAGAGCAGAGTTGCGCTTTATAAAATGAATAATTTCTTCGGAAAAACTTCAAAAAAGCACGATTCGGCGATGTGTCAACGGGCTTGCCGCGCCCCATTGCGGCGGATGCTTTGATTGTTAGCCTTTGATCGGGGCTGCAATATAAAAAATTTCATGGAGGAAAATATCATGAACAAGATCAGAATTCTGTCCTTTCTTATGGTTGTGATTCTGGTTGCCGTTATGGCTGTTGGTTGCTTCAATAAGGATGAAAATCCCCAGAACACCACAGAGCCGAGCGGTAACAACACTCCTGTTGTATATCAGGATATCGACCTGAAGGACGCCATCAAGCGCACCGACTTTACTTCCGTTTATTCTAAGATCGGCGCAAACATCACCATCGCGGACGTAACCGAGACCCCCGACGGTCTTGCATACGTTACCGTTGACGGCAAGAAGTATGACCTGGGTATGGACTTCTTGTCCATGGCTATGGTGTACAACACCAAGGTTCCCGAGGGCAGCACCAAGTACCAGACCGAAGAGGATGTTTACAACGAGTGGTGGAAGCTCTACATTCAGAGATGGAACTACCTCGCTCCCGAGGTTCCGCTGTACTCCAACCAGTACTTCGATCTCTACAACGCAAAGCTTCAGAACTTTGTAACCTCTCCTTACTGGGATCCCGCAGATGCGATCATCGCGGCTTCCGTTAAGGCAGGCGCTGCAAACTCCGTTATTCTGGGTAGCGCAACCGAGCTTTCCGGTGCGTTCCGCAGCTCCAGCTGGGGCAAGTCCTCTCCCGGATCCGCCGACCTGGATATCGAGAACCTGACCTCCGGTCACGCAACCGTTCAAACCGATAAGAACGGCGCTATGATCTGGAACGAGTACGTGGTTAACGGCACTCCTACCTCCAAGGTAAATGAGGACGGCACTCTCACCTACACCATTAAGATTAAGGAAGGCCTGAAGTTCAGCGATGGCTCCGCTGTTAAGGCAGAGAACTATATCGTTTCCCTTCTGGCGAACTCCACTCCCGTTGCTGCAGCAGCAGGCGGCTCCGATCGGGCAGGTATGCAGCTGATTGGCTTCGATGAGTTCAACAAGGGTACCTCCAAGTTCTTCAAGGGCGTTCAGCTGCTTGATGACTACACCTTCGCGGTAACCTTCCTGGCTGACTACGCAGGCTACTACTATGCAATGTCCTACGCGAGCTTCAGCCCCGTTCCCATGGCGCTCTACACCGGTGACAACACCGTTACCATCACCAAGGACGCCAACAACTGCTGCGGCTTGAGCGACAACTTCTATGCGCAGGTTGAGAAGGACGGCACACAGGTTTATGTTCAGGCTGAGAAGATCGTTGCTAACCTGAAGTGGAACTCCAACCTGCCTTACTCCGGTCCTTATGTGGTTCACAATTACGATGCATCCACTCTGATCGCAACCCTGAAGCTGAACCCCAACTATTCCGGTGACACCGCAAGAGGCAAGGCTTCCATTGAAACCATCACCTATATCAAGATCGAGTCCGAGACTCAGACCGATAAGTTCAAGGCAGGCGAGGTTGACGTGCTGGCAGGTATCACCGGCGCCACCGAAACCGTTGCAGCTCTTGAGCTGGTTAAGAGCGATCCCACGAAGTACGCTGAAACGCACTACGACCGCGCAGGCTACGGTAAGCTGGGCTTCCGCGCAGACTTCGGTCCCACCGGCTTCACCGCTGTTCGTCAGGCAATCATGTACACCATCAACCGCAACCAGTTTGCTCAGGACTTCACCGGCGGCTATGGCTCTGTGGTTCACGGTCCCTACTACACCGGCTACTCTGCTTACAAGGCAGTTGAGAACACCATTAAGCTGAATGCTTACACCTACAGCAAGGACAGCGCAATTGAGGCTCTTGAAGAGGGCGGCTGGATCTACAACGTTGAGGGTAAGACCTTTGATGCTTCCAAGGATAAGGTTCGCTACAAGAAGCTGGCAGGCTATGAGCTGACCGAGGAGAACATTCAGTTCAAGTCCACCGACAGCAAGTACAAGACCGTAAAGATCGACGGTGAGTACTACATGCCTTTGGCAATCAACTGGTTCGGAACTCAGCCCAATGACGTGACCGACATGCTGATCGTTGCATGGCAGGAAAGCAAGACCGCAACCGAGGAGATCGGTATGTATATCACCTATACCTCCACCGACTTCACCACCGGTTTGTACGGTGAGCTTTCTTGGATTCCCGATTACGGCTTCGACGGCACTCCCAAGCTGAATGCCATCAACTTTGCAACCGGATTTACCAGCGCACTGTATGACTACTCTTGGAACTGGACCATTGATCCCGATATGTACGACGATTATTCCGTTTGCTACGTGATGGATTCCGCTGATTTCTGGGCAGACTATCAGTAAGCTACCTTGGTCGGAGAGTGTTTGAATTGAATACTGTCTGACTGCTTGAACGTAGGAGCGGCGTTGCAAAACGCCGTTCCTACTAAAGTGTTATAAAGGGGTCTCGTCAAGCCCGCTTTTTTTGCGTATTGACCCCTGTTGTTTTGAAATGAAAAATCAGCTATGCTGAAAAGCTTGGAGGAGAGCCTATGGGCAAATATATCGTTAAGCGCATACTGTATATCCTCGTTGTGTTTCTGATCCTCTCGTTGATGATCTTTTTGATATACAATATGCTGCCCGTGGACAAGGCGATGGAAAAGGCGAGAGAGGAAGCCCAAAATCCCGCGAACCGAAACAACCCGAATTTTAATATCGACGAGCGATATGCCTTTTGGCAGGAAAAGCTCGGCTTGAACGGTAATAAATTTGAGAGGTACCTGCGTTGGCTGGGTGTTTATCCCTATGTCGACGGAACGTTCAACGGCTTGCTGCAGGGCAACCTGGGAGAATCGTTTAAGTACGCGCGTCCCGTATCAGAGGTTTTGGTGGAGCCTATGAAAAACACCATTTTTATCAACATTTTCGCAACGATCCTCGCGTTGGGGATCACCATTCCGCTGGGTATTTTTTGCGCGGTGAAGCGAGGCAGCAAACGCGACCTTGCCGTGCAGGTTGGAACGGTTATTGGCTATAGCTTGCCAACGTTCATTATTGCAATCGTATTTATTTGGCTGTTTTCTGTAACGCTGGAGTGGTTCCCCGTTTCCGGTATGGCAACGGCGGGCAGCTTGGATTGGTCTCCCGCGAAGCAGTTCTGGGATAAAATGTATCACCTGTGTCTGCCTTTGATGGTTATGACCTTCTGCTCTCTTGGCGGTATGACCCGCTATGTGAGAGCCTCCATGACCGAGGCGCTCTCGATGGATTGCATCCGCACCGCTCGCGCCAAGGGCTTGCGAGAAAAGACCGTGGTGTATTCTCACGCGTGGAAAAATGCGCTGATCCCCATTGTCACCCTTGTGATCGGTTGGTTTTTGGGAATCTTCAGCGGCTCGCTGATGATCGAGAATATCTTCTCCCTCAACGGCGTTGGAAAGGTATATTTCGATGCGCTGCAGAACAACGATAACGATATCGTTCTGGCGTTGCAGATGTTCTATATCTTTATTTCGTTGGCGGGAAATCTGCTCATCGACATTGCCTACGGATTTGTGGATCCTCGCGTGCGCGTGAATAAGTAAGGGGGAAAAATGCCATGAATGAACAAAATAAAAAGACCCCCTCAAAGGCAGGCGCAATCTTGCGCACGCCCTTCCGCTGGATTGGAAGAATGTTCTTTGGCGCCAGCAAGTCGATGGCGAACGATCCCTTCGCCGTGGAGAAGCTGGAAAGCCCCTCCAAAATGGCGGTGAAGGAGTTTTTCCGCCGCAAGGTTGCGGTTGTGGCACTGGTTGTTCTGGTGGCGCTGTTCCTGTTCGTGTTTGTGGGCTCGCTCTTCATTCCCATGGATCTGAGCTACACCGATACGCTTCAGGCAAACATTCCCCCAAACTATTCCATGCGTCGGGTTCCCAAGGAGCTGAAGGACAACATTCGTGAGATCAACGGATTTTCCAATTTCACCGTTGGTGTGAGCCATGACAACACCCTCTATATGTGGGGCCATACCAACAATGCTCTTTCCAATCAGGATTACGCCGCGTTCCCCGAGGAGATTCAGCCCGGCAAGGTGCTCACCGCCTCCGCAGGCTATAACCATGTGATCGCCATTACCACCGACGGTAAGGTGGTTGGATGGGGAGACAACACCAGAGGACAGTACGGCACGGCAAATGAGGCGGATAACCTTTTGCAGATGCCCGATCTCATCCTCAACGGAACCTTGGACCCCGCAAAGGTTCAGCAACTGGTTTGCGGCTATCAGGCAACCGCCCTGGTTTACGACGGTCAGCTCTATATGTGGGGTAACTGCAATGCCCTCACCAACATGAAGCAGCTTCTTGCGGCAAGCGAGACCTACTGTCAGGAGAATAACACTCGCGTGGCAAAGGTGGTGCTTTCCAACTACTATGGCGTGGTGCTCTTTGAGAACGGCGCTATGACGGGAAGCAATATGCTCTTTAACCGAGAGTCCGCCATGTCCTCCACGGGCGAAAAGGTGAAGAATTTCACCACCTATATCTTTGATAAGAAGCTGGTTGACATTGCCGCCACCAACAACTGCTTTGCCTTCCTTCTGGAGAGCGGAGAGGTTCTGGTTGCGGGTGCTGCCGAGTTTGGCGAGCAGGATATTGCCCCCATTCCCGAGGGAGAAAAATACGTTTCTCTTGCGGGGGGAACCCGCCATTTCGTTGGTGTGACCGACGCGGGCAAGGCGTATGCGTGGGGTCATAACGATAAGGGTCAGGCAGAGATCAACGGTCAGGCGGCAACCACCGTTTACGCAGGTGCAAAGCAAACCTATTTGGTGAACGGTGAGGATGATCTCACCGAGTCCTTCGGCTTGAAGGGCTATCTGTTCGGAACCGATAACCGAGGCAGAGACACCTTCACCCGAATCGTTCACGGCGGCAAGATGACCATGACCATCGGCGCCGTTGCGGTGATCGTTTCCTCGATCATTGCCATCATCGTTGGATGTCTTTCGGGATATTTCGGCGGTTGGGTGGATATGCTGCTGATGCGTATCACCGAGATCTTCTCCGCCATCCCCTTCCTGCCCTTTGCCATGATGCTTTCCATGATCATTCGGTTTTATCCCATCAGCGACACCATGAGAATTTTCATTATCATGATTATTCTCGGTCTGCTCAGCTGGACGGGTCTTGCGCGCATGATTCGCGGACAGGTGCTGGCAGAGAGAGAGAAGGAGTTCGTTATCGCGGCGCAGTCGATGGGTGTGAAGGAGCATCTGATTGCCTTTAAGCACATCCTGCCCAACGTAATCTCGGTAATTCTTGTGAGCATGACGCTGGACTTCGCGGGATGCTTGCTCACCGAGTCGTCGCTGTCCTACCTGGGCTTCGGCGTTCAGCAGCCTCAGCCTACCTGGGGTAATATGCTCAACGGCGCAAACAACTCCATCGTCATTCAGAACTACTGGTGGCAATGGGTGTTCCCCTCGATCTTCCTGTCGCTGGCAACCATTAGCATCAACGTGATCGGAGACACCCTGAGAGACGTTCTTGACCCCAAGAGCAGCAGAGAAAAATAATAGGAAAGAAGGAGACAAACAACAATGGCATTATTGGAAGTTAAGAACCTTCACACCTATTTCAAAACCAGAAAAGGCATTGTGAAGGCGGTCAATGACGTATCCTACACGCTGGAGCCGGGCAAGACCATTGGTATTGTTGGTGAATCGGGCTCCGGAAAATCGGTTTCGGCAATGAGCATTCTGCGCCTGCTGGACGATAACGGCTATATCGCCGAGGGAGAGATTCTGTTTGAGGGAAAGGAGCTGACCAAGCTCCCCATGAGCGAGATGTACAACATCCGCGGAAACGCCATTTCGGTGATCTTTCAGGAGCCCATGACCTCCCTCAACCCTGTGTTTACCGTTGGTAAGCAGCTCAGCGAGCCCTTTATGATCCATCAGGGCATGAAAAAGAAGCAGGCGATGGAGCAAGCGCTGAAAATGCTCTACGACGTGCAGATCCCCAACCCCGAGGCGGTGATCCGCCAGTATCCGCACCAGCTTTCGGGCGGTATGCGCCAGAGAGTGATGATTGCCATGGCGCTTGCCTGCAAGCCCAAGATTCTGATCGCGGATGAGCCCACAACGGCGCTGGACGTAACCATTCAGGCGCAGATCCTGAAATTGATGAACGACCTGCAAAAAGAGAAGGGAACCTCGATCCTCTTTATCACCCATGACCTTGGCGTAATCAACGAGATGGCAGACGACGTGGTGGTGATGTACTGCGGTCAGGTGGTGGAAAAAGCCTCCGCCCGTACCATCTTCACCAATACAAAAAAGAGCCATCCCTACACCGAGGGATTGATGTACTCAATCCCGAGAATCGACAATATCACCAAGAAGTTAGAGCCCATTCCCGGTGTGGTGCCGCATCCGTTGGCGCTGCCCAAGGGCTGTAAGTTCGCGCCCCGTTGCAAGTACTGCACGCAGAAATGCATGGAGGAGGAGCCTCCCCTGCAGGATGTTGGCAACGGTCAAATGGTGAGATGTTTTTATCCCGAAAAGGAGGAAAGATGCAGCGATGCCCACAAAGAAATTACTGTCAATCACTAATCTGAAAAAGTATTTCCCCGTTGCAAAGTCCTCTATTTTCCAAAAGGAGCAGCTCTACGTCCGCGCAAACGAGGACATTACGCTGGATATCTACGAGGGCGAGACCCTTGGCATCGTGGGAGAATCGGGATGCGGAAAATCCACTCTCGGCCGCGTGCTGCTGCAGCTTTATTCGCAAACCGCGGGCGCAACCGTTTACTACGGCAGAACGCTGGACGATATGACCCCCTCCTACGTGGAGGATACCCTCAAGCACTTTTTCGCTTATCGCAAAAAGTATTACAAGGCAGTTGCGAAGGTTGCCGAGCTGGAGAAAAAGATGGAAGCCGTGGGCGGCGAGGATCATGCGGACTTTTTTCTGCATCAAAATCTGAATCTTGCCCGTTGCGAGGAGCATTCCGCGCTGAATAACATTGTGAAAATCCTGGGCGGATTTTTCGCCGTTCCCGAAGATCATCGCGGCGTTGAGCTGCTTTTGGAGATCTATCGTCTCAACAGCAAGAAAAACCGCTTGGCAGAGATGGCGCGGGAGTTTACCGTGATCTGTTCTCACGTGGAGGAATTGGAGGCGGAGGGCTCCGCAAAGCCCGCCGATCTCAGAAAGAAGGCCTCTGCCGAGGAAAAGCTCAGGGGGGTTAACGCCCGTGTTGAGGAGCTGAACGCCGCTATTGCGGGTGTTCGGGAAAAGCTGGACGCTGTGAAGGCAGAGTATGCCAACAATGAGGAATTTCAAAAGTACGAGGCGATGCTGGATAACGGCATCGACCTGGCGCGTTTGAAGTATGCGGAAATGAGAATGCTCCGAAAAGAGCTGCAGATTATTTTCCAGGATCCCTATTCCAGTCTGAACCCCCGATTTACCATCGGTCAGATCATCGAAGAAGGATTGGTAACCCACAAATTCTTCAAGCACGGTTCCAACAAGCTGAGAGAATATATCACGGAAACCATGGAGGAATGCGGCCTGCAGGAGTATATGCTCTACCGCTATCCTCACCAGTTCTCGGGCGGTCAGCGTCAGAGAATTTCCATTGCCCGCGCGTTGGCGGTGAAGCCTCGCTTCATCGTTTGTGATGAGTGCGTGTCGGCGCTGGACGTTTCCATTCAGTCACAGATCATCAATCTGCTGCAGGAGCTGAAGGAAAAGGAAAAGCTCACCTATATGTTCATTTCTCATGACCTTTCGGTGGTGCGGTACATTTCCGACCGTATTTGCGTAATGTATCTGGGCAATATCGTGGAGCTGGCAGATGCCAAAACGGTGTTTGAGGATCCCCGACATCCCTATACGGTTGCGCTGCTTTCCTCGATTCCCACAACCGATATGGCGAACCTGAACCGCCCTCGGATTCTTCTGGAGGGTAATATTCCCAGCCCCATCCGTCCGCCCTCGGGCTGTAAGTTCCACACGCGCTGCTATATGGCTTGCGAGAAGTGTAAGCGCGTGCCGCCTCCTCTGCAGGAGGTGGAGCCCGGACATTTTGTGGCTTGCCATTTCTCCGAGCGAAAGCTGGATGAGAATGGAAACTACCTGTTCGAGGTGAAAAGCACTGAGGAGCGGGTTCTCAGAGACGGCGCCGCGGAATGATGGGAGGCTCCCATGATCTGGCGCAGGCTCAAAAAAAGCACTCCCGAGCAGGATCGGGAGCTTGACAGAAGAATGAACGAGGTGAAGCTGTCGCCCAAGGATGTGATCGCTCTGATGGCATCGGCGTTCGTGATGATCGTGCTGCCTTGCCTTGCGGTTCTTTTAGGGCTTGCCCTCGTGGCAATGCTTCTGTTCGGATTGCTTTGAATTTTACCAACGGCGTGATCCTTCCAAGCGAAGGATCACGCCGTTTCCTTTTCGGCTTGCAGGGCGGGGGATCGCTCCCATTTGCGTTTTGTCTTTTTTTTGTCACTGTCGGACAAAAACTTTTTGATAGCTCTTGATTTTTACCGAAAAAAACTGTATAATATAGATAGATTTCAGCAACGAATGAAAGGTAGGTTTCCTTATGAAAGCAGTAATTACCGTAACAGGAAAGGACAGCGTTGGCATCATTGCCGACGTAGCAGGCATTTGCGCGCAAAAGGGAGCGAATATTCTGGATATTACCCAGACCGTTCTCAGTGACTATTTCGCGATGATCATGCTCGCCTCCATCGACGAGCTTAAGATCGACTTCGCCGACTTCGTTGACACGCTCTCCGCGCTGGGACGCGCCCGCGGGCTGGATATTCACACCATGCACGAGGATATTTTTAACACCATGCATCATATTTGAGGGAGGAGCCGTCATGATCAACACGCAGGACGTTTTGGAAACGATCCAAATGATCCGTGAGGAAAATCTGGATATTCGCACGGTTACCATGGGGATCTCCCTTTGGGATTGCGTGAGCGAGGACGTGAACCGCCTTTGCGACCGCATCTACGACAAGATCACGCACTCCGCAGAGCATCTTGTGCAAACAGGCTGCGAGATCGAAAAGAAATACGGAATTCCGATTGTGAACAAGCGGGTTTCGGTAACTCCCGTTTCGCTGATTGGCGGTGATTGCGGCCCCGATGGCTACATCAAGATCGCAAAAGCGCTCCAACGGGCGGCGGATGCGGTTGGAATTAACTTTTTGGGGGGCTTTTCCGCATTGGTGCAGAAGGGGATGACCCGCGGCGCCGACGCGATGCTTTCGGCGCTTCCCGATGCGCTGGCGGAAACCAGAAACATCTGTTCCTCGGTGAATGTTGCAAGCACAAAGGCTGGCATCAATATGGATGCCGTATCCCGTATGGGCTCGATCATCAAGCGCGCGGCGTATCTCACGCGGGATGAGGATTCCATCGGCTGCGCCAAGCTGGTGGTGTTTGCCAACGTTCCGGAGGACAACCCCTTTATGGCAGGCGCCTTTTGCGGTGTGGGCGAGCCCGAAACCGTGATCAACGTTGGCGTCAGCGGCCCCGGCGTGGTTGTCTCTGCCATTCGTCGGGCGGGAGATTGCGACCTTTCCGAGCTTGCCGATATTATCAAAAAGACTGCGTTCAAGATCACCCGCGTGGGTCAGCTGGTTGCCAGCGAGGCGGCGCGGAAGCTGGGCGTTCCCTTTGGAATCGTGGATCTTTCTCTGGCGCCTACCCCTGCCATCGGTGACTCCGTGGCGTATATTCTGGAGGAAATGGGACTGGAGTCCTGCGGCGCTCACGGCACAACCGCTTGCCTTGCCATGCTCAACGACGCCGTGAAGAAGGGCGGCGTGATGGCGTCCTCCCACGTTGGCGGACTTTCGGGCGCATTTATCCCCGTCTCTGAGGACGCGGGCATGATCGCCGCTGCCGAGAGAGGCGCCCTCACGCTGGAAAAGCTGGAAGCAATGACTGCGGTTTGCTCGGTGGGATTGGACATGATCGCGGTTCCCGGAGATACCTCCGAGGAGGTGATCAGCGGCATCATTGCCGACGAAATCTCCATTGGTGTTGCGAACACCAAAACCACCGCGGTGCGTCTGATTCCCGCCTACGGCAAGCAGGCAGGTGACTCGGTGAACTTTGGGGGATTGCTTGGCAGAGCTCCCGTGATGCCTGTGAAGCCCTATTCGCCCGCTCGCTTTATTCGTCGCGGCGGACGGATTCCCGCGCCGATCCACAGCTTGAAGAACTGAATGTGAACGTGGGGCAGATTGCCATGGAAGCGTTGGACGTTTGGAATCTTTCGAAAGAAAGCCTCCAAGCCTCCAAGCGCCTTCATGGCAATTTTTCTTTTGTATGCGGGGAAAAGCCGAATACAACCAACAGTGGTGGAAATAACAATGTAAAATCCCTTTACATTGCCGAGAACTTGTGATAAAATAAAATCGTAAATTCTAATTTGGAGGTTCCGATATGAATTTCAGTAAGGCTATTTGCCAGATGAGAAAACAAACGAAATTAACACAAGAGCAATTTGCGGAATTGTTTGACGTTTCACAGCAAGCGGTTCAAAAATGGGAAAGCGGAGCATCGGTGCCGGACGTTGAGAAAATCATTCGGATCGCGAAATATTTTGATATATCGTTGGATTCTTTGCTGATGGACAACGATAATCGCGTGGTTGAGGAAATGAATCAAGCGCAAATTCTGAAGCCGCAGTACCAAAACCTCCACGATTGGGAGTTTTATTCGGCAAATTTAATGACCGAATTTCAGCAATCCATCGACGAGGGCCTGAATATTGATGCGTATAAAGATATTTTTGAGTCGGTTTCAAGGCTTCCCAAAGGAGAATACAAGAAAAAGCTGGGCGACGTTTTGTTTGAAATCGTGATCTCTGCCGAGCAAAAGGAGGGATACCCCTACGTTGAGCCGTCGGATCTGAACCGAATTCAAATGCTGAGGCGGGGCGCGGAGGCTCCTTTGCCCTTCGATGCGAGCCAGATCAGGGATAAGATATACGGCGCTTGGCTGGGAAGGATCTGCGGATGCCTGCTGGGCAAGTCGGTTGAGGGGATTCGAACGGACGATATCGTTCCCTTTTTGAAGGATACCGACAACTACCCCTTGCATCGGTATATTCTGCACAGCGATCTGGCAAAAACGGATCTGACCAAGTACAGATTCAATTTTGTGGGCAGAACCTACGCGGATGATTTTGACGAGATGCCTCCGGATGACGACACCAATTACACCGTTCTCGCGCAGGAGATCGTTAAAAAGTACGGAAGAAATTTCACCCCCTACGACGTTTCAAGGGCTTGGCTCGCGTCTCAATGCAAGGATTCCTACTGCACCGCCGAGAGAGTGGCTTTTTGCAATTTTGTGAAGGGTTATACGCCTCCTCAATCCGCCATCTACAAAAATCCTTATCGCGAGTGGATCGGCGCGCAGATCAGGGGCGACTACTTTGGATATATCAACCCGGGCGATCCCAAGCTCGCGGCGGAAATGGCTTGGCGCGATGCCTCCATTTCCCACGTGAAGAATGGAATTTACGGTGAAATGTTCGTGGCGGCGATGCTTGCCATGGCGGCTGTAACCAACAATCCTGAGGAAATTATTCTCGGTGGACTGGCGGAAATCCCACACACGTCGAGGCTTTATGAGCATTGTATGCTGGTGGTCAAGCACTATCAAAGCGGGGAGTCTCAGAAGGCTTGCTTTGAAATGATTCATAATCTGTATGACGAATATACCGGTCACGGCTGGTGTCATACCATTTCCAACGCCATGGTTGTGGTGGCTTCGCTTTTGTACGGCGAGGGCGATTATACGAAATCAATCTGTATGGCGGTTGAAACGGGATTTGATACGGATTGCAACGGCGCAACGGTTGGGTCTGTTCTCGGAATGGCGTTTGGCAAGGACTCTATTCCAAGCTGCTGGACGGATTCGATTCACGATACGCTCCGAACCACGATTTTTGGCGTTGGAACCGTTCGGATTGCCGATCGCGTTGAGCAAACCATGAAGCATCTTCTTCCGTGAGCCGTCTTGTTATCTTAGAAAAGGAGCTTTACCATGAGTAGAAAAAACGTCAGAGCTATCTGTTTCGCGGTAGCCGCAACGCTCCTCGCCTTGGCGTTGACCGCTTGCGGATCGTCGGGGAAGGGAGGCGACGAAACCTCCTCCACCGTTGCGGCTCTCCCCTCGGGAACCGCTGCTGAAACACCCAATCAGCCTCCCGCGCAGCTTACCAAGCAGGTGCGCATCAGCGAGGATGAATTATACGATAAGCTGGTGGGCGGATGGATCGGACAGATGCTGGGGGTTGGATGGGCTGCCTCCACCGAGTTCAAATGGTGCGGATCCATCATTCCCGAGGATTCCTTCCCGAAATGGGAGCCTTCCATGATCAACGATGCCTTTCGGCAGGATGACCTTTACGTTGAGGTGCCGTTTCTGGATGCCATGAAAAACCATGGCGCGCTGTGCGACTCCAAGCACATGGCGGATGCCTTCCGTGATTCGAAATTTCCGTTGTGGCATGCCAACGTGCAGGCAAGAGAAAATTTGCTGGAGGGCATTGAGTACCCTAATTCGGGCAGTTATCTTTATAACTATCATTGCGACGATCTTGATTGGCAGATCGAATGCGATTTTTTGGGACAGATGTACCCCGGGCTTGTTAACGCCTCGGCAATGCGTTCCTTTGACGTTGGCCACATCACCAATTACGGTGACGGCGTTTACGGCGGCGTGTTTATCACGGCAATGCACGCGGCTGCCTACACAGCCGAATCAATTCAGGAGATCATCAACGCGGGCATCGCCGTGATCCCCGAAAACACAGAATTCCGCATGCTGATCGATCAGGTGATGGAAAACTACCGCAACGGCTGTACCTGGAAGCAAAACTGGAACAAAATCGAGGCGCGATGGGGGCGTGACGACAGATGCTGCGATCTGGTGTCCTCCAAGGCAAACATTGATGCCAAGCTCAATTCCGCTTACGTGCTGATCGGTCTGCTGTACGGAGAGGGCGATCTGGAGCAAACGGTAATCATTTCCGGCAGATGCGGTCAAGATAGCGACTGCAATCCCTCCAGTGCGGCGTCTATTTTGGGTAATTTCTACGGCGCGTCGAAGATTCCCGAAGACTATACCGACGATTTGAGAACAGAGGGGATCACCTTCCATTCCACCACCTACACTTTTTCGGATGTGGTTGATGTCAGCTTTCAGCTGATGAAGGAGATCCTTGCGGCAAACGGCGCCGTTTGCGAGGACGGTGTTTGGACGATTCCCGTTGATCTGGTGTATGCTCCCGTTCCCTTTGAGCAATGGCCCGAGGATTACATTGGCGCAACTATGAGTATTGCCACCGATGCCACCCGCGCGATCAGATTGAAGGTTTCGCACTTTGGCACCCAAAGCATTGCAAGCGTGGAGCTTGACATGGGCGACGGTACGGTTCTCACCGCTCTGCCCACCGAGGCGTATGAATACAAGCAGGCGGGCGAATACACAATTACCTGCAAGCTCACGGGTAGCGGTGGCAGCACGGTCACAATTGTCAAAAAGGCGGTTATCGAGGATCGGATCATCGTTCCCGGACGGGCGATTTGCTCGATCACAAATCCCCAGGGGGGCGGCAATAAGGATATGCAGGTGATGTACGATCACATTGTTCCCGCGGTTGGAACCCTGAACGCAAGCCTGCAATACGATACCTACCGCAGCTCGGAGCGCCCCGAATCTGTGTACGCGGGCGTGGAGTTTGACGTGCCTGCCAAGCTGACAGGCGTTGCCTTTACCGAGGGAATGCACTTCAATGACGGAGGATGGTTTGAAAACGCCCCCACCGTTGAGGTGCTGGTTGACGGCGTTTGGAAGGCGGTGGAGGCATCGGTCAGTCCGATCTATCCCTTAGGCACCTACGGGCGTGGGTCGAATTTCGACACCTATACCTTCACGTTCGCTGAGGAGGTTGTGTGCGAGGGCGTGCGTTTGATCGGTAAGCCCGGCGGGTCGGCATGCTTTATCAGTATTGGTGAGATCACGCCCTTTGCGGTCGAGATCTACCCTTCGTAAGCTTTGGCGGGTTGAAGATGGCAGCTGATACAGCCGCGTAGCCAAACGATTTTCGAACCTTTGTTTACAACGTGGACGCCGCCGAGGCATTGTCTCGGCGGCGCTTTTGGTTGATCGTTAATGGGATTGACCAACGCGGTCATATTCCTCGCGGGGACGGAACACCAAAGAGATGCACCAGATGCCCGCCAGGGCGATCACCGTGTAGATGATGCGGCTGAGGAGGGATGCGGGGCCACCGCAGATCCACGCCACAATATCAAATTGAAACAGTCCGATGCTACCCCAGTTCAGGGCGCCCGCAATGGTCAGAATCAAAGCGATACGATCCATAATCATCTTTCAAATCTCCTTTTCAGCATAAAAATGCCGTTGTCAGTATGTGTTGTGATCGGTTGATCTATGCAAGCGACGCGCTGGTAGAATCTACAAGTCGTTTTTTGTCAAAAAACAATTTACAAGGATTCTCTTTTGTGCTATAATAATGTTGCTCGAGCAAATCAAGACAAATCATCAAGTATGAGGAAAATACATATGACAAAGCATTCAAAACGCGGAGCCGCAGCGCTTTTTCTGACGGCGCTTCTGCTTTTTGCGCTGACGCTGCAGCCCACGGCCGCTCCCTATCGAACGGGCGCAAACCGTGTGTCGGAGTCCTACAAGGCAGGTCCCTACTATGAAAATCTCCAAAAGGTTCCCCTCACGGGGGACGGCAGAACCGACGTGCTTGCCGTGGCGCTATCGCAGGTGGGCTATCAGGAGGGGAGCTCGGTGGAGCAATTGGGAGGAACGGTGGGAACCTCCGGAAATTTCACCGAATATAACTACAGCATGGGAGATTTTTCCCAGGGCTACGGCGGGAAAAATTATCCGTGGTGCGCCTCCTTTGTCTCCTTCTGTCTCCTGCAGGCGCGATGCACCGATCAGAACAGCATTTCCGATTGGTGCCGCAAGCACGTGGGCGACAAGCGGTACGTCTGGCGAGAGGTCAGCTGTAATCAATGGGCAAGTCAATTGCGGAAATGCGGATATTTTCAGGATTCCTCCGCTTTTGGCGGGGGATATGCGCCGCAGTCGGCAGATCTGATCTTTTTCACCAAGGACGGAGCGTCCGAATCCCATATCGGGTTGGTACTTTACGTCAAGAACGGAACGGTTTATACCGTGGAGGGCAATACCTCCTCGGCGCAGGGGCTGGAGTCCAATGGGGGAGGGGTGTACGTTAAGTCCTATGATCTCTCGGATCGCTGTATCCGCGGCTACGGTGTTCTGCCATACAAGGCGGAGGACAACGTTCCCGCCATCGACTATTCGGGAGCGGTTCCCACAACGGGCATCTACGTTGCCACCACCAATAAATACGTTTACACCACGGCAACCGCCACCTCCCACAAGTGGCTCCTGCCCAAATATTCGCTGGTGGCTGTTTCGGAGGTTGCGCCCAACGGTCGGTTGCGGGTGGTTTGCAGGATCGGAAACAGCTGGGTGGAGGGCTATGTGAAAAACAACACCGACCGTGTGGTTCAGCTTTCCTCCTTTGGCGTAAAAAAGGCGGTAACGCCGCTGGAATTTTCCAACGTGTACAAAAGCAAGGACCTGAATTCCTACAGGCTGAACGGTGCCGCGCTGCCGCAGTATCACACGGTATTCACGGGAGGAGAAGGGGATTTGCTGGTTGCCTCGGGAACGCTGAGGCTGACGAAGCCCGCAACGGCGGTGGGATATTCCTTCGACGGCGAGGAGACGGTGTGGCAGAGTGTGGGCTCCGCAGAGGTCACCCTTGATCTGCGGGTGGCGCTTCCGCGCTATGACCGCTTGCTGCATACCTTCACCGTGGTAGTGAAGCTGGAGGATGGTCGCGTTTACGCGGTGGATACCCTCACCTTCACCCTTCAGCCGTCCCCCGAAACCGAGGCGCCCACCCGCGAGCCAACGAAGGAGCCTACTCGCGAGCCAATTTCGGAGCCAACGAAGGAGCCAACAAAGGAGCCGAAGCCCGATTGGACGGATGCCCCCGCTGACAGCGAAGCGGAGACGTGGGAGAACAGCGACGTCGCGCTTGGCGGATGCGGAGCCGTTGCACCCTCGGCGGCGCTGATGGTAACGGTTTTTCTTGGCGCGGCTCTGCTGAACAGAAAGGAAACAAGGCTATGAGAATCGAGCAATGGATACGGAAAAACACCGCGTCCCTGCGGGGGAAAACCGTTGCGCTAACGGGAAGCACGGGAGGCTTGGGGCAGGCGCTGTGCCGCCATCTGGCAGGGCTGGAGGCAAACCTGATTCTGCTGGATCGCAACCCACAAAAGGCGGCGATCGCCGATGAGGGGCTGCTCTCGGAGTATCCCGCGCTGTCGATCCGTCGAATTCCATTGGATTTGGAGGATATGGGCTCCGTTCGCGCCGCGGCGGAGGCGTTGAAGTCCTTGCCTGTGGATGCTCTGATCCTGAACGCGGGAGCGTACAAAATTCCGCGCAGATCCTGCGCTTTGGGGCTGGACAACGTGTTTCAGATCAATTTTGCGGCGCCCTACTATCTTGTGCGGGAGCTGATGCCTCTGCTGCGGGAGCGGCGGGGCAAGGTGATTGCCGTGGGGAGCATTGCCCATCGGTATTCTGCAACCGATCCGAGGGACGTGGATTTTTCGGGCAGAGCAAGGGCTTCGCTGGTTTACGGAAATGCCAAGCGCTATCTCATGTGGTCGTTGTTCGACTTGTTCCGCGGGGAGCGAGAGGCGAGGCTTGCCGTGGTGCATCCGGGCATCACCTTCACCAATATCACGTCCCATTATCCCAAGCCGATCTTTGCTTTGATCAAGTACCCCATGAAGGTGATCTTCATGTCCACCAAAAAGGCGTCGCTGTCGATCCTTGCGGGGGTCTTTCAGGATTGCGGGGATCAGCATTGGATCGGACCCTGCGTATTCGACGTTTGGGGCTACCCCAAGCGGCGCCCCCTGCGATCGGTTACGGGGGAGGAGGGGGACGCCATTGCCGCCCGCGCCCGTGAGATCTACCGCCGACTGCGGGAGGACTGATCGGGACTTATTTGACAGAGGCGGAAAAATTTTCAAAGCTATTGAAAAAACATCCGAGGTGTGATATAATGCTCTCAAGAGGGTTGGCAAAACAAGAGAAATTACCACGGAAAAGCTCTCTTAAAATCAAGCAAGGAGAATGAAATCTATGATGACGATCAAAAAGTATTGCGAGGAAAACAATCTGGATCCCGATCGGGTGTTCGACATGGTTTTGGGAGAGAGCGGCAATCTTTTGCCCAAGGCAAG
This sequence comes from Oscillospiraceae bacterium, assembly GCA_015064525.1. Classification (GTDB taxonomy): domain Bacteria; phylum Bacillota; class Clostridia; order Oscillospirales; family CAG-272; genus UMGS1865. The sequence continues at coordinate 51,464 of SVSC01000001.1, forward strand.
AGGCTTCACGGGATACATCGTGGAAATTCGGGACGATTGCCTGGATTTCAACAACGATAAATTCGGCGTTGCGCACAAGCAGATTCCTTTTTCTTCTTTTCAGCAAGCGGAGTTCGGTATGGGAAGCGGACAGCTTTGGCTGCAATGCATGGTTGACGGCGAGCCCTTGATTTTTTGCACCACAAGACGTGGCTGGATGTCTCCCGCCGCCAAGCTGATCATGGAGAAGATTGGGGAAAAGACCGAGATTTTGGGCATGGACGATTACAAAAAAATGACCGGAAGGCTTTTCTGGTTCTACATGATCAAAAACGCCTTTTAAGCCGACGTCAATCACACGAAAAGGAGCCTTGATATGTACACGATTTACGTTCAATTTCGATGCTTTCCCGAAAAGAGAGAAGCCTTTGTGGAGGCAGTGAAGCGGGAGGGGATTCTTTCGGCGGTTCGGGCAGAGGACGGATGCCTGCGCTATGATTACTATTTTTCCGAAGCCGACAAAAACGAGCTTTTGCTCGTTGAGGCTTGGGAAACCAAGCGGCACCAGCAGGTTCACGTGGAGCAGCCCCACATGGCGCGTCTGAGGGAGATTAAGGACGACTACATTCAGTCAACGGTTCTTGGTGAGTTTGAGCTGAAAAAATGATTGTAGAATGCAGTTTGAGGGGGACTTTAATCCCCCTCAAATAATTTTTCCATGGGAACGCCGAGAATTTTTGAAATGGCGTATATTTCCCGATCGGTGGCTGAGCGGATTTGCCCCTCTAATTTTGAGTAGCTTGTGGGGTTGATGTCACATCCGAACACCTGCATTTTGGCAATAAAATCTTTCTGCTTGATCTTTTTCTCTTTTCTGAGTCGCTCCACGGTTTTTCCAACCATATTGGCTGTTCCATAATCCTGCTTTCGAATTTTCATTTTTTGTCCTTCTTCGGTTTTTTTTAGAATTATATACCAAAAAAGTATTGACAAAATTCCAAAATAGAATTATAATATAGATAATTCCATTTTGGAAATATAATTCATGGAGGAAAAGTTATGTTTTGCAGAAATTGCGGAGAAGAAATGAATGAAAATCAAGCGATATGCTTAAAATGCGGTGTTGCGATTGGCAATGGAAAGTCATATTGCTCGAATTGCGGATGTTCCGTAAAAGACAATGCCGCGGTGTGTCTGAACTGTGGTTGTAAAATCGAAGATGAAAAGACGGCGCAGGCAGGAAAGCTGAATGGACAGGACAAGTGGACAATGGCGATTGTTTGCTTTTTCTTGGGCGGCATCGGTATTCACAATTTTATGATGGGAGAAAAGAAGCGCGGCATTACGAAGATTGTGCTGTGTTTCCTTTGCGGAATCAGCGGTATTTTGGCGTTGATCGATTTCATTCAGATTTTAACCGATAATTATCAAGTAAAATTGGGATAAAAAAATGCGTTGCGTCTTTTCGGCGCAACGCATTTTCGCGGTCGGAACAAAAGCGACCTATTGTAATTTTGTCTCATTTGTGCTATAATAGGGTCAATGAAGCATGAAAACGGAGGAATTGCAATGAAGGTTTTATTTATCGGCAATAGCGCAACCTATGTTCATGAAATTCCCAAAACGCTGGAGCGTTTGGCACTGGCTGCGGGGGAGGTTTTGGAGGTTGAGCAGATCACGGCGGGAGGTTTGGAGCTTTCTCAACACGCCGACCCTCAATCCGTCCACGGGAAAAAGGTAATCGAAGCGCTCGACCGCTGCTTTGACTATGTTTTCTTGCAGGAGCATGGCAATTGCATCATCAGCGACGAAAAGCGTATGGCGTGCGCCAATGCCTGCCGCAGACTGATCCAAAAAGTACGTGCGAGCGGTGCCACTCCGGGCTTTTACGTGCGTCCTCCCTACGGAAAGGACAACGGCGGCTACAACCCCCTCGCTCAATGCGAAAGGCTGGATGCGCTGTTTGGTGAGCTTTCCCGCGAAAACGGCGGTATTCTTTGCGTTCATGCCAACCGACTGTTCGAGCGCGCCATTCGGGAAACATCGATCCCCATGTGGGGCGAGGACAACGGTCACACCTCCTTGCAGGGGGCTTACTTGATCGTATGCGGATTTTTCATTGCGTTGTTTCACCGCTCGGCAACCTGCTTGGAAGCAAACGGGCTGGACGAGTCGGACGCCAAGACCCTTCAGCACTTGGCGGATCGGGTGCATGCGGAGCTGCTTGCGCGGTGAAATGAAGAAAGCTGTCGGTTTAAAAAAAGAGCAGAGCGCGCGGCGCTCTGCTCTTTTTATGCGGGATTGGGGTCTGTGTTAAAACACGGCAGGGTCGATGGAATAGCCGTTTTTGACGGGCTTGACGCCGTATTCGGCTTTTTTCAGAAGGTCAAACAGTCGGTCACCGTCGATACCAACGCAGTTGTCCAAGCTGTCCAAAAGCTTTTGAGCGGAGGGATGAAAGACCGAGGTGGTCACGTAGATGCCTCGGCTGCCCTTTTGGGCGTGGAGGGCGCCGTAGAATTCCCGTACCTCTTTTTCGGTAACGTGCTGACTGCCCCTGCACTTGGCTTGCACCAGAATCTGCTCGGAAAAGCCAAGCTCGTCCACGGTGTGAACCTCCACGTCGATGCCTCCGTCGGCGCTTCCGCCGGGAATATTGCAGTAGGTCACGTTTCTGCCCGAGGTGAGAAAGTATTTTTCCAGGGCGTTGGCAAGGAAGCGCTCAAAAAAGCGACCGTCCCGCGCCACCAGCTGCTCCAGGAGCAGGCGCTTGCATTCCTGTTCGGGCATCACCTTTTCGGAGGTGATGGGCTTGACCGCGCACAGAACGCCGCCGTCGCCGTTCACGATCTCGCCCGAGGCGATCAGCTTTTCCACCACGCGCTCGGTGAGCTTTTGCAGGTCGCGATCATCCTGCGGGGAAGCGGTGGCGTTGGTTCCAAAGGTCTCCTCCAGCAAGCGGAACAGCTCGCGGCGGGGATATTTTTTCTTTTTCAGAAGGCGACGAACCGCCTCCTCGCATTCCGTTTCCTTCACCAGAATATGAGAGTCGTTTGCAAGGCGATGCTCGCCTCCGTTTTTGAGGATGGAGCCCTGCTGAATCAGGGAAGTCAACGCGCTTCCAACGTAGCTTCCTGTGCGAACGTAGCGGCTGTTCGGGGAGCGTTGATTCATTTCGGCGGGGGTGAGACCGTAGGTGGCAATGGCGCCGTCCAAAATGGCCTTTCGGGTGGCGTTGGGGTGAGCGGAGAGATACTTGATCACCGCCTCCGCAGCCCTTTGCGCCTCGGTCAGGTGAGGCTCCTCGGTTGCTTTTTTTGTGGCCTGCTTTTGCGTTTTTTGAAGGCTTGCGCGGTTGTCCTTTTGGTTGGTCTTTTCTTTTTTTGCCGTGGGAGCTTTTGGCTTTTCGGCATTCGTTGGAGTTCCCCTTGGCGCCTTTTTCAGGGAAATCATGTTCCCCTGCTTCACCGCCTCGCCGTTGTTGATCAGGTTGGTCAACACCTGCCCGATACGGGAGCGGAGGCGGACGGCGGGACTATCGGGGGAAGGATCCTTCATTTCCGTCGGGCTGAGCCCGCACAACTCTATGGCGCCTGCCAGAATGGCTTGACGGGTTGAGGCGGGATGACGGGTGAGATAGGCCTTCACCGCCTGCAGCGCAGCCTCCCCCTCCTGCCGCTTGGTCATGGGGGCGGTCGATGAGGGCGTATTTTGGGAGGGCGCGGGGGCTTGCCGCTTTTGATTGGAAGCGGTTTTGGCGGGTCTTGCGGGGAGGACATTCTTCTTTTTTTGCGTTTTCTCGTTGCTTTTGCCGATGGGGGAGGCAGGCTGATCCTCTGCGTTCAGAGAATAGAGCATCTGCTCCTTTTTCAAAACTCCCGACTCGGTTAGCGAGCGCATGGCTCGGCAGATTTCGTTTCGCAGCAGATTTTTGCGGCTGCGAGGAGATTCATCCCGCTTTTCGGCAGGGGTGAGCGAAAATTGCTCCAGCGCGCCGTCCAGCAGCTCCTTGCGGCTTACCTTGGAATGGTGCTTCAGGTAGGCGGTGACGGCGTTTTCCACCTTTTTTGGGTCGGCGGCTTCCACGGTGGGAAGGTTTTTTTGATGCTTCCCGACGGGAGCGGCTACTGTGTCCAACTCCTTTGCCACCGTATAGCGCAGACCCTTTCGGCAGATTTTCTTTTCCCGCAGTAAGGCGGTTAGTGTCTCCGAAAGCCGAGCCTCCTCAAGCCCGCATTGGGTGGCAACGCCTCGGAGCAACTGTGCTTTTCCGATGCTTGGATGGGCAACGAGGTATTGCAGAAGCGCCTCGCGAGCGCCATCTTCTCCGATTGTTTTCTGATTGAACATATTGGTACTCCGTTGTAACAGTCGTTTGTATTGCTGCATAATGATTTCTTTAAGTATAGCACATTTGAGCGGAAAAGTCAATACAAAGGCTTGCGCGAGGCGGATTTCATGGCGAATCAATTGGAAAAGGCGCCCCGTGTTGCCACGGGGCGCCTCAGCTTGCTGACAAAGGGGTTAGCACTATCATTTTGACGAAAAGTTTTCGCCCGCCTTTTTCAAAAGGCGGCGCGGTGGAGGGCGCGGAGCCCTCCTCGCCCGTCGCAACGGGCGAAATTCCCCT
>SVSC01000101.1 GCA_015064525.1 Oscillospiraceae bacterium
TTGAGGTTGTTTACCTGGAGGTTTCCAACGTGGGAACTCTCGCGCTCAAGTATCAGCTTGGCGTGAACGCCGAGGACACCGTGATCGGCAAGACCGCCGACGGCAAGGACATTGAGCTTTCCAAGCATCTGGTGTTCAAGGTGGTTAAGCTGAATGCAGCTCCCACCACGGCATACACCCGCGCGGAGGCCATTACCGCAGCAGGCACCGTGAAGGGTGTGAACGACTACAATGGCGAAACCACCGCGCTGGATGCAAAGGGCGGAGCAAACGATAAGGATTACGTTGCCCTGATCGTTTATATGCCCGAGAGCGTTGGCAACGAGGCGAACTACCGCGGCGGCAAGGCTCCCGAGATTTCGCTGGGCATCACGCTCTACGCAACGCAGCAGACCTCCGAGAGCGATAGCTTCGGCGGCAACTACGACGAGGACGCATGGGTGGATGGCTTCAAGGTTACCACCGCAGCGGATCTGCAGGCAGCTCTGAACAACGGCAAAACCAATATCGAGCTGGCGAATGACATCGTTCTGAATACTCCCATTGTGATTCCTGCCGCTTCCTCTACCAGAACGCTTTCCACCAAGGCTGTTCCTGCCGGCACGGTTGTGATCAACTTGAATGGAAAGACCATCAGCAACTCCAACGGTTATGCTTTCGAGAGCTACGGCAACGTAGCATTCGTTGGTGAGGGAACTGTTTCCGGTTTGGGCTGCATCCGCGCACGCGGTGGCTATGTTCAAATCGATGGCGGTAACTTCTATGCTTCCTCCCGTTGGCAGGATGGAACATATCAGCACACGTTGAAGGTTGAGAACGCCGAGGCTGTGATCAATGGCGGTAACTTCGACGCTACCGTAAACGGTCAATCCAACGCAATGTTCAATGCCTCCGAAAATGGTGTGATCACCATTAACGGCGGTAGCTTCAAGAACGTTGCAGGAGATTTGGGCATATTCGATCCCTACATCTTCACTTATGAGAAGAACGGCAAGCTGATCATCAATGACGGTACCTTCTTTGGTGGCTGGAGATTCAACGGCGAAACCGCTACCACCGATATTTACGGCGGTACCTTCACCGTTGGTTACGACGGTCAGTCCTTCCACGCAAACAGCACGCATAAGGTAACCGTTTACGGAGGTACCTTCGTATCCGCAACCAACGCCAAGCTGACCGACAAGGTGGCTGAGCTTGTTGCCGAGGGCTACAAGGCTGTTGAATCCAACGGTGCTTACACCGTTCTGTTCCCTCAGGAGTCCTTCGACAAGCTGTTTGAGAACGTTGAGGAAAATGCTACCATTGAAGTACCTGCGGGTAACTTCACCTTCCCCTCCTCTAAGCTGGAGGCAGGCATGACCCTGAACTGCGACGAGGATACCGTTTTCACCGGAACCTCTCAACTGAATATTAACGGGGCTACCGTTGTGGGCGCAACCTTCTCCAATCCCACTGGAAACACCACCTCCCAGACCATCAACGGCACCTTCAAAAATTGCACTTTTACCGGTAAGAATGCTATGCGTTATTGCTATGCCGGTAATACGGTTGTATTTGAAAATTGCGTGTTTACCGCAACCAGTGTTTATGCAATCCATTTTGACGGTACTGCAGGAAAAGATATTTTGTTCAAGAACTGCAAGATCACCGGTTGGGTTGCGATTGCAGGTGGTCAAAACAGCTTGGTATTCGACGGTTGCGAAATCTATGGAAACGGCACCTATGGCTTGATTCGTGTGTATGGAGATACTACGATCAAGAATTGTGTGTTCGATGTTGACAACGTAAACACCTCTGATGGATTTCAGGAAGGTATCCATGCTGTTGGATGCACGGTTAACGTTGAGAACTGTACAAATGTGAACGGCGCAATCCAAGATATTTTGAATATTTCTTCCGGTGGATCTATTTTTGTTGACGGTATTGAGTGTGTTACCACTCTTGCTGCTCTTCAGGCAAAATTGGATGCCGCTACCGGCGATTACACGGTTGGGATTGCAAGAAATCTGGCGGGAGATCTGACTGTTGTTCAGAAGCCTGACGTGAAGCTCACCATTGAGGGTAATGGCTATACCTTCAGCGGTACAATTACCGTTAACGGTAAGAGCGCTCGCTATGAAACCGCTGCTCTGACGATCCAGAACCTGAATTTCAATGCGGAAAGCATTTCTGCAGACGCATATATCAACTTGGGTAAAGAAGGCGACAACAACACTCGCTACACTAACAACGTTACCGTTAAGAATTGCGTATTCTCCGGTATCAACGATGCTTCTGTTGCGATCAAGTCCTATACCGGCGGTGATTGGAACCTGACTGTTGAAGGCTGTGTTGCCAATAGCGGAGTACATTCCCTGTTGCAGGTTACCAATGTGGAAAAGAACCTGAAGGTGGTTGACTGTAAGGTTTATTCCAAGAACGGTATAAATCTCAATAACACCCCCGCTTTTGAAATGAGTGGCTGTACCTTTGATGTAAAGGGATATGCGATTCGCGTTGGTGTGGCAGGTAATCCTACCGCAGAGCAGAAGATCTTCAACGTTACCAACAGCACTTTGAAGTCTGCTTGTGCTGCAAGTGACGATGCGGTTATCGTGTTCCGTGGCAACGCAACAAATGCGAAGCTGACTCTGACCAATACCACTCTTGATGGATCTGTTGAGTTCTTGGGCAACACCGATGCAACGATCATCGAGAAAAAATGATCTCTGATCCTATTCCATAGGGAAAAGGCAGGAATCTTCTGAATTTGCCCCCCAAGGCTGCAAGCCTTGGGGGGCATCCTGCTTTTCCGCAACAAAAAGCCCCGTCTCCATCCTGCGATGGAGACGGGGTGCTTTTTTGGCTCATTGAATTATGCAGGGATCACGTTGATCGCTCTCAGCTTTGCGCTGTTCTTGGGATCCTGCTCGGTGTCAAAGGTTACCTTCTGACCCTCGCTCAGGGTCTTGAAGCCCTCGGTCTGGATTGCGGAGAAATGAACGAACACGTCGTCGCCGCCGTTGTCGTTGGAAATAAATCCATAACCCTTTTCTGCGTTGAACCACTTTACTGTACCGGTATTCATATCTGGTACCTCCATATAGAAATTGTGTACTCTGAGAAACGAAACCGGGGGGGAGCGCAAACGGACACGGACCTCACATAGTCGGAAATTGATCTCGAATACAAACAGTAGTATAGCACAAAAAAGCCGATAAGTCAATAGCTTGCAGGAAAAAAATGTGCATCAAGTTATGTTTTCGTTCAGCCATTCCGATAGCTCGTTGAGATCTCTCAGCACCGTGGCGTCCGCGCACGCCGAAAGGGCGCCGTGGGGGCGGTGTCCGCAGGCCACCAGCAAGCAATCGGCTCCCATGGCGCGGGCGGTTTCCAGATCATGCTCGGTGTCGCCAATGAACAGCGGACGGGCATTTGGGTTCAGCTCCCGCCAACGGGCGGCAAGGGCGGTCTTGCTTTCGGCGTTGATGTTGTCCAGCGCCAGCAGCTCTCCGAAATAGCCCCGTATGCCGAGCGCCCCCAGCTGCTCCTCAATCAGCCCGCGATAGGAGGCGGTTACAATCATCTGTGAAATCCCCGTTTGGTGAAGCTTTTCCAAAATGGCGGGGATCTCGGGGAAATAGGTGGCGTTGGCGGCAAACCGCTTGTAGTATGCCACCCATTCGGGGGCGAGGACGCTATAGGGAATTCGATCGAAATCGAAGCCGATGCGGCGGTAGTAGTTGATCACGGGAAAGCCGAACACCTCTCGGTAGGCGTTCAGATCGGGGAGGGTGGGGAGGCTGTACTGCTCCAAAAGGGCGTTGGCGGCGGAGAGAGAGGCGTCCAGATCGTTGAGAATGGTGCCGTTGAAGTCCCAGGCAATGTGTGTATAGTTTTTCATAGTCTTCCTTTTTCAGCAAATTTTGTGGTGATTTTGAGCGGGGGACGGCGGAAAAAGCTCCACAACATTTTCCGATGCGGGAAAGGATTGCCCGCACCTCCGCTTTCTTCCTTTTTTGGTGAGATTTGAGGGTTGATTTTTTTGGAATTTTCCGTTAAAATGGTTGTGTCCCCCGAGGCGGGGAAAATTTATCGGAAAGGATGAAGCAAATGAATCATTCCATTATGCGAAGGCTCGCAAAACGAAAACGAATGGGGCAAGCGGCTGTGGTGCTGTTGATCCTTTTGTTGGTTCCTCTGTTCACCATTGGCGCTTCTGCCCATTCCCCAAGCTTTCCCGCAGGCGCCGTGGAAACACCCGTCACATTAAACGGTCGGGCTGTGCTGGAGGGCGAATGTATGCGGATCAACGGCGTTACCTACGTTCCCCTGCGGAGCTTTTGCAATCTGTTCGACGATTGCAGGATCACCTGGAACGGCGCAACCAACACAGCCACCGTGGAGACCGACAGCCTGACGCTGATTGCCCATACGGGAAATTACTACATCTACGCCAACGGTCACTATTTCTACACGGTTGAAGCTGTTCTGAACCTTGGTGGCAGGCTCTACGTTCCCGTTCGTCCTCTTGCCCGCGCCTTTAACGCTTCCCTGGAGTGGAACGCCGCCGCTGCTCGCGTGGAGCTGAAAAAGAGCGGCACGGGCGCGGTTGCGTGGGCGAGGTACAACGCCGACAGCCTGTACTGGCTTTCCCGCATCATTTCCGCCGAGGCGGGCGGAGAGCCCTTTTTGGGGCAGATCGCGGTAGGCAACGTGGTGCTGAACCGCGTGGAGAGCAGGGAGTACCCCAACTCGATCTACGGCGTGATCTTTGACCGACGCCACGGAACGCAGTTTACGCCCGCCGTTAGCGGAACCATCTATCGCGCGCCCACCGCCGAGGCGGTGATCGCGGCTAAGATCTGCTTGGAGGGCTACACGCTCAGCGATGAGGTGCTGTTCTTCTTTAATCCGAGGATCGCAACCTCCAACTGGATCTCCAAAAACCGTCCCTTTGCGTTCCGCATCGGAAATCACGATTTCTATTATTGAGCGGGCTGCGGAGTCTCTTTTTCGAAAGAGGCTCCGTTTCTATTTTACCACAAACTCTGTGAAAATGCAAGAATTTTTCTTTTGGTCGGCATTGAAAATACGGGAAAGGTGTGGTATAATAAAAGCAGAACGGTTGTGATGCCGAGTAGAGAGGGGACTTGTTATGAGACTATCGAGGGAGAATCTGCTTCCCGTTTTAAAAAATCTGCTTTTGGTGACGGTTGGAACACTGATTCTCGCCTTTGGAACGGCGGTTTTTATTTTGCCCGTAAATCTGATTTGCGGCGGAATTTCCGGCTTTGCCATCATTTTTAAGCTGCTGTTGCCCTTTGAGTGGGTCACCGTGGATCTGATTGTTTTCTGCCTGACGTGGCTGTTGTTTTTTGTGGGGCTTTTCGTGCTGGGCAAGGGCTTTGCCGCCAAAACGCTTCTTTCCGCAATTGTATATCCCCCCGCGATCTCGCTGTTTCTGCGGCTCACCGAGCCCTCGGTGATGAACGGCTTTTTCTGCTTGTCGGAGTCAACCTACGGGGAATTGGCGCTGATGCTCTGCGCCGCGGCGGGCGGCTTGTGCGTGGGTGTTGGCTGCGCGCTCACCTTTCTCGGGGGCGGCTCCACGGGCGGAGTGGATATCCTCGCCTTCACCATCTGTAAATTTTTCCCCCGCCTGAAAAGCTCGACGGTGATTTTTGCTTTGGATGCGCTCACGGTTCTTTTGGGTGTGTTTGTGATCGGAGATCTGGTGCTGACGATGCTGGGAGTGTTTTCGGCTTTCATTTCGGCAGGAATGGTGGACAAGGTGTTTTTGGGCGGACGCGCCGCCTTTGTTGCCTACGTTGTAACCGACCGCGCGCAGGAGATCAATGCTTCGGTGATCGAGCGGCTGGACCGCACCACCACCATACTGGATGCAACGGGAGGCTTTTCCAATCGGGGCAAGAAAATGCTGGTGGTGTCCTTCACCATGTCTCAGTACAACGAGCTTCTCGGAATTGTGACGAAGGAGGATCCCCGAGCCTTCCTGATCGTTCACCGTGCCCACGAGATCAACGGCGAGGGCTGGGGAGCGAAGCAGTAAATCAAAATGAAAAGCAGCCGCAAGTGTAAAAACGCTTGCGGCTGCTGTGCATCATTCGGCGGGGAGCGTGCCCCATTCCACGGGCATTGTTTCCACGGGATAAGTGGGAACAGCGGTGTTGGGAGCTTCGCTGCTGTTGTTTTCGGCAGGTGTATCCGAGGGTGTGGGAGCGTTGGTTTCTTTCTCTCCGTTGTAGTATTGATCTAACTCCCAAAGCGTGAAGGTGTAGTTTAATTCCGCCATGCGAACGCTTTCTTTATGCACCTCAATGGGGTAGCGGGGCGCCTCCGTTGGAATGTTGTGGTAAGGAACCCACGTAAGGCTTGAAACGGTCTGCTTTTCCAGATCACATCTTAACACGAAGGTGCTGACGCCGTTGGTGGTGTCCTTGCAAAAGGAAAATCCGCTGATATACAAATGGGTCTGAAAATAGTTGAGTCCGCTTTCCAGATCGTACATTTCCGAAAGGCAGGAAAAATACCGTTCTCCGTTGCGGAAGGTGATCATGGCATAGGGATTGATGCCGATGGAAAGATCGGTAGCCACTACCTCCACCTTGCCGCTGCCAACCCGCTCAAACAGGAAGGTGTCGCTTTCGGTAACTTGAATCGTGAAATACAACGCCTTGGTGATCCGCATTTGCTCAAAGGCGATGTCATGCATCCCAATTCCTCCCTTCGGTGGCTCGGGCGTCTCTTCCCGTGACTCGTTTGCGCTGTCCTCCGATTCGTCGTTTGCCAACGGAAGGGTCAGAGACAGCGGATCAGAGGCGGATTGCGGACTGTTGCGGAGTATTTTGAGCGCCGCGTAGTAATTCACCTTGTCCAGTGAATCCAGCACCACGGAATCCTCCACGCCTGGCAGCGAGGGCGCGGACGGGGCGGACGCAGACGCACCGCTTGCAGGGGCAAACTCCTCCTCTCGGTCGGCTCGATGGAGCGGAAGCATGAGGGCAAGGCTTGCAGTGAGCAAAAGGATTGCCGCGGCAATCACCGCGGCGCGCACGCCGCGGTGGCGTTTTTTTCCTTGAAGCTTTTCCAGAGCCTCGGCGGAGTCGCAGGAGATCGCCTCCGCTAAAAGGGCTTCGCTTACCTTGCCCAGCTGCTCGGATAAGCGATTGACACGGCTTTCATCAGATTGCTTCATACCGAAATACCCTCCTTTTTGAGAAATTCCTTCAGTTTTTTTCGGATGCGAAAAAGCTTGACCGATAGGGCGGTTTCGCTCATTTCAAACCGATCGGAAAGGCTTTTGACCGATTCCGCCAAAACGTAGCGCCGCAAAAACAGCACCCTTGACGATGCATCCAGCTTTTTCAGAAAACGATCCAGCGCGTCGGGCAGGGGATCCTCCTCGGGGGAGCGGGAGGTCACGCTTGTGTCGGGGAGCGCGTCGCTCAATTCCGAGAGCAGGAGCGTGTAGCCCGCGCCGCGCTTTTGACGGGTGTTGCGGCGGTAACGATCAATGCCGATTCTTCGGGTGAGCTTGCAGAGGTAGGCGGGAAGGTTCATCGGGCGGTGGGGCGGGATACTGTTCCAAATTGCCAACAGAACGTCGTTGGCGCATTCCTCCACGTCGTAGGGATCCGACAGAAGCTCATGCAGAAGCTTACGAACCAAGCGACCGTATTGTTGGGAGAGCGCTTCCAAGGCGGGCTCCCGACGCTCCAGCAGCCCAGCGATAAGTTGGGCGTCGCTGATCGGTACTTCCTTCATGGTCTACCTCCTTTCCGTTGCGCAGATAGAGATCTTCACTTATTAAGTCGTTTTTTGAACGTCAAATCTTACGTGATTTTGAAAAAAGAGCCATTCCGGGGTAGAATGGCTCAGACTACTGACAAACCTCATTTGTAAATCCAAGGTTGGAAATTTGCACAAACACAAGGCTCCCTCCGGGAGGGAGCTGGCTCGCGTAGCGAGACTGAGGGAGAA
>SVSC01000102.1 GCA_015064525.1 Oscillospiraceae bacterium
CCGGCTATCTGCTGTCCTCCCCCGAGGGAAGCTTCCGCCTTGCCAACCGAGAGTTTCAGATCATGGAGATGCTGATGTCCAACCCCGGCGGTCTGATTTCTGCCGAGCGTCTCTTGGAAAAGATCTGGGGCTCCGAGGATCGCGCCGATCTGAACGTGGTTTGGGTATATATTTCCTATCTGCGAAAGAAAATGCAGCAGCTGCACGCCAACGTGCAGATCAAGGCAACGAGAAACACGGGCTACACGCTGGAGGTGCTGGGATGATCGAGCAGGCGAAGCGAAAATTCATCGCAACGTCCATGATCTCGGTGCTGGTTCTTCTGGTGGTGGTGATGCTGGGTGTGAACGTGCTGAACTACTTCACGCTGATTCAGGAGAGCGATATGATCCTTTTGTTGCTGGAGCGCAACCGCGGACATTTCCCATCCGACAAGCAGAACGCTTCCACGGATGTGTTGCCCGAGCATCTTTCTCCCGAGACCCCCTATGAAACCCGCTATTTCACGGTTTCCGCCAACCGTGCGGGCGAAATTCTGAAAACCGACCTGGGGCATATTGCCTCGGTGGACTCCGCAACCGCCGCCAGCTACGCCGCGCGGGCGCTGGCAAGAGGCGAGAAGAGAGGCTTTTTGGATCGCTTCCGCTTTGTGCGCTCCGAATCTGAGGAGGGCTACTCCATGATTTTTTTGGATTGCGGAGGGGTGCTGAGCGATTTCTATACCTTCGCGTGGGCGGGGGTGATCATGTCGCTGATCGGCTATGCTCTGGTGTTTTGCGCCCTCGTTGTTTTTTCGGATCGGATTGTGCAGCCCGTGAGGGAAAGCTACGAAAAGCAGAAGCGGTTCATTACCGACGCGGGCCACGAGATCAAAACGCCCTTGGCGGTGATCAACGCCAATGCCGATCTTTGGGAAATGGAATATGGTACCAATCCGTATCTGGACGAGGTGAAGCTGCAAACCAAGCAGCTCTCCGACCTGACCCATCGCTTGGTGTATCTGGCAAAGATGGAGGAGAATGACGCGAGCATGAAGATGACCGACTTTTGTTTGTCGGATCTGGTGTCGGATACGGCAGGCTCCTTCCGAGCTTTGGCGCAGGCGCGGGAAAGAGCCTTCCTTTGCTCGGTGGAGCCGTTGCTCACTGTTTGCGGAAACGAAGGGGCGATCGGGCAATTGGTTACCATTCTGCTGGATAACGCGCTGAAATATTCCTCCGAGGGAGGCGCCGTTGGCGTATTGCTGCGGCGTCATGGCAGAGAGATTCGGCTCAAGGTTTGGAACTCGGTTGCCTCGCCCGTTACCGAGGAGCAGCTCTCCCACTTTTTTGATCGCTTCTACCGCACGGATGCTTCCCGCAATTCCAAAACGGGAGGCTACGGAATCGGCCTTTCCATCGCCAAGGCGATTGTGGAGGCGCATCGCGGAAAAATTAAGGCGAGCCTTGGCGGAAACGGAAGCGTGGAGCTGAACGTCACGCTTCCCGCCGCGTAAGAGCGCTTCAAATGTCTTGACTTTTTCCCAAAAAGGTGATATACTATGTCGGGAAGCCTTAGGAAGGGAGAGTGGACGCTTTGAAAAAAATGAAAAGACCTCGATTTCAATGGTCAACAACGCACGTGATCTTGCTGAGCTTTTTGGGAGCAGTTCTGGTTGGAACGCTTTTGTTGATGCTGCCCATCAGCTCATCGAGTCGCCAATTCACTCCCTTTGTGGACGCATTGTTCACCGCTACCACCGCCACCTGCGTAACGGGGCTTGTGGTGGTTCCAACGGCAACGGCGTGGAGCTTTTTCGGTCAGCTGGTGATTCTGATTTTAATTCAGGTTGGCGGCTTGGGCGTGATCACGGTTTTTTCGGGGATTGCGATCTTTCTGAACCGCAGAATGGGACTTTCCGATCGCTTGCTTTTGCAGGATGCCTTTAATTTGAACACTCTTTCGGGCTTGGGGCATTTCGTGCGTCGCGTGATTCGCGGCACCCTGACCGTGGAGGGCATCGGCGCGGCGCTGTATATGGTGGCGTTTGTTCCGAAATACGGGCTGCGCGGAATCTGGATCTCGCTGTTCAACGCGGTCTCTGCCTTTTGCAACGCGGGCATGGACGTGATCGGAGAGAACAGTCTTTGCGATTACGCCGCCGATCCGTGGGTGAACGCGATCACCTGCGCCCTGATTGTGCTGGGCGGACTTGGATATATCGTTTGGTGGGACGTGGTGCGGGTTCTGCGGGAGGAAAAAAGCAAGCGCAGCCCGTGGTCGAGGCTGACCCTTCACAGCAAGATCGCGCTGTCGGCAACGGTAGCGCTTCTGCTGGGAGGCGGACTGCTGATCTATCTGTTTGAAAGAAGCAATCCCGAAACGCTTGGCGGAATGTCCTTTTGGGGCGGTGTGCAGGCATCGCTCTTTCAATCGGTCACCGCTCGAACGGCAGGCTTTGCAACCGTTTCGCAGGCGGCGCTCACCAATGAGTCCTCCATCGTTATGATGCTGCTTATGTTCATCGGCGGATCCCCCGTTGGAACGGCGGGCGGAGTAAAAACGGTCACCTTCGCGGTTTTGATCGCCACGGCGGTGTCTGCCGTGCGGAACCGTCGGTCGGTTACGCTGTTCAATCGAACAATCTCACCCGAGAGCGTTCAAAAGGCGGTTGGTGTGGTGGTGTCATCCTTTGCGATTCTGTTTTTGTCCACGGTGGCGCTGTCGGCGGTTTGCGATGCGCCTCTCCTGGATCTGCTTTATGAAACGGTGAGCGCCACGGCAACGGTGGGGCTTTCGAGAGATCTCACCGCGAGTCTCAATACCGCGGGAAAGCTGATCATTGCCGCAACCATGTATTTCGGGCGTGTGGGACCCATCACAATGGCAATCGCGTTCGGCTTGAAGAAGGAGAATCAGAATTTGATACAGAATCCCACCGAGGCGATCAGCGTGGGATAAGGAGGAGAAACAATGGGATTGAATCAGAGCTATGCAATTTTCGGTCTCGGCAGATACGGCTTGGCGGTTGCCGAGGAGCTGGTGAGCTGCGGCGCCGAGGTGCTGGCGGTGGATATGGATGAGGCAACGGTGAATGCCGCTGCCAAGCAGATTCCCGTTTGCAAGTGCGCCGATATCACCGATGCGGAGGTGATCCGACAGCTGGGGATCCGCAATTTCGACGTGGTGGTGATCGCGATGGCTACCAATCTGGAGGCAAGCGTGATGGCAATTACGCTCTGCAAGGAGGCGGGCGTGAAAAAGGTGATTGCCAAATGCGGCAGCGAGCGCCACGGAAAGATTTTTTCGCAGGTGGGCGCCGACGAGGTGGTCTTTCCCGAACTTGAGTCGGGAACCCGCTTGGCAAAGAACCTGATCAGCTCGGGCTTTGTGGATATGATCGAGCTTTCCCGCGACGTTGCTATGGTGGAATTGGACGTTCGACCCGAATGGGAGGGAAAGTCCCCCATGGAGCTGAACATTCGTCGGAGATACGGCATCAACATTGTGGCGGTGCGCCGCAAGAACAAGATCACGGTGGGTGTGGATCCCGAGGAGCCGCTGACCTCCGAGCTTTCGCTGATCGTGATCGGAAACACCGCAAGGCTGGGAAAGCTGGGTAAGAAATAATACGGATCAGAGCATTTTCAAGGAAAGGACAACAAAAAATGAAGAACGTGATGAGAACCGCAATGCTTGTACTGTTGGCGCTTGCCACGGTGCTGTCGGTTTGCTCCTGTCAGCTGGGAGGAGTTACCCCCACAGCAACCAACGGAGAGCAAACCACCGAGGCGCTTCCCACAAACCGCGAAACCGAGGGAAAGGCGCCCACCAAGGAGCCTCCAACCGAGGAACGAACTCCCGAGGTTGAGCATCTCCCAACGGGAGAGTGCCCCGATACCAACCCCTCTCAGGAGGAAACCCTGCCCGATCGGGAGGAGGACACCAACGGAGAGGACACCGATTGGAAGCCCTCGGAGGAGGAGACTGTAACCCCCGAGATTCCCGGAGAGGATACGAAGGAGCCTGAGGCTCCCGAGCAAACCAAGGAGCCGGAGAAGACCGATCGGCCCGACGATCCCATCCTGCCTCCCGACGAGGAGAAGACCACCGAGGAGGAATGGACCTCGGAGGAATTCACGCCCGATAACTGTCCTCATTCGTGGATGGATGGCTATTGCTTCCTGTGCGACAGCTACTGCAAGCATATTGAGGGCGCAATGGTTTGCCCCGTCTGCGGAATGGATATGAGCGGTCACTACGTGATCAACGTCAACATCTATAAGGACGGCGAGCATGCCTTCATGGGAACCTATATTGATCCCTCTCTCACCATCACCGTTGGCGCGGCCATAGAGGTGGTGTGGGGAGAAAACTGGGCGGACGTGCTCGCGCTTTATGAGGTGTATTGCGATGGCGTGGAGGCTAACTACTATCAGGAGCTGTTTTTGCAGGCGGACATCTATCTGGTCACCCGCGTTCATGAGCCTCCCGCTCCGATAACCGATCGAAAGCTGATTGGCGTATTCTATCCTCATCCCGAGGGGATGGAGGAGATTCCCGAGGATTACCCCTGGTTTGTCGGCTACAAGGATCTCTACTATGAATTCTCCACCGATCTTTCCGTAATGGAAATGATGCAGTATTTCGGCTTGAATCCCGCTCTGTATGAGGTCTACGTCAACGGCGTTCGGGTAGAGAATTACGAGGAAACGTATTTTGAAGCCGAGATCTCCCATGTGTTCGCCATTGCCCGCGCGGCGAATTTTCAGCCCTACACCGTTACCGTGAAGGATCGGACGGGAGAGGTTGAGGTGATCCGCACCTATGCTTTTGCGTCGCCGATGTTCTATTCCCAGATTCAGGATCAGCTTCTGAACGGGCTGGACGAAAAGAGCGTGTCCGTGTTTGTTGAGGGCTACCACGATGCCATCTACGGCTCGGAGGCAGGCGCTCCCTTCGTGCGGGATACGGTGGTAACGATTTCCTTGCAGAAGGAGACGATCGTTGTGGAGTGTGTGGACGCGCTGAACAACTCTGCCACCGCGCAGTATGAGGTGGTGGGGGAGATGCCCTTGCTGGCGGAGTTCGCAAAGACCTACATGGGCATTGAAAATTTTGAGGAGTATGTTTTCTTTGATCTGAACAGCGGAGAGGCGCGTCGGATGGCGGCGGACGACCGTCCCGTTTACGGCATGGTTGCCGTTTCCGCAGCCCTTCTCAAATCGGAGATCAACGTGAGCTATCAGATATCGGTAACCGATCCCTACAGTGGGGGAAAGCTGGAGCATCAGGGCAGCTTCACCATGCCGTCTCCCATGACGGTGGGGCAGGCGTTGATCACGTACGTGCAGGAGGTCTATCTTGATTTCGGAACGGGTACTTATGCTGTAACGGTTAACGGCGTTGCGGTGGACACGCTGGAAAAGGGCGTTTGGTTCACGCTGATCTACGCCGATGCCGAGGTAGAGGTTCGTTCGGTTTATACCTTTGAGGTTTGGATCGAGGGAGGAGACGCTGAGCCGAAGCGACTGACCCTGGAGAGCATTGAGGGCATGACGCTGAAGAACCTTGCCGATCTGTTGGGCGTGGATCTCTACGCCTACGATTGGAACGTGAATGGCAGTACCTTCGGAGAGGTGTTCCCGGAGCTTCCTCTGGGCGATCTGATGTTGAACGGCGCGCAATGCCACCTCACGCTGATCCCCAAGCGCGTTTACGTGAACGTAACCGTGTACGATTCCTTCGGAAATCAGATGCAGTACCCGCTGGAAATTCCAACGGTTGAGATCACCCTCAAGGAACTGGCGGAGATGCTGGAGCTGGATGCAAACGGATACAATTGGTCGTATTATGATCCCATGCTTGGTCAGAGCTTTGATTCTGTTTCCCCCGACACCGCGCTGACGTCCTTCCCCGTGTGGTTTGGCTACGGCTGTTATGACGTGAAGGCGGTTTCGGTGAGCTATCAGATTATGGTGCAGCTCGGAGACAGCGGAGAGCTGATGGAGCTGACCTTCGAGGGCCCCGTTACGGTTTCCGAGCTGCTGGATCAGCTGGGCTTGAAGTGGGAGGAAATTTCCATGCTGTTTTTCGAGGACTACCTGAACGGCGGAAGCTACCAGCTCATGGAGGATTCGGTGATCATGGGCTACGGTTTGCTCCGCGTGGAGCTGATGAGCTTCTGATGAAAAGGCGCCCCCGCGCGGCAGTTGCTGCGTGGGGGCGCCTCTTTTTTTGATTTCAGAACAGCTCGATAAAGAACTGAATCAAGGCGGTGAGAACCGTTCCGGTTACCAGCAGGCTCATCACCAGCGCCAGCAGGCGAACGGGCTTGCTGTAACGGGAATGGGGTGTTTTTTCGGTTTGCTTCATTTCGTATCCTTTCTTCCGTTAGCTCAGAGCAACGCCTGCTGCGGGAATTTTGATTTTTTTCAAGCCCTTCGCACCGTCGGGAAGGGAGGAAAGATCGGTGGTGGCGGATACCACGCGCTGTCCCGCCTTGAGCGTCATAATCTGATTGCCTCCCGAGGTGCGGGTTGCCATAATTGGGAAAAGGGTGGACTTTACCACAATTCCCTTGCCCTCGCTGTTGGTGATGAGGATGTCCATGGGCTCCTTTTCGTAGAAGGCGGCAACAATGGGCGACTTGGCGGAATAAGCGGAGGTAATCTTTTTGCGGTTGCCCGTGATCTCGAAATCCCGAATGGAAATGCGAAGCCCCTTTCCGTTTTCAAACAGCAGAACGAGATGCTCGTTCTCGGGGTATTCGTTCTGAATATTCAAAAGAATCGGCACTTCGTTCTCGGTTTGCTTCATTTCCAGCTCGGCAGGGGTGTAGCTTCCGTATTCGGATGCCTTGCAGGTGGGCAGGTCGGCTGCTCTTAAGCGGTAAAGCTGACAGCGGTTTGTGAGCAGAATGAGATTGTCGCGGTTCTCGCCGTCAACCGTTTGTATGATAAGGTCATCCTCCTTGCAGCTTTGCTCGTCGTTGCCCTGCAGGGAGCGGAAGGTGATCTTTTTCAGATAGCCTGCCTTGGTCAGCACGAAGCGCGCCTTGTAGTTCTCCACCTCGTCCAGATCTCCAAGCTCTGCCTCCTCCCATTCGGTAACGATCTGGGTGCGGCGAGGCTGACCGTATTTCTTTTTGATGTCGGTGAGCTGCTTGATGATCACTGCCTTCTGCTTGATTTCGTCGGCAAGGATCTCCTCCATTTCGGCGATCTCCTTTTGCAAGCCTTCAATATCGGAGATACGGTTGAGGATATATTCGCGGTTCAGGTTGCGGAGCTTGATGTCCGCAATGTAGTTGGCTTGCACCTCGTCGATGTCGAAGCCCTTCATCAAATTGGGAACCACGTCCTCCTCTTTTTCGGTCTTTCGGATGATGCGGATCGCCTTATCAATATCCAAAAGGATTTTGCCCAGCGCCAGGAGCAGGTGGAGCTTATCCTTCTTTTTTTGCAGGTCGAACTCCATTTCACGGCGCAGGCAGGCGAGGCGGAAACGAATCCACTCGGTGAGGATCTCGCCAATGCCCATGGTGCGGGGCGCGGAATCAATCAGCACGTTGAAATTGCACTTGAAGCTGTCCTCCAGCGTGGTGAGCCGATAGAGCTTTGCCATCAGCTTATCGGGATCCACCTCCTTGTTCTTGAGATCCAGCGTTAGCTTGAAGCCACTGAGGTCGATCTCGTCTCTGAAGTCGGTGATCTCCTTCAGCCTGCCCTCCTTATAGAGGGCGGTGAGCTTGGTGAGGATTGCCTCAATGGTGGTGGAATAGGGAATCTGAATGATGTCGATGCAGTTAGCGTCCTTGTCGTAAACGTAGCGGGCGCGCATCCGCACCGAGCCCTGTCCCGTTTCAAAGATCTGCCGCATTTGCGCCTCCTCATAGAGGATCACGCCGCCTCCCGAAAAGTCGGGCGCCTTGAGCAGCTCCATCAAGCGATCGGTGGGG
>SVSC01000103.1 GCA_015064525.1 Oscillospiraceae bacterium
GATCTTATCGGTCTGCGCCAAAGGAGCGGCGGCATTGCGAACCACCTCAGGCAGCGCGGCAAGGTACATTTCCAGCACCGATGCCTCGCCCATCTTCTTCTGCGCCTCTGCCTTCTTTTCGATTGCTTCAGCCTCTGCAAGACCCTTGGCGCGAATACCCTCAGCCTCTTGCTCCATAGCGAAGCGGAGCGCCTCTGCCTCTGCCTTTCTTGCCTCTGCCTCCTGCACGGCGCGATAACGGTCTGCCTCTGCCTCTCTCTGCTTCTTCACCAGCTCGGCGGCAGCCTTCTGCTCTGCCTCGTACTTGAGCGCGTCTGCCTTCTTGCGGATCTCGGCATCCAGCTGTCTTTCCTTCAGCGCGATCTCCTTTTCAGCCAGCTCGGCTTCCTTTTCACGGCGAGCGATGTCGGCATTCACCTTGGTAACCTCAATGGTCTTTCTCTGGGTTTCCTGTTGAATGGAGTATGCCGCGTCTGCCTCTGCGCGCTTGGTTTCGGAACGAACCGTCATAGCAGCCTGCTGAACAGCCAGCTCAGCGTTCTGCTCGGCAATCTTCTTTTCAGCCTCAACGCGAACGGCGTTTGCCTCCTGTTGCGCGTTTGCGGTTGCAATAGAGATGTCTCTCTGGGCGTTTGCCTTTGCGATCTGGGCATTCTTGCGGATCTGCTCCACGTTGTCGATACCCATGTTTTCAATGGTGCCTGCGGCATCCTTGAAGTTCTGGATGTTGAAGTTCACCACCTCGATACCCAGCTTCTCCATATCGGGAACCACGTTCTCGGTGATCTTTTTGGCAACACCCTGACGGTCCTGTACCATTTCCTTCAAGCCAACCGAGCCCACGATCTCGCGCATATTACCCTCCATCACCTGGGTGATCAGGGTAACCATGTCCTCACGGCGAAGGTTCAGAAGCGTTTCGGACGCTCTTTCCAGCAATTCGGGGTCAGACGAGATCTTCACGTTGGCAACACCGTCCACCGTTACGTTGATGAACTCGTTGGTGGGAACCGCTTCGCTGGTTTTTACGTCCACCTGCATCACGCGCAGGGAAAGACGGTCCACACGGGTGATAAAGGGCATTCTCCAGCCTGCCTTACCGATCAGAATCCGCTTTTTGCGCAGACCCGAGATGATGTAGGCAGTATCCGGCGGAGCCTTCATGTAACCCAGGGCAAAAAAGATGATCAGGACAGCAAGAACGATAACGATTGCGACTACCATTTGTTAGTCCTCCTCAAAAATATTTTTATGACGCAGCTGCATCATGATTATATTATAACACACAGTCACGTGATTGTCAATAGGTTTCTTGAGATTTTTTGAAAAAAATTCAAAATTTTTACTCCTCGATCCCCATTTGCGCCATCAGGCGCTTGTTGAACTCCAGCGCGGTATTATATCCCATCCGCTTCTGACGGTTGTTCATGGCGGCAATCTCCAGAATGATGGCAAGGTTTCTGCCGGGACGAACCGGAACGGTGATGGAGGGAATATTGATTCCGAGAATATTGATGGTTTCCTCCTCCATACCCAGGCGATCGTACATTTTTCCCTCCACCCAGTTTTCCAGCTGAATCACCATGTCGATCCGCTCGGTATCCTTAACGGCACCCACGCCGAACAATCGTCGGATATCCACAATACCGATGCCGCGAAGCTCCACGTAGTGTCGGATCATCTCGGGAGCGGAGCCCACCAGCGTCTTTTCCGAAACCTTTTTAATTTCCACCGCGTCGTCGGCGATCAGGCGATGACCTCTTTTCACCAGCTCAATGGCTGTCTCACTTTTACCGATCCCGCTGTCGCCCAACAAGAGCAGACCCTCGCCGTAAACCTCAACCAAGCCGCCGTGGCGGGTGATGCGAGGCGCCAGATGATTGTTCAGCGAGCCGATGAGGCTTGCCATGATGGGGCTGGTCTTGATCTGGGTGCGGAGAACGGGAACGCCCAGCTTGCGGGCATGTTCCACCAACGCGTCGTCGGCGTTCAACCCCGTGGTGTACAGAATGGCAACCGGCTTTGCCTCCACCAGCTTCTGGAGCATGAGGCGCTTGGTGCTGGGCTCCAGCGAATTGAGATACTTCGTTTCTGCTTTTCCGATCAGCTGGATACGATCATTCTCAAAAACCTCGTAAAAGCCCGCCAGCGCAAGCCCCGGGCGGTTGATCTCGGGGGTTTCGATCATGATCTCACCGTAGTTTTCGGGTGACACAATCACCTCAAAGTGAAATTCCTCAACGATTTTGGAAAGCGCGATCTTATAGGTTGGTTTCATTGCTACGTCCTTTCCTTCGGGGGATTTGGGGCTTCAACCCCATCTTTTATTCATTGTATCATATTTTTCGCAAAAATGAAATACTTTTTCCAAAAAAAATTGCGTTTTTTCACAGATATTCACAAATAGGCAATAAGTATCTTGTATAATTGAGGATGATATACGAAAAGCGGAGGAAAAGCAATGATGAAACGATATTGGAGGCTGCTCCTGACGGTTGCGGCGCTCTTGCTGCTGCTCACGTCCTGCGGCGCTCAGAAAAAGCCCGTGGCAACGGTGGGAGAGAACGAGATCCTCTATGAGGAGCTGCGCCATGAGGTGCTGACCTATTTGAGCAACCATAAAACCGCCACCGAGGAGGAGCTTCGGGCGGCGGTGGAGCAGCAATTGCTGGAGACCTACGCCCTTTTGCTGCTCTGCGCCGAGGAGCTGAACGCCACCCCCGACAGCGAGGGCATGAAGGAAGCGGTGGATGCCGAGCTGGAAAAGGCAATTTCCGCGCTGGGCGGAGAACAACAGCTTGCCGACTATTTGAAGGAGGTTTACCTTACGGAGGATCTGATGCGCCGTAAGCTGGCGATCACCAAGCTGCAAATGGATCTGGAAGCCAAGCTGTTCCGCGGAACCCGACTGGAAAGCAAGGACACGCTGATGGCTTGGCTGGATCAGGGAAACTACGTTCGCGTGCGCCGCGTATTCATCCCCGGTGCCTTGGGTGAGGAAACAGCCGCCACCCTGCGCGAGCAGATCATTGGAGGCGCCCAACTGAGCGGTCTCCTCACTGCGGAGCAAAAGCAGGCGGGTGCCGAGATCGGCGCCAACGAGTATTTCTACAGAGATCTCAACGGAAGCGCCGAGGAGCTTGCCGCTATGGAGCTGAGCCGCGTAGGTCAATGCAGCTCGCTTCTGACCAACAGCGAGGGCTACACCTTCTTCGTTCGTGTGGAGGATGACCGCCAGACCGTTGCCGACTATCAGGCAATCACCGTGCTGGAGCGCTTCCGCGAGGCGGAGCTGGCGCCTCTCATTCAGGCAAAAGCCTCGGAATTGACGCTGACCTGGAACGAATACGGCGCGTCGATCCGCCTGTCCGACATTCAATAATCTCACAGCAAAGGAGGCATCTCTATGCCATCGTATTCGTTTGGAAAGCGGGCTCGCCGACGTCGGTCCCGAAGCGGCGGGAAACGGCTTTCTCCCCTCGCCATCATTGGGATCTGCGCGCTTGCCGCCGTTCTGTTGGCGCTCTTGGTGGGCAACCTGCTCCGCCTTACGTTGGATGAGGAGGCGCTGCAAAAGCTGACAAGCGGCACATTGGAGGAATCGCCAAGCAGCGCTCCTCCCCCTCGCGCCGTTCCATACGTGCGTGCCTACCCCTTTGCGCCCGGAGATCCGATTTCCTCTCTCTCCTCGGGGGGCGCTGAGCTTCCAACCGCCTTATCGGTTGCCATCAATACCCCCAACGGCGCCCTGACCTACCGCTCCCCCGTTGGGGAATTTCAGGGAATCGCGGAAGGCGCAAGAGTGTCCCTTTCTAAGTTTATGGAGGAGCTTCGCGGCACCGTCCCCTATCTCAGCGGCGCCTTCTATCCGCAGATCTCGTCCATTGAGGACGAGGATACGCTCTACGCCGCCGCCCTTGCCGATGCCGCCCTGCTTCGGGAATTTGCCCGCGCGGGTGCCTCGGAAATTCTTCTGGTGGGGCTCCCGCTCAGTGGCGATCAGCTCACCCGCTCGGTTGCCTATCTCGCGCAGATCAACCGTCTGCTGGACGGTGTTCACGTTGGCGTTGCCGTTCCTCTATCGGTGGCAACGTCGGCGGAGAGCTGGGAGCTGCTCCCCTCTCTGCGGCAATGCGCCGACTATCTGGCGTTGGATCTGCGGGATGCCGCCGAGGAAGCCGTTGAGGAAACCCTTCCGAATGCCCACTTCTTTCTGGTGCAGCATCAGATGCGCTTGCTGCTTACCGAGCAGCAAACGGCATACGTTTCCGCGGCAGAGGCAACACTCAATGATTTTCAGATTTTACGGTTCCCCAAGGAATCCTGAAAAAGGGAGATGCATTTCTCCCTTTTTTACCCCTGTCACACCACACAGAAAGGAGACAAAATGAAAAAACTCATCGCCGCCGCTTTTTTGAGCGGCGCGCTGCTCACAACCACCGCCTGCCAAGTCGCTCTTCCCTCCACGCCTGCCGCCGCAACGGAGGAGCAGCTCTCCGCGGGTACAGCCACAGCTCCCGCAACGGAAGAGCAGCTTCCCGCAGGGACAATCAAGGTTCTTTCCAACTATCCCCATCTTTCCTATTTGGTGCCCGGAGAGTTTGAAAACGACGCTCGTTGGGACGGCACCTTCGCCCGATATGACTATTTCGTGAATCTCACCTTTCTCAACAGTCAGCTATGCGTGCTGTCGAATTTGAAATTGGGGAACGGACACAACAGCGGCGTCTCCACCCCCGAGCAATTTCAGGTGAACGGCATTCTGGGAACCGAGATCGGCGTATTTTTCAACGGAGAAAAGCTGTTGGACGGCGCTTGCGTGGGAATGGTTCCCTCCGGCATCAACGAGAACGTTGCTGTGTTTATGCAACGGGAGGAGCAATTCACCGTTTACCTACTGGAGGGCAGACGCGAGGAGATCAACGGCAAAACCGAATATCACTACACCCTCCGAGAGGATTCCCATTCCTATAACGGTCAGGTTAAGCTTCTCTCCGCCTGCCGTCCCTCCGATTTTTACGACACCCACAAGCATACCCTGGTGGTGACCGACAAGGAGATCCTTCTGTTTGACAGTCGTCTGCTTTGCGTGGACAACGCTCAAACCACCGACTTCATCAATCCGCTCCTGCGAACCATCCCAACCCCCGATTGGTGGCAGTGGGCGCGCTTTTCCTGCATCGTCACCGAGGGCGACGGCGTCTACTACCTGGGCGAGTACCTGGGTGTGGTGAAAATCGACGTCAACACCGATCAGGTGGTCTACTACCCCGTGGATCATATCAAAGCGCAGCGCGGCTGACAGCGCGCCGACACAAAAATAACAGCGGCTACCGCTCCTCATTGAGAGCGCGTAGCCGCTGTTTTCCGTTCATCAGGGACGGTGGCGGAAATTGCCGAACACCTCGTTCACCCTTCCAAAGCAAGCAAAGGTGTCGGGATATTGCCGAATGATCTTCATCACCTCGCCGATCTGCCGCTTGTGAACAATGCATACCAGCATAAAGCGATCGGTATCAGAGTACATTCCATGGGCGCGAATTTCCGTTACGCCCCGCTCCAATCGGCTCATCAGCTCCGCGGAAAGCTCCTCGGGGCGAGTGGTAACGATCTCGAATTTATAGCCGTTCTTGATACCGCTCAAGCCGTGGTCCACGATCACGTTGGCGATAAAAAGGTTCAACAGCGTGCAAATGGTGGGCGTTGCCTTCATACCGTAAACAAAGAAGGCAATGCAAACCACACAGGCGTCCATAATGAAGGAGACGTACGCAATATTCAGCTCGGGATGCGCTTTTTTCAGAAGAGCAGAAATGCCGTAGGTGCCGCCGCTGGCGCCAAACCGACGAAGCATGAGCGAAAAGCCAAAGCCCGATACCACACCTGTTGCAATGCAAGCGAACACAATGTTAAAGTCATCGCCGTTGTTCACCGCGCAATAGGGCAATGCCCCCACCAAGCCCCATGCCTGCGGCATAAAGGACTGCACCAGCATATAGAGGATCAGCATCAAGCCCAGCTTACGGTTGATCATCACGCTCACCAAAACAAAAATCGGCAGATTGAAGGCAACCATCAACACCGACCAGCTCACGTAATCCGACAGCAAATGGTGGGTGATGGTTGCAAGTCCCCCAACCCCTCCCGGCGCAAAACCGTTGCTGTTCTGAAAGAAGAAATACGCGGATCCAACAATCACGCCCGCCACAATGGCATAGAGCAGATCCGCGCAGATGTTTTTCGCGGTTTCCTTATTCACGTCACAACACCTCTCTCATAAACCATTCCGTTGCCCTCAACGCGAGGACAAGCCCTCACTATTATAGCACCCCAACAATGAATTGTAAAGCCCCTTTTTTTAAGTTTTTCCTTTCCAAACGAAAAAAGGAAGATCAAATTAAAAATAAATTTGATCTTCCCGAAAATTGTAAACAAAGCTGTAGCGTTTTGTGGATTCAAACGTTAATTTTGCCTGCAATCTGCGAATTTACTGCGCAAATTTCTTTTGAGAAATATTTTCCTCAACAATGGAGAGGTTTTGTTCTTCAAATTCGCGATGCGATTTAGACGCGCTTGTAAGCGTTCGATCTACAATTTGAAAGCTCTTAGAACAATTTTTTTGGATAGTTTCCCTTGGCGTGGAGCGCCTTGAGGCTTGCCTCGGCAATCGCCACGTCCTCGCGGTAGGTAAGCCCGAACCATTCGTCGTTGGAGCGCTCGGCTCGAATCCGTTGCTCTCCCGCGCTCAAAAGATCGTTGACCATAACGGGAAGCAGACACTCCGCCCGTAGCTCATCCTGAGGAAGTCCCTTGAGAAAATCCTCAAAATAGAGCTTCATCCGCGGAAGAAAGTCTTCTCGGAAGCCCCAGATATTCATCGACACCAGGGCATCGGGCGAAAGCTCCCCGCGATCTCCAATGATGGCACCATCCTCGGCGTAGCGAATATTTCTCGTTTCGTCCACCTGCAAAAGTCTCCCCTGCTCCACTCTGCAAATCCCGCGGGTAACGCCTCCGTTTCGACTCATGGTGTTACCCAAAACGTACGGCACCATCGCGCCGTCCCGTTCATCCCGCGCCTCTGACAGCAGACGGTGAAGAATTCGGTAAACCTCCTTGCCGTAGTAGTCGTCGGCGTTGATCGTGGCAAAGGGCGCGTCCAGGTAGGGCGCGGCGCAAAGAACGGCATGAACCGTTCCGAAGGGCTTTTGCCGCTCACGGGGAACGGTATAAAAATTCGGAATGCTGTGAAAATCCTGCACGGCGTAATCCACCCGCGCCCGCTTGGAAACACGGTTTCCAAGCAGCTCTCTCACGGTGTCCACCATATCCGCCTTCAAAACAAAGACAACGCGGTCAAACCCCGCCTCCAGAGCATCGTAAATCGAATACTCCATCAGGCATTGCCCGTCCGGCCCCACCCGTGAGATCTGCTTATTGCCGCCAAAACGGCTTCCCAGCCCCGCGGCAAGAACCACCAATGTGCTATGCTTCATTCTATCTCCTTATGCCTCGGGGGATGCCGAGCCTCTTTCCAGCATGGAAAGCAGCGTTTCCTCGTCGATCACGGTCACCCCGAGATTTTTTGCCTTGGTGAGCTTGGAGCCCGCCGCCTCGCCTGCCACCACGAAAGAGGTTTTGGAGGACACCGACCCCGCTGTTTTTCCGCCCGCCATGCGAATTCGCTCGGACGCCTCGTCGCGAGTGA
>SVSC01000104.1 GCA_015064525.1 Oscillospiraceae bacterium
CGTTGAGGCGGCAAAGCAATGCGGCAGGGGTATCATTCCCACTGTCAGCGCCCCAACGGGCTTTTCGGAGGCATTGCGGGCGGCAACCGCGGCTGAGCTTCCTCTTTTCTGCTATGAGGGGGAGGGAACCGAGCCGTTGCCCCGCGTTTTGCGGCGAGTGAGGGCTTCGCTGGGGAGAATTCCGAAAACCGTTTCGATTATGGTTGGCAGCGAGGGCGGATTTTCCCAAAGAGAAGCGGAACGCGCGCGAGAGTCGGGGATGATCCCCGTTGGATTGGGCAAACGAATTCTGCGAACCGAAACGGCGGCGTCCTTTGTTTTGAGCTGTCTGGCGTACGAATTTGAGCTTTCTTGACGGAAAAGGACGATTTTACACAATTTTATGCCCCCAAGCCACTCGTTTTTTTGACCTCGCATACATTGTGCATGAAAAAAATTGTGAAAATTAGGAAAAATATTGAAAAACCTATTGAAAAATCACAAATAATGGTGTAAAATATAGTTGGAATTTTACATCGCTGAAGATCGAATATATTGATAGGGAGAGAAAAAATGTCTAACAAACTGTTTCAAGGCGTGATTCATCAAATGAAGGATGCGATCGACCGCGTGATCGGTGTGATCGATGAAAACGGCGTGATCATTGCTTGCTCCGAGTTGGTTCGCATCGGAGAGATCCGTCAGGGGGTGCGGGATGAGCTGAGCTACACGGGGGATATCATCACCTCGGGCGGCTGCACCTACCGTTCCATCGTTGGCGGCAACAAGGCGGATTACATCGTGTTTGTTGAGGGTGAGGATAAAATGGCGGAGAAGATGTCAAAGTTGTTGGCAATTTCTCTGGGCAATATCAAAAACCTCTACGATGAAAAGTATGACAAGGGCTCCTTTATCAAGAATATCATTCTCGATAATATTCTGCCCAGCGATATTTATATCAAGTCCAAGGAGCTTCATTTCAACACCGAGGAGATGCGGATTGTTTTCCTCATCAAGTTCTACGGTAAAACCGATATGATGCCCTTTGAGATGCTCCAGAATATGTTCCCCGATAAGTCTAAGGATTATGTGATCAGCGTTGGAGAGCATGATATCGTTTTGGTGAAGGACATTAAGCCCGGCACCGAGAGCAAGGATATTGAAAAAATTGCCACCAACATTGCCGACACGCTTTCCGCCGAGTTCTACACCAAGGTTGCCATTGGTATTTCCACCGTTGTGGAGAATATCAAGGATCTTGCAAGAGCCTACAAGGAGGCGCAGGTTGCTCTGGACGTTGGAAAGGTGTTTGAAACCGAGAAGAGCATTATCAGCTATGAAAATCTTGGAATCGGGCGCTTGATCTATCAGCTCCCCACCACGCTCTGCGAAATGTTTTTGCAGGAGGTTTTCAAGAAGGGAAGCTTGGAGTCGCTCGACCGTGAAACGCTGCTTACCATTCAGTGCTTCTTTGAGAATAATCTGAACGTTTCCGAAACCTCCAGAAAGCTCTTTGTGCATCGCAACACGCTGGTTTACCGCTTGGAGAAGATCCGCAAGCTGACCGGATTGGATCTGCGTGAGTTTGAGCATGCCATCACCTTTAAGGTGGCGCTGATGGTGAAGAAGTATCTGAATTCCAAGCCCATCAAGTTCTGATCACCGAGATACCGTTGCAGAAAGCGAAATGCGCCGCCTAACGGGAGCGCATTTCGCTTCTGTACTGTTTTTTGCGGCTCTCGCATAAGGGATGCCGTTGAACCGTAAACTATGATCGAGAGCGGATACTCTCGGAAAGGAGCTCGGCATGAACGAGGAAGAAAAAGAACCGACTCCAACGGAAGAAGACTCGCCCGCCCCCGAAAAAGAGGATGAGGCGGAGCAAGAAAATCAAACAACGGAATGCAAAGCAAACAAGGATGCCAATGCCGCGGAGACGCCTGCGGAGTCCGTTGCGCCATCCCCTTCGGTGAGTGCCGATCCCGCAGGCGAGGACAATGCGTCCTCCGAGCCGCAGGAGAGAAGGATTTCCCTGAAGCTTGGTTTGCTGGCGCTTTGCTGTTTCTTGGTGGTGTCGATTCTCACCACCTATCTGGTCACCTCCGCGCTTTGGCGGAAGGACTATTTGGCGCGCCTGCAGGAAAAGCAGGACGTGATTGATTCGCTCAGCGGTGAGATTTCTCAAGCGGCAAGCAATCTGCAAATGCTGGAGGCGGTGATCGACCTCTACTCCTACTATGCCAACACCATGGATCGGGAGGCAATGCTGGAGGCGGCATTCCAAGCTTACGTTGCCGCCAGCGGAGACCGCTACGCCAGATACTACACCGAGGAGGAATACCTTCAGCTGGTGGAGGAAAACAACGCGGAATACTGCGGCATCGGTATTTCGGTTGTCAACACCGAAATCACGGTGGGAGAAGGCTCTCAGTTGGTGTTTCAGATCATTGAGATTCATGAGGGCTCGTCAGCGGCAAACGCTGATTTGCGGGTTGGTGACTATATCTACGCGGTAGAGTCGAACGGCGCGCTGGAAACTGTGGACAGCTTGGGGTATAACGGCGCGGTTGCTCTGATTCGCGGAGAAGCGGGAAGCTCTGTGCGGATTGGCGTGTACCGCGAAAGCAACGGTGGCTACGCCACTCATGAGCAAACGCTTATACGCGGGCATTACGAGGCCCTTTCGGTGAGAGGAGAGCTGGCGGAGAATCATCCGGAGGTTGGAATCGTTTCGATCTCTTCTTTTGATCTGAAAACTCCGCAACAGCTGAAACAGGTTGTGAACGGGATGATCGCGGAGGGCGTTGCCTATTTTGTGTTCGACGTTCGGGGAAATCCCGGTGGCGACCTGCAATCCATTAAGGCGGTTCTTTCCTACTTTTTGAGGGAAGGAGATCTGGTGCTGAGCGCCATTGACAAAAATGAAAACGTGGTGCATTCCTATTTGGTGGAGCCAACCTCTTTTTCGGGAGACTACGCTGCCTGCAGCGTTTTGAAAAGCGAGATCGGAATGTATCGGAACTTGAACATGGTTGTTCTGTGCGATAAGGGTACCGCCAGCGCGGCGGAGGTTTTCACGGCAACCATGCAGGATTATCAGCTTGCTCCCGTTGTGGGAGTTACCACCTTTGGAAAGGGAATTATGCAATCCACCCGCAGGATCCCGTTTGAAGGGATTGTGGGGTATATCAAGCTCACCACTTATGCGTATAAAACCAACCGCGCGGATTCCTATCACGATATCGGAATTCAGCCGGACACTTACGTGGAGCTGAGCGAGGAGGCAAAAAAGCAGCCGCTCGTCATTCTCCCACAATCGCAGGATGCGCAATTGCAAACGGCGATCAATCTTTTGATCAGCAAAAAATAATCCGTATAAGAATACAAAGGAGAACATTTATCATGGCAAAGGGAAAGAAAATCACCTACACACAACAAGGATATCAGAAGCTTTTGGAGGAACTGAAATACCGCAGAGGCGAATTGAGAGAGAAGATTAAGAACGATATCGCCGTTGCGAGATCCTTCGGAGACCTTTCGGAGAACGCCGAGTACGATGAAGCAAGAAACGAGCAGACCAAAAACGAAACCCGTATCAAGGAGCTGGAGGAACAGCTGGAAAATGCTGTGATTATGGATGAAGCTACGGCAGACAACGACGTGATCAGTCTTGGCTCTACCGCAAAGCTTCTGTACGTAGACACCAATACGGAGATCACCTATTCCTTGGTTGGTTCCAACGAGGCAGATCCTCTGGAGGGCAAGATCTCCGATCAGTCTCCCGTTGGCGCGGGCTTGATCGGTATGCGCTCGGGTGAGGAAAAGGACATTGAAACGCCTGCGGGAACGCTGAAGATCCGCGTTCTTGAGGTTACCAGATCCTGATTGATATCTGAGAATACACCGCGCGGAACAAACGGCAGAACCGTGTGTTTCGCGCTTTTTTCAAGTGCGGTGAAGGCATTTGCCGCTCATAAAACAAAGGAACGTGGCTATGAATCAAGAAAAAACAAACGCTCCCGAAATCAAGGAGCAATCCAAATTTCTCAAGTGGCTGGATAATTATTGGTATCATTACAAATGGCCAACGATCGGAGTGGCGTTTATCCTATTCACCCTGATCGTCACCCTTTCCCAATGCGCCTCGGAAACGCCCACGGATATGACGGTGACCTACGCGGGCAATTTTCTGTTCAGCGAGGCGGAGCAGAGTGGATTGAATCAAGTGCTGAGCGACACCTGCACCATCGACCTGGACGGCAACGGCGACAGCGCGGTTGGTCTTGCCACCTTTTCCATTTTTACCGAGGAGCAGCTGACCGAGCTATACACCTATATTGATCCCGAAACGGGGGAGGAGAAGGTGGATAAAAGCTCCATGATGTCGGCAAAGCAATACAATACCGAGCGGATCAAGACCATGCAAACCTATATCATGACGGGAGATTGCGCCGTTTGGCTGGTGAGTCCCTACGTTTATGAAACCATGTTTGAGGGGAAGGTGCGGATTGTGGAAACGGTTCCCTTGAAGGATACCGCTCTCTACAAAAGCTATGATGCCGTGAAGGGACTACCCGACGACACCATTCTGATGCTCACCTATCCCACGCTGGGGGCATATTCCAACAGCGAGCTTCACGCCACTGCCGTTGCTTACTTCAACGCGGCGATCGGCAGAGAGGAAGGGCAGGGAGCGGCGTGAAAAAACAGCTTGCTTCCTCGGCGGTGCTTCTGCTCACCGCCTGCATCTGGGGATGTGCCTTTGTGGCGCAGGTTTTCGGAGCGCGATATCTGGATGCCTACACCTTCAATGCCTCCCGTTTTCTGTTGGGAGGGGTTGCCTTAATTCCGATTTGCCTTGTGTTTGACCGCGAAAAAGCCGACCGTGCGCGTTGGCGCGCGACTGTTATGGCAGGGCTGTGCGGCGGCGGAGTGCTGTTCGTGGCGGCGCTTTTGCAGCAATACGGCATGGAGTACACGCCCAATCCGGGAAGGGCAGGCTTTATCACGGGGCTATACACCGTACTCACTCCCATTCTTTATTTTCTGTTTTTCAAGAAGCACTCGGGGCTCCGCGTTTGGCTTGGAGCGGTGCTGGCGGTGGTAGGGCTTTATCTGCTTTGCTTCAACGGAACAGCAACCCTCACCTTCGGGGCAGGGGAGGCGTTGATTCTTTTGGGGGCATTCTTCTGGGCGCTGCATATTATTGTGATCGAGCGCTTTGCGCCTCGCGTGAGCCCCCTTCGGTTTGCCTGCTGTCAGTTTTTGGTTTGCGGTGGGCTGAACCTGATCGCGGCGTTTTTGCTGGGCTCTCCCTCGGTGGATGCTCTGAAAAATGGCGTTTGGGCGATCTTGTTTTGCGGACTTTTGTCCACGGGCGTAGGCTATACAGGGCAGATCATCGGTCAGCGGATGGCAAAAAATCCGACTCGCGCGGCGATCCTGCTGTCAACCGAATCGTTATTCAGTCTGCTGGGAGGAGTGGCTTGGAACCTGCTTCCCATTCGTCAAGAGCTTCGGGTAGATGCCTCCATCAACCTCTACGGTGTTTTGGGGTGCATTGTCATTTTTGCGGCAATCGTGCTGTCCCAGCTGCCGGAAAAGCGAAAGGAAAACGCGCTCTCATGAGAGAGACGAAATACCTCATTTTCAAAAAGCAACCCGCGCGATGAACACGATCGCGCGGGTTGCTTTTTTCGGTGGAATCAGCTTATTCGATCGAATAGCTCTCAAAATACTTTATGGAAACAAATTTCCAGTTTTGAAAATGCTTCGGTATTTCGGAAAGTAGAATTTCATATTCGGATATCAGCGATTTCACGCAGTAATTTTTGCAGAAAACGGTAATTGCTTCTCCCTCTGCTTCAATGCGACAAGTGAGATTCCGTTTCATAAAGGGGAGGGCGGCGGTTAACAGCCTTGAGATCTGCGCTTGTGCTTCCTGCGTGCATCCCGCTGAGATCTGCTCCTCAAGCGCTTGTTTTTGGAGGGTCATTTCACGCCAAAATGCGGCATATTCCGATCTGCTTTGCGGCACGACGCAATAATGCGGATCCTTTTGCGCAAGGATTGCCTCCACCATGGGCTCGCAATTCTGCCTCAGGAAGGCGCTCATTTGGTTGAGAAGACCGCGGCTTTCCGCTTGCTTTCCCTGAACCGCGTATAAAATTGACGTTACGTAGGTTCTGTGCTGATTGTTGCCCTGATCGTACTTTTTGGATAACTCCAGATATTTTTCGCAGGCATCGTATTGATGCATATACAGAAAAATTGTCGCGATATCATAGATAATCTGTCCGATGGCGGCTCGGCTCTTTTCATCGGTGGTGTTACCGTCAAAGAAGGAGAGCGCCTTTTGATAATAATAGACGGACTTACTGCATTCGGAGTCTCGCTGTGCGAACTTTGCCGTTCTGTAGTAGGGGCGCAGGGCAAGCGGAATGGCGGTTGGCAGATCGGAGGGGGATAGCTTTTGGTAATACGCATTCATTTTTTCTTCGTTTTCAAGCAGTTCATAATTCAGTCCGTTAAAAAAATGAATTGCCGTGTAGTCCCGCTCGCAGGCGCAAAGGCTCTCCAGAAGCTCAAGCTTGGGAATTGCTTTTTCAAAATCCCGCATGGAAATATTGATCAATGCGGCGGTAAGATGAATTTGCGCCTCAGGCTGATCCTCAAAGGCGGAGGAGAACAAGCTTCCGAACATCTTTGTGTGTTCCCGACGCCATTTTTGATAATTCGCGTTGTTTAAGGCGTATTGTGTTAATAATTCATCGAAATGTTCCATAGATTACCTCGTTTGACGTTTTCGGACGATTCGGTTGGTGGGGGTTATGCCGCTCGATTTTCTTTGCTCTCGACCGCAGGGGGCTCTGTGGCGAAAAGCACCGCGCGGGCGCGGAGATCAACGCGAGTGACGGAAACGTAGGGGGTGGGGTTGTAGTGAGACTTGCTGGAAAGCGTGCCGCCTCCCGTGATGTTTCCGAACATTTCTCCCCAGCCACCCTCATAGTTCAGGTACTCCTGAAAATCGTTGTAGTGATTGTAGGTGTAGAACACATAGCGCTCATTGGGGTTGGCGATGGCGGCGCTGCCGTTGAAGCGGGCATAAACGATCCGTGCCGCGCCTCGGGTGATGCGGGAGCCGTTGTTGTAGTCGGTAACAAAGTAGTTGGGATCGCAATCGGTGCCTGTGGTGCCAATATCAATCTCAAAATACCGCAGAGAGCCGCCACAACCGCTGATATTGGGAAGCTCTGGCTCATAGGGGTATTTGCTTGTGCTGCCCGAGAAGCTTGTGTGGTTGAGGCGCAGATACTCTCCCCAAGGGTTGGAGGACGGGCTGGCGGTTTTTTTGGAGGTATAGTTGGCGGGAATATCACCAAAAGCGTAAACGTACGCCGCTACCTCCTCAAGGGTTACGTAGCCTCCGTTTTTGAAGATGCGGTTCACCACGTTTCCGTTGGCATCTAAAACGCAATAGGTGTTGCCGTCATTCTGATAGATGGCAGAGGTGTTGCGAATGTACTGACCGTTTTCTGTGGGACGGTTGGGAGCTACCGTTGGCTTTTGATCCTGCTTGGCGATTGAGCCCGACATCAGGGAGTGGGCGGTGCGGTAGACGGCATTCTGATAGCAGCAGGCGGGGGTATAGTTGGCGTAGAACTGCGTCTTGTCCACCGAGGTATAGGGGTCGGAGGTGCAGCAGGGCGTTTCATCGGGGAG
>SVSC01000105.1 GCA_015064525.1 Oscillospiraceae bacterium
CAATCCCTTTTGCATGGCTTCAATGGCAAGCGTGGGGTGGTCATAGTGCGGAACTGCCACGCAGATCGCGTCCACCAAGCCGCTATCCATCATAGCGGTTGCGGAGGAAAAGACGGGAAGCTCTGCTCCAAGCTCTTTTTTAGCCCATTCCAACCGTTCGGGCTTGATGTCCGCAACCGCGGTCAATCGAATCTCGGGGCAAGCGCCGTCGATTAGCTTTCTTGCATGAGAGGACCCCATATTTCCAAGTCCGATCATGCCGAGACGTACCTGTTTCATGTTGTTTTCTCCTTTATCAGTTCAATCCCAAGGATTTCAAATAATCGTAGCTTTTTTTCAAGCAGAGGAAGGGATCCTCACCGTAGCAATCGTCCTGCTCCACCAAAAGGAATTCCGCGCCGCAGTCATCCGCCACTTGAATAATTCCTTCAAAATCCATGTTTCCGCTTCCAACGGGAGCCATGCGATGCCTCCAATCCTCGGGGGTAAGGGCAAGATCCTTCAAATGAACGCATTCCACCCGTCCCGCAAGCCTTTTCAGCCAATCCTTAGGGTTGGCACCCGCAAACTGCGCCCAGTAGGTGTCCAGCGTAAAATGGAGAAGCTCGGGGGCAAAATCCTCGGTCATTCGTTCCAGGTAGGTTTTTCCGTTTGTCGAGCGAACAAATTCAGAGGCGTGGTTATGGAAAAAGAGAAGTCCGCCGTTTTCGTTCAGCCGCTTTGCCACGGGAAGAAAGCGGTTCACAAAATCGGTATAGGAGTCCTCGTCAAAATTCTTCACACCTGCGCTTCCCAGTCCGATGTTTTTGCAGCCGAACAGCAAATGCTCTCTGCAAACGCTTGCGGCATCGTCCATGAGGAGACGGGGCTTTACGTGGGTCAGCACGCATTGCAGACCAACTTTTTGAAGCGTGCTTGCCAGCCACTCCGCGGGGAACTCGCAGGTTCCGGAAACCTGAACGGTTTTGTAGCCGATGTCGGCGATCCGATTCAGCGTTTCCTCAAAAGCGGGGAGATTCTTCGTGTAATCTCTGACGGTATAGAGTTGTGCGCCGATGATCATAAAAATTGCTCTCCTTATTTCTGTATGTTACAAAAATTATACCATGTGATAAAATAAAAGTCAACAAAAAACAGAGTTTTTTTGGAAAACTACTGGACTTTTTTGAAGAAATGGTGTATAATGAGTTTGATTTTTGAAGTGAAAACGGAGGATGCTGCATGATACGGTTGAGCGCTTTTTCAGACGAGGCTGGGGATTCGCTGTCTCAGCAGCTACAGGCGTTACATCGGAACGGGCTGTCCATGATGGAGCTTCGGTCGGTTGATCGAAAAAACATCAGTACCTTCACCGAGGCAGAGGCAAGGGCGATGCGCGCCGAGCTGGATCGGGAGGGAATCACGCTTTCCGCTCTGGGATCTCCCCTTGGAAAGGTGGATCTGGATGAGCGCTTTGCTCCTGTGGAGGATCA
The DNA here is from genome assembly GCA_015064525.1 of Oscillospiraceae bacterium. GTDB lineage: Bacteria > Bacillota > Clostridia > Oscillospirales > CAG-272 > UMGS1865. Next base: position 1,473 of record SVSC01000105.1, read on the forward strand.
GCTTCGTCATTTGTGTGAATTGGCTTTGATCTACGGAACCGATCGGATCCGAATGTTTAGCTTCAAAAAAGCATATGGGGATCGTTCTCGCGTGTTGGAGTATCTTTCCCGTATGGTGGAGATTGCCAACGAATATGGCGTGAAGCTCTGTCACGAAAACGAGAAAGGGATTTACGGCGATACCGCAGAGCGGGTTGCCGACCTTATGGAAAGCGTTCAGGGCTTACGGTTTGTCTACGATCCCGCTAATTTCCTGCAAACAGGAGAAACCGCTGATCAAACTCTGGATCGCTTCTGCGACAGATGCGATTATTTTCACGTGAAGGACGTTGTTCTGAAAACGGGGCAGTTGGTTCCCGCAGGTCATGGAGACGGACAGATTTCAACGCTTTTGGAACGCTTGAAGGATCGGGATACGATCCTCACAGTAGAGCCGCACCTGAAGGTGTTCGGATCGTATCAGGACATCGACGGCGAGAAAATGGAGCATAAATTTTTCTTTGAAACCAATGATCAGGCGTTTGACGCAGCTGTGAATGCCCTGAAGGAGCTGCTTGGCAGAGCGGGCTACCGTGAAGTGGACGGCGGTTATCAAGCGAACTGAATTAGAAAGGATGTACGTATATGAACAGTCAAAATATGTTCGACACCATTCGCGCGGTTCCCGTGGTGGTGATCAAGGATATTGAGGATACCGTTCCCACTCTGCAGGCGCTTTGCGACGGCGGTCTTCCCGCGGCGGAGATCACCTTCCGAACCGCTTGCGCCGCTGAGGCAATTCGCTTGGGGGCAGAGAAATTTCCCCAAATGCACATTGGAGCGGGAACCGTTGTCAACGCCGCGCAGGCAAAGCAGGCAATTGAGGCGGGAGCCTCCTTTATCGTGTCTCCCGGGCTTTCTCCCGCCGTGGCGGAGATTTGCCGTGAAGCGGACGTTCCTTATCTTCCGGGGTGCGTGACTCCCACCGAGATCATGCAGGCGCTGGAGCTGGGGATCACCACGGTAAAGTTCTTCCCCGCGAACGTATATGGCGGTCTTTCCGCCCTCAAGGCACTGTCGGGGCCCTTCCCGCAGGTCAAATTCCTGCCCACAGGTGGCATTGATCTGAGCAACATTAACGAGTATCTTGCGTTTGATAAGATCGTTGCCGTTGGCGGCAGCTTTATGATGAAAGGAAATATCAAAGAAAATTGTGAAAAATTGATGGAGGTTATCAAGGCATGAAGGTTGTGACTTTTGGAGAATTGATGCTTCGTCTGGCTCCCAACGGCTATTACCGTTTCTTCCAGAACGATCAGCTGCAGGCAACGTTTGGCGGCGGTGAGGCGAACGTTTCGGTTTCTCTGGCGAATTACGGCTTGCATAGCACCTACGTAACGAAGCTCCCCAAGCACGCCATTGGACAGGCTGCTGTGGATTCTCTCCGCTATTTTGGCGTGGATACCTCGGAGATCGTTCGCGGCGGTGACAGAGTGGGAATTTATTTTCTCGAAAAGGGCGCTTCCCAGAGAGGCTCGGTTTGCATCTACGACCGCGCGCACTCTGCCATTGCGGAAGCAAAGCCCGAGGATTTTGATTGGGATCGGATTTTTGAGGGAGCCGATTGGTTCCATTTCACCGGTATCACGCCTGCGCTGGGCGGTGACATGGTGGAGATCTGCAAGCAGGCGTGCGTTGCCGCGAAGGCAAAGGGAGTAAAGATCTCCTGTGACCTGAACTACAGAGGAAAGCTCTGGACAAGAGCAGAGGCAAGGGAAGCGATGACCGTGCTTTGTCAATACGTTGACGTTTGCATTGCAAACGAGGAGGACGCAAAGGACGTGTTTGGCATTGAGGCAGAGGGAACCGATATCTACGGCGGCAAGCTGAATCACGAGGGATATAAGTCGGTTGCCAAGCAACTGATGGAAAAATTCGGCTTTGAAAAGGTTGCGATCACCCTTCGCACCTCGATTTCCGCCAATGATAACGACTGGGCGGCAATGCTCTATGACGGGGAGAGCTACTGCTTCTCCAAGACCTATCATTTGCACATTGTTGACCGTGTAGGCGGCGGCGACTCCTTTGGAGGCGGCTTGATCTACGCTCTGTTGAACGGAAAGACCACCCAGCAGGCGATTGAGTTTGCGGTAGCGGCATCTGCCCTGAAGCACACCGTTGAGGGAGACTACAACCGTGTGTCTGTTTCCGAGGTGGAAAAGCTGGCAGGCGGAGACGGCTCGGGAAGAGTACAGAGATAAAAAAGCATACGTATCAAGATGGGAGCTGTTGCATCCAACTGCAACAGCTCCCATCTTGTGTTAAAAGAAAGGTCGCGTCGGCCGTTTTTTCAACGGCAACGCGACCTTTTTAATTCAATTACTGACCGATCTTATCCCATTGAATTTCGGGGAACTTCTTAAAGATCGACTCATTCTTTTCTGCTTCCGCATCATAGTACATATAGTCGGTGTAATCCTTCAGCTTGGTCTTTCTGAAGTATGCGGGAGCGTAGTAGGTGCTGTCCACCTTGGAAAGGTGCTTGGTGTTAATGATAACCGCATCCTTGTTGAAGATCAGGGGGATCACAGGAAGATCGGTCATCAGCAGATTCTCTGCCTTGTGGAGCAGGATGGCTCTCTGCTCAGCCCACTTAGAGGACTTGGTGGAGGGAACAATGCCGTTCGCATCGTAGATCTCCTTAACCAGCTCCTTCAGTGTTTTCTGATTTGCGGCATTCTTTACTGCATCCATTGCGGTAACAGCGGCGTCAGCGGCGGCAAGAACGTTCTGCGCGGAGGTGAGAGCTGCCTTTGCGCTTGCCAGCGCGGTTTCCAGCGCGGCTGCGGCATCAGCGGCTGCCTTTTCCTTTTCTGCCTCGGATTTGTTCTTGTCCTTATTGATTTTCACGCTGTTTTCTTCTGCCGCTACAGCCTTCTCAACGTCCTTCAGCGCGGTATTCAAGGCAGACTGAGAAGCCTCAATGCGGGTAAGAATTTCCTGAGAAGCGGCTTGAGAAGCGGTTGTCAAGGCACCATCAGCCTGCGCTGCAACAATGTTCTTCACTGCCTGCTTGCTTGCAAGGGTGAGGGCGGAGAACTGCTCGGAAATTGCTTGAATGGTTGCTTCCACAGTGGAAACGGCAACGGTGGGAATAATGCCATCCTCGGTAGCGGTAGGATTCAGATCGGTGCTTGCCTGACCGAACACGCTGCCTGCGTTATTTCTGGCGTCGCTGAGCTTTCTCAGCGCAACAGCGGCAGACTGAACGTAGGGCTGGGTTGCTGCATGGGTCACAACATAAGAATCAGCGGCAAGCTTTTCCAAATTCGCGAAGTAGGGAATATAGTAGGCTGCCTCAATGAGAACGTTGTAGGCAACGCTGTCATATCCGTTCATATGAGGATTGTACTCGTAAATATCCTTGAGGGTATCGGAGAACATGGATCCGGAGAACGCATATGCATAGTTGGAAAGCACGGAGTAGGCGTCGGCGGAGAATGCGGTCGCATCCATCGCCACAACCTCAAACAAACCTCTTTGCACGTTTTCAATGAAGAGATCGTCGCAAACATCGGGGGGAACCGAGTCGGTCTGGCTGAAATAGTCGTTATTCTCGATTGTGTTCACCTTTTCAACGGTTACGTTAAAGCCGAGTCCGCCTTCTTCGGCGCCCCATGCCTTGGCAACCGCTTCAACCGCGGTAATGTGTACCTCATCATAAGCGGCAACCTTAATGGTGAAGGAGTACTTGGAGGGAGTGATACCTGCCTCGGTGAGGAGCGCCTGTGCAGCAGCCACGTTTGCAGAGCCGCTCAGCAGCTTGCCTGCCAGCTTGGAGGTGCTGAAATCGCCGGAGGTACCTTCCTCAAACACGCCGGGAGCAACCAAACCGGTTGCCGCTTCTGCAAATACGATTGCGTTGGCAATTGCGGTACGGTCGATCGCCATGGAAAGCGCCTGACGAACCGCGGTGTTGGCAAAGAGGTAGGAGCCGGTTCCGCCGTCCTCGATCATTGCGTTCTCATTCAACTGAAGAACGAGTGTGGAAAGGGCGTTGGTAATTTCTGCTTCCTTTTTAATAAATTCAGCGTTTTCACCGGTGCGGAGCGCCAGCGGAATATTGCCAATGTAGAACAGTCGGTTTTCCTTGAACTCGGTGAGAAGCTGATCGGGGGTCTTGGTGCAATCCACCAGCAAACGGTAGGGTGTTACCGATTCGTCGATATCATCGCGCTTGGTATCGCGGTAGTAGTAACTGTTGCGCTCCAGAATGAAATAAGAAATGGTTTTAACCTTGTTGTTCTTAACCGTTCCGACGGTGCCGTCCTTCTTCAGGGCGTTGTCATCGAACACGGTCTCACCGGTTTCGGAATAGAGAACCTTGCCCAGCTTGAAGGGACCGCTGGTTGCGATGGTGCTTCCTTTCTTTGCCCAGTCCGTATTGGTGGACACGTAGCGCTTCAAAAGGGGAGCGGTAGCAACGCTGGTCAGGTTCAGGAAGAATTGATCGTAGTCAATGGGACCGTCGAAGGAAACCTTCACAACCAGGTTCTCAACAGCCTCAACACCCAAGTCGTCGATGGAAACGTCGCCCTCCTTGATGGCGCGAGCGTTCTTCACGTCGTAGAGCAGGGAAGCGGAATCGTAGTTGTTGCGGAAGTCAACCAGGCGCTTCCAAGCAAACACGATGTCCTCGGCGGTGAGCTGATCCTTTACGCTCCAGTATGCTTCCTTCAAGGTGAACTCGATGTAGTATTCGTTGGCATCCTTGTTTTCCACGATTTTGTAATCATCAACAAGAGATTTTTTTACCTTGCCATTCTCATCCAGCTTGAAGAGCGTGTCGTACATCATGCTCAGAACGTTGTTGGCATCCGAGTTGTAGTACGCGTTGGCGGGGTCGAAGTCATAGATGTCATCGGTGAGGAACATGGTGATGTACGCACCGAGGTCATTGGGATCCTTCTCCGCACAGCCGAACAGGCAGGTGCAGATCATTACGAGACAGAGAGTGAACGCTAAAATTCGCTTCGTCATGGCTTGGGGAAACCTCCTTGTGAAAAGAAAATCGGTTTTGGCGCAAAAACGCCACAGTTACCTATATATTATACAATAAATTATATCAAATTTCAATAGTTTCTCGATTTTTTTAATGTATAAATTGTTAATAATCTGATCAAAATTCCAAAAAAGGGAAAAGGAGGACTTTAAAAATGGAAAAATATGTAAACAGCGACCTTGCAGTTGAGAATTTTGAGCGGCTAAAGACGGCGGTGGCGGGAGTGGAGGTTACCGATGAGGAAGCGGATGGGCTACGGTTTCAACGGGTTATCGTGAGCCCCGAGGCAACCGAGGCGCTCGGGAAGCCGACGGGTACCTACGTTACCGTTACGCTTCGCTCCATTCGGTACGCGGATGCGGAAAAGCTGGATCGGTGGGGGGATCGACTGAGCGAGGAGATTCTTTCGTTATGCGGAGAGACGGAAAAGCCGTTGAAGCAGAGGAGTATTCTTGCCGTGGGACTGGGAAATCAAGAGCTGACGGCGGATGCCGTTGGACCGCAAACAGCGCTGAGGCTCACCGCCACACGGCATTTGAAGGATCTGGAGCCAAAGCTGTTTTCTTCCTTTGGTTGCGGTTCGCTCTCAATCCTTACTCCAAACGTACTTGGAAAAACAGGGATCGAGGCAGCGGAGCTGATCCGAGCGGCGGCGGAGCGAGTAAAGCCCGACCTGATAATTTTGGTTGACGCGTTGGCGGCGAGCAGTCTGGAGCGCTTGGGAACCACCGTTCAATTGACCGACAGCGGAATTGTTCCGGGAAGCGGCGTCGGTAATCATCGCAGCGCCTTGAATCGGGAAACTCTTGGCGCGCCCGTGATTGCCATCGGTGTTCCCACCGTGGTCAGCTCCTCCACGTTGGTGTGTGACACGTTGGAGCGATCGGGGCTTACTGTCACAGATCCGTTGCTGGTGTCAATCCTTGAAAACGGCAAGAGCTTTTTTGTGTCTCCCAAGGACTGCGACGTTTTGGTGGAGCTGTTTGCCGAGCTTTTAAGCGGGGCAATTGAGCGAGCTTTTCTGGGCGAGCTTTCCCTTTAATTCATAACCGAGGCGCCTCGCGCATAGAATGGAACAATCCCAACGGGAAAGCGTTTTTTTGGAGAGGAGCCAAATCATGAACGAACAGCACTTGGAGCCATGCCTGAACCCGCCGAAGGAGCGGATTGTGTGGAAAGGGATTGAGG
>SVSC01000002.1 GCA_015064525.1 Oscillospiraceae bacterium
TCGGCAGAATAATAATCCTCCATATCTTTGGCAGAAGCGGTTGACAACTCTTCGGGCAAATAACCGCATTTATCCAAAGGTAACGCCTGATACAGTTCTTCAAAGTTAGCAAAAATATGCAGCTCTTTAACGATGCACGTTAATGTAGCGGTTTCATCATTGGTATTTTTGAAAATCAATGTATCGCCGACGGAAATCAATTTCCTTTTTTCGTCTAATAATCGCAATTCAATGGTTTTTAGTCCTTTAGCAATCATTGAAAAGGGTTGTTCACGCAAATTAAGGTAATGTGTCATTGTTTATCTCCTGTAGTCCTCAAATAAGTTCTTTCAGTTTCTTTTCCGCTTCTGCGTACAGCTTGGGAGAGGTTTGGGGATATGTAAGCTCGGCAGGGAGAGTGTCAAATACTTTGATTTCCTTCATTTCGCTTTCGGGAAGATCACCGAGCGAATGAACGACTGCAAGGAACACCATACCGTTTGAGCAAGATTGGCGGTTGAAGCCCCAATAGTCGCACACGGGATAGATGTCTGCATCCTTTATTCCGCTTTCCTCAAAAAGCTCACGCCTTGCACCTTCAAGCGGAGTTTCGCCATTCTCAATGTGACCGCCTTGTGTTTCCCAAGTGTCACGCTTCTTATGCCTTGAAAGTATCCACTTGCCCTGATATGATGTACAGATAACTGTGTACTTATATTTCCCAAGATAGCCGAGGGGAAACAATCTGCATTGAAGCTCCTTGCGAATAACCTCACGGTCAATGAGTGGTGCGTTCAGATCTACGCCTAATTCCTTGCATTTTTGTATTGCAAGCTCGTGTCCTTGCAAAGCTGCTTTTCTATACCAAAAAATTGATTGGTCTATATCAACCTCGTCGGCTTCAAAGTGCTTTGCGATATTGTATTGAGCATCGCTGTCGCCGTTGTAAGCCAACAGGCGCAAAGCGGAGTCGTATAATTTTTCGTTTGCCATAATTAACCCTTAAAATAGAAAAGCCATTCAACAAAAAGGCACAGTACGCCCACGTTAATTACAGTATAGCATATATTCCGGGCATTTTCAATATTTTTCCGAATATTTATTGATAAAAGCGGAACAAGCGAGGAAAATAAACCGCTCGCTTGCTCCGCTTGAATTTCTATTTTCAGATGCCCTGCTGTCGCCTGCGACGAACGCAAACAAACATCACAGCAAGAACAAACAGCAACCATCCGTAACCGCGCACAGCGCTTCCGCATCCCAATTTTTCCGTAGCAGGAGCATCTGTTTGCTCCTCTGCGGTCGGTTCTCCCGCGCTCGGGGACGTGACGGGATGTGTTTCCTCCTCGGTGGGGACGCTTTCTCCCGTTACCGCTCCCGTGTTCTCCTCGCTGCCCACAGTTTTCCAGCTGCCAAGATCAACGGAAAATTGATTTTCGGTCAGGAAGTGCTTTTCATGAATGGTGGAGTAGGTTTCCACGTAAATCTCTTTGCCGTCCTCGGAAAAATAAAGCATTGTGATCATTCCTGTGGCGCCGAGATCACCATCCACACCCTGCGGGTCGATCAGCATTTGCGTTACGGTGTTTCCGTGATCACCCGTGATCTGGGAGGTGATCACGTAGTCGCTGGCGATATGACCCGAAATCACCAAAAAAATATTTTCATACTTGGTAATCAGCTTTTGGCGGATATCCTCGCCATTGTTTGCGCCCGGAATATAGATCTCGGGTGCATAGGCATCATGCGAATCCAGGGTTGTACCGTCGCCGTAGAGATAGGCATGCGTGGTGACGATCACGCGATGGTTGGGGTGCGCCTCAATTACCGAGCCTGCCCATTCCAGAACGTCATCCGACGCACCAAAATCCAAGGTGACCATCAAATAATCCACGCCGCCCACGTTGATGGCGCGCCATGAATTTTCAATCGTAGATCCATAAAAGCCTCCAAACTGCTTTTTATAGTCATTGTTGTTGAAATAGAAGTTAAAATTCTCGCTACCGTCATGGTTTCCGCGAATTATAGAATACGGAACCACTCCGTCCAGTAAGGAAATGGCGTCCTGCGCCACGCCCCACTCCCGCACGTTATCCGTATCGGTGATGTCGCCAAGACCGAAAACGTACCCGATCTTCTTGGGCTCCACGTTCCGCAGAATCCAGCGATAGAGTGTGTACAGTTTCTCCGAAGCATGATTGGTAACCTTTTGAGTATCTCCCACCACGCAGAAGGAATAAGCATAATCCGCAACGGACTCATGATCCACAAAATAGACCTTCGGGCTCCAATCGGCATATTCTCCCGATGCTGCGAGACTATCGTTTTTGGTTGCAATTGTGAGATCGTCTACCTCAAATTCGCAGGAGCTATAGCGGAAAAGGCGGAACAGATCAATATTATGGAAGCGGATGCCCGCATCAACCGTTTGGATCGCTTTCCCATTGATCATTACGGTGTAGGAATCAATGGCGCCCTTCTCTCCCGTGATGGAGTTTACGTTTTTGTTATAATGAAAAGCGATCTCCATCAGCGTCCATTCGTCCTTTTTGAACTCATACTCGGGATAAGAAACACCGCTGATCCGCAATCGACCGTTCATAATATGCACCCGATCCTCAGATTTCTGATAGTCGGTATTCCGCCACGAAAACTTCATTTCGATGTTTGACATTTTGGGCTTGACCTTGAAGGAAAGAATAAAATCACGCGCAAGATTCAGCTCCGTTCCGCTGTTGTTGAAGCGCAGATCAATATAATCATAGCTCAGGCGATCCAAATATTTCAGCGTGCCATCCTCCAGCGTGTAGGTGCTTCCGTTCTCATTGCAAACGAACAGCCCCTTTGCAGCCGCAATGGATGCGGGAGAACCCGAGGTGTTCACCGAGCCCTTGGAGAAGTCCTCTCGGAACAAAATCTGCTGCTCGGCAGGCTCCTCATCGGAGGGCTCCTCCGGCTCCGGCTCAGCGGGAGGCGTAAGATCGGTAATATCCATCAACGAGGTGCTTCCAACCGCCACCCGAACGTCATCAATTTCAAGCTCGCAATCACCGCTATAGCGGAAGCATCGGAAACTCTCGATGTTCTGGAATTTTACTGCCGTTTCCTGGGTATAAAGCGCAACGCCATTCACCATCACCGTGTAGGAAACGATTGCTCCCTTGCCGATGGAGGGATCGATTGCGTAATAATCGGGAATTGCTTCGGGGTCATAATTGAAGGCAATTTCAACCAACGACCACTGATTCGCCGGCAATGCCTTTTCCGCTTTGAGGGTGGAGCTTTCACCACGATACGTATAGAAGGAGCCCCCCGCCACACGAAGCTGATTGGTTTCATTGCCCGATGAGCCGGATGCGCCCTCGGAATTGCTGTACCAAGCAAATCTGCCAAGGTTTGCCGATTCGTCGGGCTTCACCTTGAAGGAAAAAATAAAATCACGGCGAAGGTTCAGGACAGAGTTATAAATCGAACGGAATCGAACGTCCAAAAAGTCGTCGTCCTTTTTCGGGGTATATTGCAGGTAGCCGTTTTTCGTGGTAACAGAGCTTCCCGAGGAAATATTCGCCCACACACCGTTGCTTTCCTTCACTGCGCTATCCTTGGAGCTGGTGTTGATCACTCCGGAGAAATCCTCACTCCAAAGAATTCGCTCGGCATTGGGCGTAACCGTTGCGGCAAAAACCGTTACAGATGGAGCTAAAACCGACAGAAAAAGCGCTAAAACTAAAAATGATAAAATCTTTTTTGTTTTTTTCTTCATTTTAATTCCGAGTGCCTCCAATGTCAATATTCATGAAAAAAAGGGCGCTCTTCGTCGGCAATATTGGGGCGATGAAGCGAGATCATGCGGGTGCCGTCCAGACGTTGAAAAATCATGGCGTGACCACCATCGAAGGAAAATTTGCTTTCCCCATGCTTCCACTCCCCGCGAAGGGAGTTGCTTTCCGATTCCAGAACAAGATACCGCCCCTGATAGAAGGATGACCAGGTCATACACAGCCGTTCCCCTTCCCGATACAGAAAGGGCCCGTCGGTAACGTAAACTCCCGCTCTTCCGCGATGCTCGCTGACACAGGGATGATCCGAGGCGCGAAAGAGCAGAAAATGCTCCCCTGCCGCCTGCTTCAGATCCTGCGTGAGCGGCATTGCCCAGATCTCTCCGTTGCCAACCTGTGTCCATTCATGGCAAAAAACAATATAGGGGATCCCATCCTCCACCCAAAAGGTTCCATCCAAGCACTCCCATTCTCTGGGTGTGATGGGTTGCTCCGTGAGAGGTGTGAATTCACCGTTGGGGGTGTCGCTGACAAAGATCTGCGTTCCCCTGAGCTGATCAGCAGACCGACAGCTACCGAACAGATAGAACCTTCCGTTATAGAAATGCACCTCCGGCGCCCAGAAATCACGGTCTGCCCAGAAGCCGATCTTGGCGCCGTCGAAGATCACCTTGGGACCTTCAAAATACTCCAGATCCTTGGAGCGGTAGACCGCGAAGCGCGCGCCCGCCGCAAGGCTCCCCGGTTCAAGCTCGGTGGTGCCGTACATATAGTAGCATTCCTGCTCATGATCGGTGTAGATAAAAGGATCTCTGATCCTAATGTCATTTCTATGTATCATATTGTTTGTCCTCATTTAATATTCTTCCACCGCTCGCGCAAATATCGCGCGCCTGATTTTGGCTGCCGATCCTTGGTGAAAACGCCCTTGCGATTGCCACGCACTCTTGTGAGCCCCTGCTTGGTTTTGAAATCGGCAAACGCCCACGGATGCTCACCGATGCAGAAGGGACAAGCATCAAATGCCTTGCCGCACGCTTCAAAATATGCCCATTGGAACTCCTCGGAAAAGCTCTCGGCAGGAAGAGCGTGCAAGCCCTCCACCGTATCGCATCCGAATTCGGTGACAAGGATCGGCCTTTGATACCGATCATGCCACCCACAAAGCTCGTTTTTCATTTGCTCCTCGATCACGGAAAGATCGCCGTGGTCATAGTACCATCCAAAGTAGCGATTGATGCAGATCACATCGGCAAACTGCGAAGCAAGCGTCTCCTCCGCATGATAAAACTCCACAACGGTTATGGGAAGCGCCCAAAGCTCTCGGGCGTAGCCCATCACGTTTTCAAAATACGCCTTAGCAGGCGCCTCGTTGGTTGCCGCCTCATTGGCAACACTCACCATTACCACCGAGGGGTGGTTTTTATCCCGCGCGTGGAGCCGTTTGATCAGCTCGCGGTGCAACGCAAGGGTGGTGTCATCAATTCCGTTTTCTCCGTAATTCTCCTCCCACCAGTTCATGCCAACCGCGGGAACCTCATCAATCACCAAAATACCGTACTCATCTGCCAAGGAAAGAATTTCCTCGCTGTAAGGATAATGGCTGGTACGGATGGAATTGGCGTGAATCCACTTCAAAAGCTCAAAATTGCGAATATTCACCGCTCCGTTGTTGCCCTTTCCCAACAGGAAAAAGTCCTCATGCATCCCAAAGCCCTTAAAATAGATCGGCTCGCCGTTGAGCAGGAAGGAATCGCCCTTCACCTCCACCCGCCGAATTCCAAAGCGCTCCTCATAACGGTCTGATTCGGTTTCCACCGCAAGCGTGTAGAGATAAGGGGATGCCGGCGACCACAACATGGGCTCGGAGATCCAAAGCTCTCCGCCATCCGATTCGGCAACCGCTTTTCCATCCCGATCCAACACAGTCAGATGCAAGCGCTTGCAGGAGGTATGAACCTCTGCGCGAACTCTGTGATAGTTGCCTCCCACAACGGTTTGAATGATAACATCCTGAATACAGCGTTTCGGTCGGGTGTAAATCAGAACATCACGATGGATGCCTGTGAAATTATAGAAATCATGGTTGATGATCTGCCGCTCCTTCTTCAGGCGACCTGCGGGGAAGGTATGGTTGGTGAGACGATTGTCGATCACCACGGTAAGTCGGTTTTTTTCCGAAAGCTTTTCCAGCTGCAGATCAACGGGATCATAACCGTTGATCCCCTCTCCCAGCTTTTCTCCGTTGAGAAAGACCTCACACCGATGGCTCACAGCGCCCAATCGCAGCCGATACTCACATTCGGGAAGCTGCGGAATTGAGAACTCTCGCTCGTAGACCACCCTTCCAACGTGATTGGAAATACTCGGATCGGTAACCAGCTCATTCATGCTGGCGGGAACCGCCGTGAGACCGCCCCCCTGCAAGGGGGTTGCCGGGGAGTAGGAATCCCCCACTGCCTCGAAACGCCAGATCCCATTCAGATTCGTTACCCAGCGGTAACGGTTGGATTGCGGATATAACATACAGAACCTCTCTGACTGAAATTTTAGGTCAACAAATTCTTTTCCTGCAGAAAAAGCCTCAGCTTTCGCGCGGCGATCAGGTGACCGTCCTCGGTGGGATGTCCGTTCCCCCCCTGTCGGTCACGGTTCAGCTCGCACAGATAGAGCCCCGCGCCCTCACCGCCCAAGGCTTCGATCGCCTCGCGGATCCACGGGATCACGTTGTTGTCGCCCATCATATTGTAAGTCCAAACAATATTCACCCTGCCGTATTTCTCCCGAACCATACCGATCAAACAGGTGACGCCTTCCATCACCGCGGCCTTGGCAGAGCCCTTGGTTTGATCGTTGGTGCCCAGATTGATCACCACAAGATCGGGGGTTCTTGAAAAATCGTAAACGATTGCGCTGTTGCGGTAGTAGGACTGCATGGGATAAAAATCGGTTGCCTTGAAGGAGGTAAAGCCCTTGTCAAGCCCTACTCCGCTGCAGCTCACAATTGAGCAATCGGCACCGAGCGCCTCGGAGGTGAGATAGGCAAAGGCTATGGTTCCGTCCTCATAGAGCGCGGTGCCTTGACCTTGTTCGCCGTTGAGGCAGAGATTCCCATGACCGCAAAGGATGCTGTCGCCAATGAACTCAATGTAGGTGTCCGACTCCGCGGGCTTCTCCCCCAGCTCCCCCAAAAAGCTGAGCGATTGGAACAAGCAAAGAGAAAACTGCGCTTCGGTCTGCTTCAAAACACGAACGGTATGGAATTGTCCGTCGGAGAAGTTGGCAAGCGTCAGCGTTGCGGAGCCCACCGGCGCGTAAAAGCGCTGTTCCTGACGCACGCCATCGATCCAAACGGTGAAGTAGGCGTCCTTGGTTGGCTGCACCTTCAATTCAACCGCACCCTCCGCGCAAACCGAAAATTCAATGCCCGACGCGGTAAAGTCACAAGCAAGACCGCCCGAAACGAGCTGTGTTCTTCCATGCAGCTTCAGCTTGTCATAGATCTCCGAAATGGGATAGGTTACCGCCATCGGTCGGGGCTCTTCGGTTTGGGGCGCAGTCGTCTGCTCTGTTTTCGGTTCGGTTGCTTGCGTGGGGCTTGAATCGGCAGACGCCGTGGGTTCGGCGTTTTCGTTTGCCCCGTTGGATGCTCCGCAAGCGGTTGACAACAAAAGAATCAACGCCGTGATCGATAAGCACATGATTCGAAGTAACATTCTTTTCATATCGCAAGATTCTCCTTTTCAATTGGTGAAAAAGGCAACAGAAGGTCCGAAAAGACACTCTGTTGCCTTTTATACTGCGTATCTTTTTCGATTCGCTCATGGCGCCCCGAAAGCGACGCTTTTAGCCGGCGTCTTTAAAATATGTTTGTCTGATCTCCGTAAGCTTGGTTTCAGCCTTATCAAAAAGAGATGTGTAGTTGGAGGAAAGGCGGTTGGATTCCATCAAGGCGGTGGAAGAGATCAACTTGCCCATACCGCCCGGATTGTAGAGTCCGAAATAGTCCTTCACCGCGGTTCTGAGGATGATATCGATAACCTGTCCCGCGCGGCTCTCGCGAACGTACTGGAGCTTCAAAGCCTCCTCTAAGAACGGGAGGGTTACGGTGCGGTAGGACTGCGCGCAAAGCGCCTCGATCACGATAGAGGTAAATTCGGTGTCTCTACAGGTTGTGGGGATCACCACAAAGGTGGAGGATTCCTGAATTTCGGAGAGATAGTCCTTTTGAGAAAGATCCAGCTTGGGAGACGGCAGAATACCGAAATTCTCCTCCATGTTACGCATGGGTTCCTGGGAGATCGCCTTGAGCTGTCCTTCATAGAACAGAATGTTACCGTTCACAAAGGAAACGCTGGGAACAAGATAATCCGCGGGCTCATAATAAACGCCGGGATTCTCGAAGAGCAATTCGATCATCGCGTCAACAGCTTTGGAGGCTCTCTCCAGATCAACATCAACGATCACGTAGCCGTTATCATCACGGCTCCAACGGCGAACGTCGAAGCCGTATTCCACAGCCTTGACACGAACGGGGTTACCAATGGCAAAGCCGATAAAATCTTCTCTCAGATCCAAGCCGTCGCCGTTCAGATCGCTGTAGGATTCCGCCGCCTTTTCAGCCAGCACCTCCATGGTCCAACCGCCTGCGATAACCAGGTCGTAGAGTCCGTCCAAGCCTTCCTCATAGCGCTTCGCGTACTCATCGGAGTTCACGTAGAAGGCACCCGCCTTGGTATAGGTGGTAAGGGTAATATCGCCGCAGAGGTACAGCAGATACTTGCCGTTATAGGACTGCGCCTCCATGGCGTCCCGCTTCCACCAAGGCTCCTCCAGCGAGAGATACTCGTATTGGCTCACGTCACTGAAAAACAAATATTCCACGCCGGATGCAATCGCGCTGTTTCCCATGGTATAGATAAAATCAAACTCAGAGGTCTGAGAGTTTCCGAACACATTCAACTCCTGCGCGTACTCACCGAAACGGGTGGTATCGGACAATTTGTTTTGAATGGTGATATCCAGTCGCTCCTCCACAGCCATATTTCGCTTGTAGATCAGGTCGCCAACCTTATCACCGGTAAGTTCACCGTAGCCATTGGTGTCAACCTCAAAATTTTCGTAGAAGGAATACGTGGTGATCTCCTCTCCGGAAAATTTGGTACTGACCCATTCGGGAAGATTGTCCTTTTCAAGGGCGCGCAACTCGGCATCCGTCAGCTTTTCGTTGGGATCGCGCTCCTTGGTGATCGCAGGCTTTGTTTCATTAACAGACCCTTTCTCGTTCCCGCATGCGGTAAACAGAGGCAGGCACAGTACAAGAGCAAGCATCAGAAGCGCAATTCTGACAATGACTTTATTTGCGTTCATATTCAAGAAAGCTCCTTTCCGTTATACGTTATATTTTGTGTGTACGAATTGAGAACTGCGTTGAGGCGATCGGCAGTAACGTCTCTGCCGTTAAAGGATATGTTGGAGATCGACACACTTGCAATCATATGGGTTTCGTCGAAGCCCTGAAAAATGATTCTTCCGAACACATCACCAAGAACTTGAATGTTATCAATGGTGATCCGCAGAATTTCTCCGCGTTCCTTATCCTGCGTGTATTGGGTTTCCTTGATGAAAAACTCTATGAGCTTTCCTGTGGCATCCTCTATACGAATATTTCGGTAGGTAACCTCGGAAACCACCGCGCGGTCGCCCAGATGGATGCTCATGCACGCGCCCTTTACAACGTGAATAATGTCGTTTTCTTCAAACAGAATGTCCGAAATGCTTTGTGCGCGCGTCTCGTAGCCGATCTCGATCGCATTTCCGTACTCGTGATTCCAGAACACACAATTGCGAACACGAACGGTTTTCACGTTGGTTCCCATTGCCTTAATGGCAATACAGTCATCATTGGTGCGGAAGAAGCAGTTTTCGATGGTCACGTTCTCCGAGCCAACGATATCCACTCCGTCGCTGTTGATTCTGGTTCCCACCACGCTCACATTGTCCATCACGCAGTTTTTACTTTCGGTAAAGACCGTCATCCATTTTCGAGGTCCCGTGAGGAAATAGTCCTTTAGGAGAATATTTGAGCAGCCCTTGAATTCCATCATGCGCGTCTCAACCGCAAAGCTGAAGGTATCAATGATCCCGCGACCGCAAATGGTGAAATCGTTTGCCCCCGTTGCGGTAAAGCGCGCGTGCAGGATTGCCCCCTCCGCAACGTAGATAGTAGTGTTCGATGGAATATCCATGGTCTTATCAAGCCAGTACTCACCGGGACCGTAATAGAGCAGCGTTCCCTCAACCGTGTGGGGGTCGAACTCCTCCCGCGTGTGCAAGAACAGCTGAACGCTATCGGTACTATCCTTGTAGAAATCCTCGAACTCCACCGACAATTTACACGGAAAGGAGGTGACCTGAAAGCTCACCGTTCTTCCGCTGACCTCCGGCTTAATGCCTGCACTTGCAGGACGGATTTCACATTCCTCAATTGTTGAGGGGCGCTGGATACGAACGTTCATCGCGCTTTCTCCTTCCTTCAGGGACGCGATCACGTGGTAGCCTGCTTCGTTATGGTAAACGTCTGCCTCCTCGCCGTTGAGAAAGACCTTAAAGCTGTTAGCGGGAGCGCTGATGATCCTTTCGGCAAAAACGATCTCGCGATAGCGCGCCACAACAATTCCATCAACCTTAACAGCCAAATTGTCCGCCTTGAGGTCGGGCTCTACGGAAAGCGACCACGCACCTGAGGCACCAACCTCCGTTTCTGCGCTTTTCAGCACGGTTTCTCCCTGATAAAGGTCGATCGAGATCTTTTTACCGGGAGATGCCACACCGTAGCAAAGCGTGCTACTGTTGGCAGGCAAGCACATTTTGTCCATAAACTGATTATAAATCCGAAAATCAAGGAACTCAAAGCGCTCGATTCCTCGGTTAAACAGCTTTTCGGCATAAAGATTTTTCAGGGTGATGGCATCGCCTTCGAGAACACGGAGCAGGATCTGCTCCAAGCCCTCCATCAAGCCTCCCGCATCGGCATAGCGGAAGATCATGCGATTCTCAAGAATCTGAATATCGTATTCTCCCTTTTCAAGAGTGATCGGATCAATGGTGTAAACGCTTTCCTCTCGCTTGGTTTTTCCAATGATAATCTCGCTATCGGTGACCGGAGAATCCTTCACATAGTCGGTTACAAGCTTGATATCCGTGTAGCCCCTTAACCGTACCACCTCCAAAAAGGAGAGGAGGATCTTCAGTTCATCGGTCTTCATGGTGTCCGAGCGGACCACCTGAAAATCATTGAGCGTTCCCCGCAGAAGCCCGTCCCAAAAAAGCGCCTCGGTGGGAGTCTGAGAAACGGTAGGATCAATCCCATCCGTAGGAGCTTCCGCAGCGGGTTCCTTTTCGCCACAAGCGGTCAGCGCAAGCAACAAAAGCACCATAAAAAACGCCAGCAAGCGTTTACCGCTTCCTTTTAACATACCCTGAATCATTCTGTTACCTCAAATTCGATTTGTTTTGTGCGCTCTGCAACCATACGGCATTGCAAAACGCTTTGGATAGGCTCACCGTGAACCGTCACATTCTTGAAGCGGATTCTCTGCACCAACGAATCGTCGGGAGCATAGCCGCTGAGAATGGAAGGCGGAAAAGCTCCGTCATCCACAGAAATATTTTCCAAAAGAACATCCTCCACACATCCCCTCTGTTCGTCACGGGAATAGTTGGAGCAAAGAACCTTGAAATCGAACAGCTTATCCACAGCATCCTCCACGCGAATATCGCGGTAAACGATGCGGTAAATCCGCGCACGATCACCGTTGTGAATGGTAATCGCGCCGCCCGATTGCCAACCCTCATGCTCGCAATGGATCAGATCGATATCCGAAAAAGTGACGTCGCAAATCTCATCGCATCGGGTTTCAAAGCCAATTTCAATGCCATTGCCGGGTTGCGCGTTCCAGCACACG
Source organism: Oscillospiraceae bacterium (assembly GCA_015064525.1). Lineage (GTDB taxonomy): Bacteria > Bacillota > Clostridia > Oscillospirales > CAG-272 > UMGS1865. Next base: position 11,726 of record SVSC01000002.1, read on the forward strand.
CAATGATGGATATTGATATTATATACGTTACGCAGGCCTGCCTCGCCGCAGTAATCGGTTGCCTTGATGGCAACACAGTCGTCGGCGGTACGGAAAAAGCAATTTCGCACCTCGGCATCATGACAGCCAACCAAATCCACACCATCGCCGCACATCATCCATGTCATCACGTTCACGCTGTCCATCAGGATGCTCTCGCATCCCCAAAAGGCACAGCACCAGCCGTGGGAGCCTGTGAAAGTAACGTCACGCACCGTGATCCCCTTGCTGTTATAGAAATGAGTCATTCTGCGGCGCTTGGTGCTGTAATCACCCTCTAAATCAAGAATTCCTCTACCGCATATGGTTACGTTTTCGGCATCAACCACCTGAAGATGCGCGTGAACAACGGCACCTTCAGCCAAATAGATCGTTTCATTGGAGGAAACAACCAGCTTATCCATTGCGTATTCTCCGGGTGCAAAGTATCTCACGTTTTCTCCCGTTGGCTTGACCTCCGGCTCATAGAGAAACAAAAACAACGGCAGGATCTCTTTTTCGGAAAACTCAACGCTTAATTTGCATGGAATTTTTGCGGTCAGGTTGATCCTTCCATTCTTGATCGTTGACTGAACGCCCAAGGACAGGGGACGAATCGTTGGAGTTGCTTTCGCGCCATCCGGTTCAATTTCCACAAGTGCCTCTTTCTCCGAAAGCATAGCGGCAGAATAAATAACGTACCTTGCAATGGGATTCTGATGGACAACACAAGGATGCCCATTGATCCGAATGTTCATATGGAACCTCGCTTTCTGCGCATTTCAACCGCATCTGTTTGAAACGGATGCGGTTGAGCAAAATTAGATCAATCTTCCTTTTTGCGGAGCATCACGCCGCCAAGAGCGATCACAGCGATAACGCTCAGGGAAACAACCGATGCGCCGCAGCCACCCTTCTCCGTTTTGGGAGCCTCGGTGGTGGAAGCAGAGGTGCCGGGAGCAGCGGTTTGCTCATTGGTTGCGGGTGCGTTGGTTGCGGGAGCGTCGGTCACAGCGGGATCGGTTACGGTGGGATCACCGGTCACCTCACCCGTCACGTCCTCGTTCTCATTGCCATTGCTGTCATCGGGCTTGGGAGTTCCGTAGGACATAGCATAGATGGAGGAGGTATTTCCTGCCAGCACGCAGATCTCGTCAATCTCAAAAGTATAGCTCTTGAGGTAACGGAACATACGGAAATGCTTGATTTGGGTGAGAATGGAATCCGAAGAAAGGGCGCCGGTTGCCATTGCTTTACCGTTGAGCATCAGCGTGTAGGAGGTAAATTCCTTGAGGGTTTCGTCGTAATCGAACATAACCTCAATCAGCGTCCATTGATCAACGGGAAGCTTACCGCAGTTTTTATCATCGGCATAAATATAACCGTCGATGATCTGAATATTCTTGGTGTCCATCACCCCCTCAGAGTCACGTCGCCAGTCGATCAGATGCTCTGTGAAAAGATCTCCTGTGTGGGGCTTGAACTTAAAGGAAAGAACGAAATCCTCCTTTACCTTATAATTTCTGACAATATAGAACTGAAGATCCAGAAATTCCGCGCCCTTAAAGCCGAGCGTTCCGTTTTCCAGAACCCAGTTGCTATCCAAATTTCCATTGTTCAGCCAAAAACCGTTAGACTCCATCAAGGACGGAGAATCGGGAGAAGGCGCGGAATAGATGGTTTCACCGGAGAAATCCTCATAGTAGAAATACTCACGCCAGGTCAACTGATCGGGAGCAACCTCGGGAATGGGCTCGATCACGGGAATCTGCTCAGCCTCGTTATCGGGAATTGCAATACCGTTGTGCGACTTGGTTCCCTTGATCAGCGCATACTCGTCGATCATAATGGTTCCCATCATCACATCATACGCAGCAAACATACGGAACTGGTCAATGGCGGTCAGCTTGGCATCCTCCAGGATCTTTGTGCCAATCTTTTCACCGTTCATGTAGAAATCCACGGAAGTAAATACCGTGTCGGTGCTATGGAACATCCACTCCAGCGTGGTGTAGGAATCCAGCGGCAGAACAGGAGTTTGCACCTCTCCGCTATCGGTGGTCATAGAGATCTTTCCATCAACGGTATTGAACAGATGATGCCAGCTGGAGGACTCAGCCTCATTCCGATAACGGAAGCCGAAGAAATCCTTGTTGGAGCGATTCCATGTTGCGGTGGGCTTCAAGCGCAAAAACAACGTGAAATCAGTGGAAATCTTTTGAAAATCGGTCACCCAGAACTGCAGATCCAACAACCCCTGCTCATTGCCGTTGTTCATATACACCAGGTTCAATGCGCCGTTCATCACCGAGGTCATGCTTTTATATGCATTCAGAGGAGTTAAGCCACCCAAGCGCTTAGGAGCGGGGAGAGAATCCAGGTTGTTAAAGTTTTCCTTGTAAAAGTACTCAAATTCAGATACTTCCTCTGCCGCAATGGCGGTAAAGGAAGAAAGAATACCAAGGCACATCAGCGCCGCCAACAAAAGCGAAAAAGCTCTCTTTTTCATAATGGTTCTCCTTTTCTTGTGAAGAACACAGCGGTCACGTTCCACGGTCAAAGAAATGTTCGCCGCAAAAAAGACCGCTGTATTCATGAATAACTGATACTTACATTAAAGAATCAAAGCTCAAGACCAAGATCCCAATTCTCTCCCGAGCCATTGGCGGTTACGGAAATCGTTACGATATCGACGTTTGCCATCTCAATGATTTCCAATTGAGGATTTTGATAGTTCTTCATATTATTTTACCTCCGTTTGGGGAATATCGGTAGCGGGATCCACCGTGAAGGTCACGGTCTCTCCTGCAACGGTTGCGTTTTCACCCAGCTGATAGTAGGTGGTAACGGTGAAGATAATCACACCCTGATCCACGGGAATATTCCTGCAGTTCAAAGCAAAGATATAGGAACCGTTCAGCTCGGCAGCGGTGTACTCCTTGTAGCCCTCCGCGGTTTCGGTTGCAACGATCTTTTCATAAACAGTGGTAATATCCTGCACCTTGGTGAGGGTCTTATCACCGATCTTCACCTCAACGTCAAAGCCAACCTTGGTGTAGTCAGAAACGTTGGCATCGGTGGTTACGCCAACCAGACGAAGATCAAACACACCGTTGGTTGCAGCGGTTGTCTGGTAGCCTGCGAAGGTGGTCTTTTCGGATGCATTGTAAACAGACTCGCACCCCTTTACAACGGTGAGAGAATCCAGCGCAATGCCCTGACCAACGGTGTAGGTCTTGAACATACGGAAGTGGTCGATACCTGCCAAGGGATTGGCGATGGTAGCGCTACCCAGCTTCACGCCGTTCACATAGCATTCCAGGGACTCATACTGCGCGGTGGTCTCGTTCCAGTGGAACATCACCTCAAGCGTGGTGAAGGAATCGGTGGGCAAAACGCCGCTCAGCACGTCGCCGCCATCCGCCTTCATTCCCAGCTTGCCGTCCTTGGTAAAGAAATACTGATAGTTGCTAAGGTTGTTGGAGGGAGCAGATCCCGATTTGTTGTAGCGGAAGGAAAGGAAGTCGGCATCGCTTCTGTTCCACGTTGCGCCGAGGGGCTTCATTTCCATAGAAAGCGTAAAATCACCGGTGAGGAACTTGGTGTTCGCAAACTCACCCTTGTTCGTCCACGAATTGGAATCCCAATACTGAATATCAAAGAATGCCTGAGTACCGGTATTCTTGCCGCTGTTCAGCAGATAAAGCACGCCGTTCTCCACATAGGAAACAGGAGCCTCGGGCGTTGCAACAACAGAACCGGGTCTGTAGCTATCCTGCGCCTGTAAACCCTGATAATTCTTCAGATCGGTGTAATTCTCGGAGACCTTGGTCCACTCGGAGAAATCGGTGGTCTGCCACAGAGAGGGGCCCTGATCAGGTTCTTCCTCTGCCTCGTAGAGAGATACGCAACCCTTTACAACTGCAAGAGAATCCAACGCGATGCCCTGACCTGCATCATAGGTGGTGAACATACGAAAATGGTCGATGCTTCTCAAATTTGCATCACTCAGCGTCTTCTCGCCCAAAAGCTCGCCGTTGATGTAGAATTTCGCGTTAGTGTAAAGACCTGCGGCATTATCGTAACTCAGCATCAGCTCTAACGTGGTGAATTCCATGGTGGAGATCAAGCCGCTGGTAACATCGCCGTTGTTGGTAGACATCTTGATGGCACCGTTGGAGGTCGAGAAAAGCGATACCCAACCGGATGCAGTTCCGTTTTTATTGTTTCTGAAACGCAAAAAATCGGTGTTGGATCTATTCCAAGTTTTGCCCAGTGGCTTCAGACTCATGGAGAGTGTAACGTCTCCTGTTACAAACTTGGTGTCGGCAAATTCGCCCTTATTGACCCATTCATTGCTATCAAAATACTGAATGTCGAAGAATGCCTGTCCGCCGGTGCCCCACAGATTCAGCACACCGTCGCTCACGTTGGAAACAGGCACCTCAGCGGTGGCAACCTTATCGCCAACCGTGTAGCTGTTTAAAGCCTGCAGACCGTAATGCGCTTTCAGGTCGGTGAAGGTTTCGGGAACCTTCGTCCAATCGGAAAAATCGGTCTGATACCAGAATGTCGGATCCTCGGTAGCGGTTACGGTGACAGGAACCAGTGCACTCACGCACACCAACACTGCCAAAAGGAATGGGAGCAATCGTTTTGTTTGTTTCATTCGTTTATCCTCCGTTTTTGTTTTTTTGAGCAAAAGCGACCCAACTCGCCCACGCTCTTTCACACTCATTATATCATAGGTTTGAACAGCTATCAACAGTAAAACGCACCAAAAGATACGTTTTTTATACCCAATCACATTTTTATTTCGTCAAAAAGTAGCAAATCTCAATCAATACTGCTTTATTTGACAGAACCATCTGCTTCAAAATTGTTAGATTTAACCAAATAATAGTGACAGTTCCTCCCCTATCTTACGCTTTTAAAAGTACAAAAAGAATACAATTTTTCCAAAAAGCTCTTGTTTTTTGTTAGTGATTATGGTAAAATAAAGACAGATTCATCTGAAATCGGAGGTGATTGACCTTGAAAAAGAACAATTTTTTTCAGGAGTATCATTATAAGGAGGAGCTTTGGTTTATCAACACCGATTCCCAAAGTCCCGTTCTGAACGTGGAGTTAACGGGCATCACCTATGCCGACCCCACCTACCATATCCGCAGGAAAGCACTTTGGGATATGTACATTCTGGAATACGTGACCGACGGCATCGGATATATTCGTTGCAACGGTCAGAAATATACCGTTGGAAAGGGTGATTGCTACATCATTCGCAATTTTACCGATCATGAGTACTACGCGGATCCCCAGAACCCCTATCAAAAGGTTTGGGTGAATCTTTCGGGAGCCTTGGTGGATCATCTTTTGGATGTCTTTAATCTTTCCGAGCCCGTGATCGTTCGCCACGCGGATCTCAGCGATTGCTTTGAACGCCTGCGGCGCCAATTGGAAATCGAATACAATTTGGAGCAGCTTTCACAGATCATTTTGAATATGATCTTCAAAATCTCCGAAAGCTTCAAGCCACACGAAAAACAGAACCTGCCCCTGGCTGAAAAAATGAAAATCTTCATTGACAAAAACATTTACAAAAATATTTCCACCGCCGACGTTGCCGAGCATTTTCACATTACGCCACTCTACGCCAGCCGCGCTTTCAAAAAGCACTATCAGCAAACCATCAATCAGTACATCAACGAATCCGCGCTCAAGCTATCCGCCCAATGGTTAAAAACCAGCGACTACACCATTGGCGAGATCTCCGATATGCTGGGCTACTGCAACGACAACTATTTTTCCAACCAGTTCAAGAAGCGTTTTGGATGCTCTCCAAAGCAATATCAGCTTCAGCACCGCCAAAAGCGAATCTGCAACAATCCCGTTAAGCAGGACGAAAAAGCGCAGAACTAACCAAACGAGCCACCCATGGAATTTTCCACAGGTGGCTCGCCTTCTTATTTTTGAATGAAATTCAAGAAAAAGCGCCAATCATCGCGGCTGAAATAGTGGGTTCCGCTTCGCATAAAAAGCCCGATCTGTCCTCGATCGGAAGACATTCCCGTGGTCATCAAACCAACCTCGGGATCCAATCCCATCACACCCAGCTTTTCGTAGATCACGGAAGCTGCTTCAAGGGAGAGATACTGCGCCTCGGTGTCTGCCCAGGTATCCTCCTCCGCAGTTGCCACCGACAGCTTACGGGGCGCGATCAGCGCGGTGAGATAGTGCTGGTCGAAGGGCATCTCGTTCTCCCTGTTCGCATAGCTCGCAAAGCAGGGAGCAAACCAGAACGGGAAAACTCTTGTGATGATCTCCACCGTTTCCCCGCCCTTTTCACGGGCAATGGAAACGCCCGAGGCTCCCGAATTATTGGAGTGAACACCTGCAAAATTGGTGTCCAACGCCGCCGCCAAAAGCGCGGTCTTTCCCAAACGAGAGTGCCCTGCAACGTAAAGCCGCTCACGGGTGACATACCCCTCCTTCAGAAGATGCTCTCCGATCAAAGAGGCAGCGTATGCCCAAATTCGGAGCTTACCTGCGGAATGGGGATCCCGACGATCGGTGAGAAGCGGCGCAATCCCATTCTCGAAATCGTTATCGTCGGAGGTGACATTGGTGTACAGCACGCGGGCAACGGCAACCCCCGCCTCCATAATTTCCTCAATGGGACAATAGCAGTGTCTTTCGTTGAAGGCAAAATCCAGCGAAACCACAACGGGACAGTTCTCGCCTCCACGAGGCAGATAAAAATCCACAGGGAAGGAGGCGCTTCTCTCCCCCTTGGCAAGGGTGAACACATATCGGATATGCTTTTTGCATTTTCCCGCATACGATGCAGGCTCACGGAGCTTTTCCTCCGCCACAGAAACCGATACGCCGCAGGTATCCAGCTTACCGTACTCCTCGGAAAGCAATCGCTCGATGGTGCGCTCCCGATCGAAATTCCCCTCCCTATCAACGAGAAATTCGGGCAACTCCAGCGCGGGACTATAGCGGGTGGTTTTGGTGAGTAATTCAGATCGAAATTGCAATGCCATTTTCAACGCCCCCTCTCAGCGCTTTCCGGAAAACTCACCGTAGATCGGTTGCGACCATGCCGCTCTTCCCCGATCGTCATAAACGGTCACACGGACGTAGCCCGGAAAAACATTTTTCAAATCGAAGCGCGCCTGATTCAAAGGCGTATGCGGACTGTCCGCATAAACCACCTTTGCCTGTCGAACAGCCGTGGTGAGGGTGATCTTGGCGGCGGGAGAGGTGGTGACGCTGAGAATGTCATCCTCAACGTATAGCTCCTGAATCAACGGGCCTGAGGAGGCATAGAAATCACCTGCCTTCAAGGCGTTGTAAATGGCGGGCTGGCTCAGCTCCTCGGCGCGGATCATCACAAAGCCACCCAGGGAATCCCAATAGGAGGTTCCCTTTGGATGGTGGTTGTGGTTATCGTCGGTTGCGGTGCAGAACAAGCGATGCCCGCGGCGCAGAAGTGTGTCGAATACACCGTCGTTGATCTCGTTATAGCCCGCAATATAGCAATCGTGGTTATAAACCTCCATGCCAAAGATATTGGTGGTATCCAGATCGCGGTAGTCCTCGGCTGTTTGCTGCGACCAGGTGGGATGGTTGAGCATGGCAATAAAGCCGTGCTTCGCGTACTCGTTAATCATGAAATTGATATTGTCGTAATCTCTTACAAAATCGGGAGTACCGATATATGGCTGAATTTCCAAGAGATCCCGCCTTTTGCTCCAAACCGCCTTGTTATAGCAAGGAAGCGCCACCTGATGAGGATCGGAATGATAAAAGTTGATATGGTAGCAGGGACGGAAGGCATTATGTCCCTCTCCTACCTTTTCCACGTTAACCTCGGTTGCCGTCATGGCAAGGAAGCTCTCGTCACTCAGCTCGGAGTGGTCGATCAGCACGTTGTGATCACTGTAAGCCAGCACGGAATATCCTGCAGATTTATAGATCTCCTTCAACTCCTCCGGAGTCATTTTACCGTCGGAATCGGTGCTGTGGCAATGCAGATTTGCTTTATAATACCGATCTCCGCCTGAAATAATATACTGTCTCATTGCTTGTCCTCCGCCTTTTTTCGTTGATGTGCCCGTTGGAATGGTAGAATTACCTTCATTATATCACACATAGCCTTCCTTGTCAATTATATTTTTCTGACGGAAAGGTACGGATTTGAGGCTCTTTTTCGTTGGGATCATTGACAGCGTTGGGAGAGCGTGATATAATATCTGCAGTCTTTAACCGAAAAGGAGCAAGCTATGAAATTCTCCCACTATCTTTTTGATTTTGACGGCACCTTGGTTGATTCCATGCCCTACTGGTCGCAGAAGATGCTGAACATCCTGAATGAAACCAAAACGCCTTATCCCGAAAACGTGATCTCAATCATCACTCCCTTGGGCGACGTCGGAACCGCCGTTTATTTTCGGGATGTGCTTGGCGTTCCGCTAACCAACGCGGAAATGTATGAGAAAATGGATGCCTACGCGCTTCCCTGCTATCGCGATAAAATTCCGCTGAAGGCAGACGTGTTGGAATGTTTGAAGCGCCTGCGCGCCAAGGGCTGCAGCCTGAACATTCTCACCGCCAGCCCCCACAAGGCGCTGGATCCCTGCCTGCGCCGCCTGGGAATTTGGGATCTGTTCGACAATATTTGGAGCAGCGATGATTTCAGGCTTTCCAAATCCAATCCGCAGATCTACCTTGAAGCGGTGAAGCTGATGGGTACCGTTGCCGCCGAAACCGCCTTTTTTGACGACAATCTCACCGCCATTCGAACCGCCAAGGAAGCCGGGCTTTATACCGTTGGCGTTTACGATGTCACGGCCATTGACTTCCGCTGTGAATTGGAAGCCACCGCGGATCGGTATATCACTTCCTTTTCGGAAATCTGTTCGTTAAGCGAATAGAAGTCGGATTGCCTTTTGAGGCACTTTTACACTTGCCTTTTCTGTTGTTACTGTTGTTTTACGTTGAGAGGCTTCCCGGTGCAAGGGGAGCCTTTTATCGTGTGCTGATAAACCAATCATATATTTTTCGGAAAAGCATTGACTTCGCTTATAAAATATGCTATAATATAGACATATGAAATGAGACATTTTTTGGGGACGGTTGCCTTCGCTTTGGGGACGGTTGCCTTCGCCTCTGCCGTGACACAAGCCCCCTGAAATCAAAATGGAAATGTCAGATCGGAGAGTGCCATGCGATACGTAAAAGAGATCACGAAGATTCGGAGCTGTCAGGTTGCTGTTTGCGGCGGCGGATTCGCGGGCTTTGCCGCGGCGTATGCCGCCGCGCGGGAGGGTTTGCGTGTTTTGCTGATTGAGCGGAACGGCGCCCTTGGCGGCGTTGGGACGCTGGGGCTTGTGAACCATTTGCTGGGCGCTCGCGCCTTTGTTGGAAAGGAGTGCAAGACCTGCGTTGGCGGTCTGTTCGCCCAAATTGAAGATACGCTGCTCAAAAGATGTGCTGCCATCGACTACAAAAGCGTTGATCTTTCTCTCCCCCCTCACGGCTGGTTCAAGGGACTTGGCATTGGCTTGGTGTTCGACAACGAGGAAATGAAACGGCTTTTGGAGGAGCTTCTATCGGAGGTGGGAGTGGAGATCCTTTACTACACCGACGTGATCGACGTCATTCGCCACGGAGAAAAAGCAGAGAGCTTGGTGATCCACAACAAAAGCGGCTTTTGTGAGGTACGTGCTGACTATTTTGTGGATGCCACGGGTGACGGTGACATTTACGCCATGGCAGGCTGTCCCTTTGAATTCGGAAACGAGGAGGGCGGTCTTGCGGCTGCCTCCTTGGAAATGCACGTAGAGAACGTGGATCATCAAGCGTTGATCAACTATATGAAGCGCACAGACGACCGCCGTTTTCGGGCGATCATCGGCACCTTGAAGGAAGCAGGCATCTGGCGCTTCCCCTACGAGATCTTTATTTCCGTGATGATGACTCGCCCCGACGTATTCATGATCAACACCATTCGTCAGGTTGGGATCAACGGCACCGATGCCGAGTCGCTTTCCCGCGGCGTTTTGGAGGGCAGGAAGGAAAGCTTTGCCCTTTTGGAGATTATGCGAAATCACTTTCCCGGCTTTTCCAACGCGCAGATCCGCTCAATCGCGCCGTCCATCGGTATCCGAGAGACCAGACGCTTGAAAGCCATGCACGTTCTGGGAGTGGAGGATCTGATCAAGGGAGAAAGCTTTCCCGACAGCATTGCTCTTTCCGGCTACGGTTGGGATATGCCCGATCCCAAGCACCCCAGCTATCAGCCCTACCACGGTGTTGCCCGCCGTTCCCCCTTCACCGAAATCCCATACCGCTCGCTTCTCCCCTTGGGAGTTGACAATTTAATTGCGGTTGGGCGTTGCATTGGGGCCGAGCGTGAGGCGCTTGGCGCGATTCGCGTGATGGCGCCCTGCATTGCCATGGGAGAAGCAGCGGGAATTGCCGCTTCCCTTGCCCTGCGGGAGAATTGCCCCTATCGCCACGTGGATATTTCCGTTCTGCGGGAACGCTTGATCCGACACGGTGGCATTGTTTCCAGAAATCAAATCACACAATAACAAATAATAAAAAGGCATCGAAAAGAAACGATTTCCGATGCCTTTTTTATATCATTCATTTCGCCTCAAACCAGTTTTTGCCCGCGTGGATCTCCACGGTGAGGGGAACGTTCAGCCTTGCCGCCGATTCCATTTCCTCCTGCAAAATGCGGCTTGCCTGCTCCGCGCAGCTCTTGTTGGCTTCAATGAGCAATTCGTCATGCACCTGCAGAATCAAACGGGCATCCAGACCCTCCTCCCGCAATCTGCGATGAACGCGAATCATGGCGAGCTTGATCAGATCCGCGGCAGCCCCCTGAATGGGGCTGTTCATTGCCACACGCTCTCCGAACTTCTGCTGCACCTTGTTTTTTCCCTTCAGCTCGGGAATATAGCGGCGACGACCGAAAACAGTGGTCACATAGCCGCACTCATATGCCCTTGCAATGGTGTTCTTCAAGTAGGCGTCTACCTGCGGGAAGCCCGCCAAATACTGATCAATATAGCTTTGCGCCTGCGCGCGGGAAACGCCCAGATCGTCCGAAAGCGAAAAGGCTCCGATTCCGTAGAGGATACCAAAGTTCACTGCCTTTGCCTTTTTACGCATATCCGAGGTGACCCGGTCGGGCGCAACGCCAAAAACGGTTGCCGCCGTGGAGGTGTGAATGTCCGCCCCTGACAGAAACGCCTCGGTCATATTTTTATCCTCCGAAACGTGGGCAAGCAGACGAAGCTCAATTTGAGAATAATCGGCGTCGATGATCACGTAATCATCGTTTTCGGGTAGAAAATACCGCCTCAATTCCCTTCCCATTTCGGTGCGGATCGGAATATTTTGCAGGTTCGGATCCGACGAGGAAAGACGCCCCGTGGCGGTTCCCGTTTGCTTAAAGGTGGAGTGGATCCTGCCGTTTTCGTCGGCAACCTTCAAAAGCCCGTCGGTGTAGGTGCTTTTCAGCTTGGTGACCTGACGGTAGTCCAAAATGTCCTGAACAATGGGATGATAGGGGCGCAACCGCTCCAAAATCTCGGCATTGGTGGAATAGCCTGTTTTAGTCTTTTTTTCATGAGGTAAGCCAAGGGTTTCAAACAGCACCTCCCCCAGCTGCTTGGGAGAATTGACATTGAACACCTTTCCCGCCTGCATATGAATCTGCGCTTCCAACGCCGCGGCAATGGCTCCCAGCTGCTCGCCGTATGCCTCAATTCCCTGTCGGTCGATGCGGAAGCCCGCCTCTTCCATGTCTGCCAGCACCAATGCCAAGGGCATTTCCAGCGTTTCCATCAGCTGCTCCTGACCGTCTGCAGTCAGCTGCTCCAAAATTGCGTCATATAGCTTTTCATAGTAGACAATTGCGGGGATATCGTCGGTCAAAACGGTTGCCAGATAGTCCCCCACCAGGGTTTTCAGGCTGTAATTGCTTTTGGAGGAATTGGCAAGATAACCCCCAAGCATCAGATCGAAAACCTTCAATTTTTTCAGATCTGCCAGCTCGGGGCGCTTATACAGCGATTTGCAATCATAGCAGATCACGGTTTTTCCCACCAAAGCATGGCTGACCGACGAAAGAGACGCATCGGATTCCAGCACATGACCGTTCACCAGCCAAAGGAGCCGCTCCTCCGCCTCCAAGCCCACAAGCTTTGCAGCCTCTATTCTTTTACAAAGCTCTTCTCGGCTTACCCGAAAACGGCCGATCTCTTCAACCTTCTCCGCAACGGCAGGCTCCGCGCTATCCAACCCGAAGCGTTTGAGAAAGCCCGCAAATTCCAAGCGCAGAAACAGCGCTCGCAGCTCTGCTCTTTGAACCCCCTTGCAGGCAAGATCCTCCAGCGAAAGTCCCAGGGGAACCTCTCGGCAGATCTGCGCCAGCTCGCGGGAAAGATAGGCGCTTTCCCTGCCGTTTTCCAGCTTTTGCCGCTGGGAGGGGGTGTGCTTTGCGGTTGGCAGGGTCTCATAGACACCATTGAGACTGCCGTATTCCGCAATCAGCCGCAAGGCGGTCTTTTCACCGATGCCGGGAACCCCCGGAATGTTATCCGAGCTATCGCCCATCAACGCCTTTACGTCCACAAACTGAGAGGACGCTACACCGTATTTGGCGAAAAACGCCTCCTCGGTCATATCAATGGTATCCGCGTTGGTGGTGAGAAGCACGTGGGTATTCTTACTGATCAACTGAAGGGAGTCGCGGTCCCCCGTCATCACAAATGCCTCCACATTCTCCCGCTCGGCAAGATCTGCAAGGGTGCCGAGAATGTCATCCGCCTCGTAGCCCTCCAGCGCCAGCACATGGTAGCCCATGGCGGATAGCAACTCCTTGGCAACGGGAAGCTGCAACGCAAGCTCCTCCGGCATGGGTTTTCTGCCCGCCTTATAAGCGCCGTAGCGAAGGTGGCGGAAGGTTGGCGCCTTCAGGTCAAATGCCACGGCGCAATAGTCAGGCTCCAAACGATCCGCCTGCCGCGCGATCATATTTACAAAGCCATACAGCGCGTTGGTGGGAAAGCCATCCTTTGTGGTGAGGGGCTTCACGCCGTAGAAGGCGCGATTCAGAATACTGTTTCCGTCGATGACGAGCAATTTTTTCATGCCTGGAACTCCCTTTTTTGATATCTGACATTATTATACTATACTTTTCCCCCATTGTCAAGAAAGGAGGACGGAGATTTTTCATTTCTCCGTCCTCCTTGTTTTTCTTTTACTGCTTGACAACGTACTGCGATTGAGTGACCTTTAAGGGCTCCTTGATGGCGTTTTCAACCGATTCAAAAATTACATCAAGGGAAGATCGCAGATGAGCATGTTCGGTGGGAACCCAGCTTACAAGTGAAAGCTCTCCCCCCGTGAAATACGCAAACCACGTGAGCGCCAACGTGTATCTTCCGAAATCATAGCTCATGTGATATCCGTCTCTGGTAACGGTATCCCCAACATAAGAGGTGCGCAAATTCTGAATAGCAGTTCCCGATGGGATCACGCCGCAAATTTCTTTCCTTGTGAGAACCTCCTGCTCCACCGATTCAACAATGCTGTTGTACATGAGCATTTGATCATTGTTATAGAACGGGAACCCGGAGTGATCGGAATTCCCCTGAAATGCCCACGTCATATGGAAAACGATCGGTGTGTTGGCTTTGGGCTTGTTTGCCTCAAGATACGGCAACAAACGAGACAGCGCTGCGTAGGTTTCGGGATCGCCGCTGGCTTCGGGACTTTGCTGGATCACGATCACGTCCCAAGCCTCTTCCTTCAGAATATCGCTTGCCTTGATCCCTTGGGTCACGTTCCAATTTCCGTCGGTATTTTTGTGGTATTCATACGCCGCTTTATCCCCATTGATATTCGACCAATGGGTGCTCAAGCCCGCGCCACCGATATAAAGATTGCCCAAAACGATCTGCTCGACGCCACCGTTCTTGCAAACGTGCCACAGATATTGCATGGCATCCTTGCTGAAGCTGTTTCCGATGGCGAGAATTTTAACCGACTTTGTTGCGGTGTTGGGAACCGTTTCCCAGTAAACATCACCGCAGACAGCGCAAGTGTAGCGCTCCCGACGGTCACTCAACGCCAATTCTCCAACGGTTTCGGTGAGCTCATACCGATGGGCGCATTGGGTCTCGGCGTTTTCGTTGGTTGCGGGCTGTGTTTCGACGTGTTCGGCATTGGTTGTGACATCCGAAACCGACGGTTGACCGTTTTCGCAGGCATTGAAAAACAACACCGTGGCGAGTAACATCAAAAGAAACGTAAGCTTTTTGCCTTTCATAGGAGCCTCCCAAAGTATTTTTCTTCATTATATCACAGCAGACTCGCAACCGTCAAGCAACAAAACCGATCAAAAGGTGCGTTTTTTGAACCTTTTGCGCAAAAAAAGCTCGGAACAGCAAAACCGTTGTTCCGAGCTACTACTATATTGTATTTTCAGATTCTCCGCGCTCGCATTCGCGCTTGTTCGGCGGAAAGATCGGCGGGCATCGCCATTGCGCTTCGTCCACATCGTAGAAATTTTGATCAAATCGACTTTCAATGTGGGTTACCTGATCAATACACCGAAAAATCCCGCAATGCTGCTTCATGATTGGCATGAAACGATCGTCGGCAATCACCAGATGCTCCAGCAGGGTAATTCCCAGCATATGAAAGGCATTGTTCAGATGATCGGTTACGTCCAAATCGTTGCCCGACGGAATGGCAAGCCCATTGGGATGGTTATGCGCCAGCACAACCGAGGAAGCCTTTTTGGAAAGCGCCAGCTCGGTCATGCGGCGAACGGGCACCTCGGAGCAATTGACCGAGCCCTCGGAAATCTTCACGCAATCAATCATATTCATGCGGTTATTGAGAAGCATCATATATAGGCACTCGCGATTGTCCCCGATGAACCGTCTGACAAAAAAGGTTGCAAGCTTGCTCACCGAATCGTAGCGCTCGGAGGGCTTGCGTTGCTCCTCCGCGTATCTTCTTGTGATGGCGGGAATCAGCTTCAAAAGGAGCGCCGAATTTTCACCGATCCCCTCCACCTCCGTTAATTCCTCCGCCGATGCCTCAAACAACTCCCGCAGAGAACCGAACCGCTCCAAAAGCCCGTGAGCGAGCTTGTTGGTGTCGCTTCTCGGAATAGCGTAGAACAATAGAAATTCCAAAAGCTCGTGGGTTGCGAGATGATCAAAATCGCATCCGCGAAGTCGTTCTCTCATTCGTTGTCTGTGATGCTCGTGCATACGTTCGCTCCGATATCAGATTTAAAGAATTCGGCTCATCAAGCCCTCGGCATGCCGCTTGATCACCGCGGCGTAGTACGCGGCAACAATGATTTCCAAAGCGGTATTCAAGCGCGCTCTCGCCCCCGCAACCGTTTCCTCATAGTCCACGGTCATCTCCTCAATCACCACGGAAAGCTCGTCCAACGCACAGGTGTGACCGTCCATCAAGCGGGACAGGATGCGGCAGATATAATCATAGAGTCGGGAATCGCTGATGATATCATCCGAACGATCCTCAACCGATCCGTTGATATAGTGAATCAGATAGGCAATGTGATCCAATTGCATACAGGAACGGAGCATATTGATGATGAGAATGTGCGCAACCTGATCAATGTTGTAGCGCTTGAGGCGACTGCTTGCCACCCAGCCTCTCTTGGTCCAGTTCTGCAAAGTGGAGCTGTCGATCCCCGAAATATCTCTGATCTGCGTAAGCATAACTCCCTCGGAGATAAAAAAGACCTTTCTCAAAAAATCAAGACCCGTGAGCCCCTCCATATCGCTTCTTTTCAGCTTGGTTCCGGGGATCAGATCATCGTGAAACTGTAACTTCATAAAATCGCCCTCGCTTTCTCTTTCTTTAGACTGTCGTTTCTCGTCCTATATTATATCACACAATCATCTGATTGTCAATGCTTTTTTCGTGTTTTTTTTAATGTACAAAGAAATGATCCGTAAAGTCAACTTTACGGATCATTTCATGCTGTTCTCGATCGCCCTCACAATGGCTTCGGCATCCAAGCCCGCCGCGCGCAGGCACCCCTCTCCCTTTCCGGGAATCACAAAGGGATCCTCCAGCGCCATCGTGATCAGCCTTTTATTCTTCATCACGTCGAGCTTCTTCAACTCCTCGGAAAGGAGCATTCCCATGCCGCCGTTGCGGATCTCCTCCTCCAAAAGAAGAACGGTTGCCGCCTTTTGAGGCAATCTCCTTGCCACCTGCTCGGCGATCATGCCATAGGGCGCCACCTGCTCCAAAAGCAGGATTCCCACCCGAACACTCCGCTCCCGCAGAAGATCCGAGGCTCGCAACGCTTCCTCCACAATCCTGCCGTGGGTCACGATCACCGCATCGGGAGTGTCGAAGGGCTCATAATTCGGTCGAACAACCGTGTCATCCCCCTTCTCGGCTCCGCCGTAAAATTCCTCTGCCACGCGGGGAGACTCGCACCCGTTGGGATAGCGGATCGCCACGGGCCCATCGCTGTGAAAAGCCCTTTCCATGGCTCGCCGCAGAGCTTGCTCGGTTACGGGAGTGTAGATGGGAAGCTTGGGAATTTGGGAAAGAAAGGCAACGTCGAACACACCGTAGTGCGTGGGGCCGTCCCCCAAATTCATACCCGCCCGATCCACTAAAAAAACAACGGGAAGCCCCTGCAGCGCAACGTCGTGAATGATATTATCGTAGGCTCTTTGCAGGAAGGTAGAATAAATTGCGACTGCGGGACGATAGCCGTTTGCGGCAAGCCCCGCCGCAAAGGTGACCGCATGCTCCTCCGCAATGCCAACGTCGAAAAATCTCTCGGGAAACCGCTTGCGGAAGCCGTTCAGTCCCGTGCCGTCTGCCATGGCGGCAGTAATGGCGCAAATATTGGGTTCCTGCTCCGCCATCGCGCAAAGAGCGTCTCCCATTTGCGCCGAGAAGGTACTTCCCTTCTTTTTTTGAGAAGCGGGAGACATTCCATGAAATTTGTCGGGCTTTTCCTCCGCCTCGGCATAGCCCTTTCCTTTTTTGGTTTTCAGGTGGATAATGCAGCTCTCTCCGCTTGCCTTTGCCTCGCGGAGCAGCTTTTCCACCGCCGCTTCGTCGTTGCCGTCCACGGGACCGAAATAAAACAGTCCCAGATTTTCAAACACGTTACTGCCGTACAGCACGGTTTTGAACAATCGCTTGACTCTCTGCAAAAAGGAGATCATGTGCTTCCCCAAAAAAGGAACGCGGGAAAGCACGCCGGAAACCGTTCGTTTGGTTTTAAAATAGCCCTTGGAGGCTCTCAGGTGGGAAAGCTCCTTGGCAAATCTTCCGATGTTTTTGGAGATCGACATTTCATTTTCATTCAGAATGATGATCAGCCGCAGATCCTTACTGCAGTTATTCAACGCCTCATGAATCATGCCGCCCGTATAGGCTCCGTCCCCCACCACGCAAACGGTGAAGGCATCCGATCCGCTCATGCGATCCGCCTCCGCAAAGCCCAGAGCCGCCGAAAGAGAGGTGGAGCTATGCCCGGTTCCGAAGCAATCATGCTCGCTCTCACAACGCTTGGGAAAGCCGCTCATGCCGCCGCTCTGCCGCAGGGTTCCGAACTGCTCCATGCGTCCTGTCATCAGCTTATGCACATAGCATTGATGCCCCACGTCAAAAATCAAATGATCCTTTGGCGTTTCAAACACACGGTGGATCGCCAGCGTGAATTCTACCGCGCCCAGGTTGGAGGCAAGGTGTCCTCCGTTTTCCGAAACTCGCTCGATCAAAAAGGAGCGGATCTCCTTGGCAAGGCTTGGAATTTGATCATCAGGTAGCACCTTGAGCGCTTGCGGACTGTCAATTTTTTGTAGCAGCGAATATTCCTTCGCGCCTACCGATTCCTCTTTTTTCACGGTCGATCCCTCCTTTCACGGTTTTTGCTTCCATATTATATCACACTTCCCCCTCTTTGTCAACAAAATTCCCTCCTCTTCTCTGTGTTTTTTAACTTTCTTTACAAAAAGGTCAAAAACGCAAAAAAGTGAGATTTTGTGAGAAAATGACATGATAATCTCTTGTAATCGTCTTTATTTGCTTTTTGATGAACGCCTTTGACCTTCTTTGACTTTGACTTTCTTTGACTTTTGATCTATAATGAAAGCACAAAGAGAACCACACCACAAAGGAGGGCTACGCGATGCTGGCTGATATGATTGCGAGAATGATTGAGGAAATGCTCAACGAGGGAGACGGCACGTTGGAGCTGCAACGAAACGAGATGGCGAGCCGCATTGGCTGCGTTCCCAGCCAGATCAGCTATGTCATCTCCTCCCGCTTCACTCCCGAGCGCGGCTACGTGATCGAATCGAGACGGGGCGGCGGAGGCTGTATCCGCATTGTTCGCAAGCAAATGAACCGCGACGAATATCTGATGCACTTCTTTTGCGCCATCGGTGACGAGATTGAGGAAGCGGAAGCCAATGCCTACTTGAAAAATTTAGCCGATCACGCCCTGCTCTCCGACCACGGCTACCGTGTGGCTCGCGCTGCCCTTTCCAACGCGGCACTGGCATCGGTAATCCCCTCTCAGAGAAACCGTTTGCGCGCCGAGATCTTCAAGCAAATGGCGCTGGCGCTCATGTAGGGAGATCGGTGACCCCATTTCGGTCGGTTATTTTGAAAAAAACAGTATTTTTCGGACTCCGTACAGATATTGCGACAATCTTTTCGTGCATGGAGCGATATAATATTACAAAAGGCTGCCGGCACTTCGGCAACGGAAAGGAAAATAAAAAAAATGTTGTGTGAAAAATGCAAAAAAAGGACTGCTACAGTCTTTTATAATGAAAATATGAACGGAAAGGTTCGTTCTTATTCTCTTTGCGGTGAATGCGCCGCAAAGCTCCGCGAGCGGGGCGAGCTTCAGGATATTACCTCTATGACAGGCTCCTTTGCAGATCCCTTCTCCGAACTTCAAGATCACTTCTTTTCGGGCTTTTTCGGGATTTCACCCCAAAAGGAGATTCGCTCCGAAAAGAAATGCCCGCAATGCGGAACCGTTTACGGGGAAATTGCAAAGCTGGGGCGCGTGGGATGCCCCGAATGCTACTCCGTTTTTGCCGATGAATTGAGCCGTATGATTCAATCGGTACACGGAACCACTACCCACACGGGCAGTGTTCCCGCCCGTCAGCGCGCGCTGAAGCAACGGGCTGAAACCCTCAAGCAACTCCGCACGCTTCAGCAGGATGCCGTTCGTCGGGAGGATTACGAAACCGCTGCCCGACTGCGCGACGAAATTAAACAGCTAGAGCAATCCAAGGAACAGGAGGACGCTTAACATGACATGGTATAATTCTGTTGGAAAAGACGCCGACACCGTGATCAGCTCCCGTGTTCGTCTGGCGAGAAACATCAACGGCTATCCCTTTGCCTCCAAGCTGGACGCGTCGGGTGCCAACGAAATTATTGAAAAAGTCAGCGCTCCCTTGGAGCCCGCAGGCTTTCGCAAGATCAATTTTTCCGATCTTTCCTCTATCATGGCAACCTCCTACGTGGAGCGGCACTACGTGAGTCCCGAATTTTCCACGAAGGAATCCCCTCACGCCCTTTTGCTGCAGGAAAACGGCGGCATTGCCGTGATGGTATGTGAGGAGGATCACCTGCGGATCCAGAGCATTCTCCCGGGACTCGCCCTGGACGAGGCTTACCTCAACGCCTCTCGCGTGGAAAAACGCCTGGACGAGGAATTCGACTTTGCCTACAGCGAGCGCTTGGGGTATCTTACCCATTGTCCCACCAATCTGGGAACCGGTATGCGGGCATCGGTGATGATGTTCCTGCCTGCCCTCACCAAGGGACACTACATGAATTCCCTTGCCAATCAGCTTTCCAAAATCGGACTTACCGTTCGGGGCTTGTTCGGGGAAGGCAGCGGCTCGGCGGGCTATCTCTACCAGATCTCCAACCAGGTTACTCTTGGGTTGAACGAGGAGGAAACGCTGAAAAAACTCAGCGACGCCGTGGCGCAGATCACCGAAAGTGAGAGGCGCGCGCGCCGCTCCATCGTTGGGGAGCCGTTGGAGCGCCTCACCGACAGTATTCTGCGCGCGGAGGGGGTTTTGAAATATGCCTACCGCCTTTCCTCATCGGAATTTATCAAGCTCTCCGCCGAGGTTCGGTTCGGAATCGCCTTGGGGATCGTGAAGGACGTAACCTATGAGCAATTGGGTACTCTTTTGGTGGAGGCAATGCCTGCCACCCTCACCCTTTCCTCCGAAAGCACCCCCAAAAATGAAGCCTCCAGAGACAAGCTCCGTGCCCAAAAGGTGCAGGCGGTTCTGCGCGGCACCCCTTCCGTGACGGAGAACCCCTCCTGAGGAAAAAATTTCAAAAAAGGACCGACGGCGCAAGCCCTCGGACAGGTGATCATATATGTCAATTCAATTCACAAAAAAAGCGCAAAACGCTTTGAATTTATCCTTGCGTGTTGCCTCCGAGCTGGGACACACCTATATCGGCTCGGAGCATCTCCTCTTGGGTCTGCTCGGAGAGGAGGACGGCGTGGCGTCGGAATATCTCAGAGAACGGGGCGCCGATCCCCAGCAGATCCGAGAGGCGTTGATCCGTTTGGCAGGTCAAGGGACACCCGCAGAGGTTTCGGGAGCAGACATGACGCCCCGCACCAAGCGCATCATTGAGGCTGCCCACCATACCGCCATCCGCTATCGGCACAATCACATTGGCACCGAGCATTTGTTGGCTGCGCTCCTGGAGGAGCGGGACTGCATGGCGGTTCGGATTCTGGATGCCCTGGACATTCCCATCGGAGATCTTCACCGATCCGTTATTGGATTTCTGGAGTCGGGTGAGCCCACCGGTGAGAGACATAGCGGATCCTCTCGCGGCAAGGGTGAGCAGTCATCCTCCTCTCACAAAAAGGGGCTGGAGTCGGCGCCCACGCTGAAAAGCTACGGCAGAGATCTGACAGCCGCCGCGAAAAACGGCGATATTGACCCCATTATCGGCAGAGACAGCGAAACCGAGCGCGTGATCCAAATTCTTTCCCGTCGAACCAAGAACAACCCCTGCCTCATCGGTGAGCCCGGTGTTGGAAAAACCGCCGTGGTGGAGGGTCTGGCGCAACGGATTGTGGCAGGCAACGTTCCCGAAAATCTCCGCGACCGCACCATTGTAACGTTGGACATCGCCGCCATGATCGCAGGCGCCAAGTACCGCGGAGAATTTGAGGAACGCTTTAAGAACGTGATGGAGGAGGTTCGCCGCGAGCCGTCTCTCATCCTCTTTATCGACGAGATCCACACCATTGTTGGCGCAGGCGCCGCCGAGGGCGCCGTGGATGCCGCAAACATCATCAAGCCAGCGCTTGCTCGCGGTGAAATGCAGGTGATCGGCGCCACCACCGTTTCGGAATATCGCAAGCATATCGAAAAGGACGCCGCGCTGGAGCGACGCTTCCAGTCGGTAACTGTGGGAGAGCCCTCCCCCGAGGAGGCGGTTCTGATCCTGCAGGGATTGCGGGAAAAGTATGAGGAGCATCACAAGCTCAAGATCACCGATGAAGCGCTGGAGGCCGCTGTGAAGCTTTCGGTTCGCTACATTGCCGACCGCTTTCTTCCCGACAAGGCAATTGATCTGATCGACGAGGCAGCCTCCCGCCTGCGCATCAGCGCTCACACCTCTCCCGATGGCTTAAAGGAGCTGGAGCAACGGCTGCAAACCCTTGCAAGCGAAAAGGAGCAGGCAATCTCCAATCAGAAATTTGAGGAGGCGGCCCGCTTGCGGGATGAGGAGCAAACGCTTCGCGAGGACTACAACAAGCAAAAAGCCGAGTGGGAATCCTCCAACGGAGCCGCTCCCCTTTCGGTGGGAGAAGCCGAGATCGCCGATGTGGTCACCCAATGGACAGGCATTCCCGTTAACCGCCTTCTGGAGGAGGAGGGCGATAAGCTCTTGCGGCTGGAGGAGCTGCTCCACCGCCGTGTGATCGGTCAGGACGAAGCGGCATCCGCCGTGAGCCGTGCCATCCGCAGAGGAAGAATGGGACTGAAGGATCCTCGACGTCCCGTTGGCTCCTTCATCTTTATGGGCCCTACGGGTATCGGAAAAACCGAGCTTGCCAAGGCGCTCTCCGAGGTGATGTTCGGGGATGCCTCCGCCATGATTCGTCTCGATATGTCGGAATATATGGAGAAGCACAGCGTTTCCAAGCTGATTGGCTCCCCTCCCGGCTACGTTGGCTTTGAGGAGGGTGGACAGCTTACCGAAAAAATCCGCCGCAAGCCCTATTCCGTGGTTTTGTTCGATGAGATCGAAAAGGCGCATCCCGACGTGTTCAACATTCTGCTGCAGGTGCTGGAGGACGGCGTTCTCACCGATTCGCAGGGACGCCACGTGGATTTCCGCAACACCATTCTGATCCTCACCTCCAACGTGGGCGCCACCGAGCTTCCCACCAAGTCTCTGGGCTTTACCTCGGTAACAGCCGCCGACGACGTTGGCGCAAAGCGGGATCGGATGACGGATGCCCTCAAGCGCACCTTCCGTCCCGAATTTCTCAATCGAATTGATGACATTATCGTATTCAACAGCCTCACAGAGGAAAGCATTCGTTCGATTGCCACCCTTATGCTGAACGACGTGCAGAAAAGGATCTCCTCCTTGGGGATTCGGGTTACCTTCGATGAGTCGGTGGCGGCTCTGCTGGCGCGGGAGGGCTTTGACCCCACCTACGGCGCCCGCCCCCTTCGCCGTGCCGTTGTGCGCTTGGTGGAGGATCGTTTTTCCACCGATATGCTGGAGGGACGGATCAAGGTTGGCGACACCGTGACCGCCGTGGCGGAGAATGGAGAAATCCTGTTCAGGGTTGGATAAAGCGTTTCCTTTGCTGTTGCGGCGTTCTTTGCCGCAACAGCACTTTTATTTTGACAAAAAACAAAAAATTTCTCGGAAAATCTCCACAAATCCGAAAAAATGTGGTATAATGTATGTAATCGGACTAAACAGGAGGATTTTCCATGAAACAGCACGCGAAAAAGCTACCGATCATCCTGGTCTCTGCCATGCTCCTTCTTGGAATCCTTGCAGGCTTGATCATGGCGATCAGCGGTGGAACACAGCCCTTTACGGGTCAGATCGCCGCTTACTGCGATGCACTTGTGGCACAAGGCTTTCCCGAGGACTATGCTACCGCTCTGACAAGGCTCCACCTTCTCCATCCGAATTGGGAGTTTGAGCCTCTTCTGATCACCGAAACCAACAAGGATTACACCTGGGCGCACGTGATCGACAAGGAAACTGAAAATCCCGCCACAAACCTCATCTCCGCATCCGATACATATTCCGATTATCGTCATCCCTTTAACCGCGAGCTTTATGATTCGGGCTTCTATCAGCCCTCCCGCTCCGCGGTGGAATATTTTATGGATCCGCGCAACTTCCTCAACGAAGCCGATATTTTTCAGTTCTACGATCTTTCGGGCTCGAAAAATCCCTCGATTGATGCTGTTAAGGCGGTTCTCAGCGGAACGTTCATGGAGAACGCCGTATTGGAAAACGGTGTTACCTACGCCGACTATCTGGTGCAGATCGGCGCTGAAATCGGAATTGATCCCGTGTACCTTGCGGTCAAGCTCCGCCAGGAGCAGGGCGTTGGCGGCACCTCCCCCATCATTTCGGGGACTTGCGGCGATCTGTTGCTCAAGTATTACGATCAGCAAACCGAAAAAACCGAGCAAGGAAAGCCGATCAATCCTCCAAAGCCCGGGGACGAGGATCCTTCGGCGCTGACCGATCTCAACGGTCTTTACAATCCCTTTAACGTTGGCGCAGGCGGAACGGGCGTTTACCAAATTTATAAAAAAGCCATGATCCGCGCGGAGGAAGGAACCTCCTCCATGGCGAACGCATGGGGCGATGCCTCCTGGAGCACCATGTGGAAGGGGCTTTACGGCGGCGCGCTGTTCATCAAGGAAAAATATATCGACCGCTATCAGTCCACCATCTATCTGCAAAAATTCAACGTGGACGGCAGGATCCCGCAAAACAATTTCTGGAGTCAGTATATGCAGAATTTGACGGGAGCGCTGACCGAGGGACGCTCCTATTTCCGCTCCTGCGCCGAGATCGGCTCGCTGGACGCTCCCTGCCGTTTTCTCATTCCCGTTTATGCGGAAATGCCGCAGGATGCCTGTTCCGATCCCGCCCGCGGAAAATGCACCACCCTCACTCCCGCCTCCAATCGCTTTGAAACCACTTCTCTCCTGACTGCGCCCGAGCGTCTCCGTAGCACCAACGACGGCGTGTTCTGCTCTGCAACCGTTCAAGCGGGCGCCACCGAATGGAAGCTGGAGGGTAAATTCACCCACAGCTATGGAGTTCAAAGGTTGCAATACTCCTACAACGGCGGCGAATGGATCGACTGCTCCGAGGACGGTTCCCTTTCCATTGATCTTTCCGAGAACCTTCCCGACTACGGCGAGCATATACTGGTTATCAGAGCGGTTGCCGACTACGATCCCAATGACAGCACCAAAAAACTCAGCGCAAACAGTTTGTGCGTCGCCCTGAGCCTCACCGTTCAGCCCCCTCCCTCTGTGAAGGTCAGTCTGCAAGCAGGCAACACGGTTGCCGATACCATGCACTACGTTGGAACCACACTCACCCTTCCCTCCTGCTCCGATGAAAATTTTGTTGGCTGGGTCGGCTCCAACGGCACCATTCTTCCCTCCGAGGGGAGCTTTACCGTTCGGGAGGATATTCACTACACCGCCCTTTTTGTGGATTTTCGATTGCTGGAGGGCGCGGCGCTCTCCCTGAACAGCTCCACTCCCACCCTTCGGTTCTATGCGGTGCTTCCCGAATCCGCCTATCGGATCATTCACAAGCACACGGATTTTGGTGGACAGCTCCTTGGAAGCGAAGCGATGGCAGAGCTGCAAAGCAGCTGCACCGTTCCATCTCAAAGTGGAACCGACTACCGCAGGCTTTCCTTCACCACAGCCCCCATTTCCGAGGAGGACTACAACGCCCCCCTCTCTGCGTCGCTTTCCATGAGGGTGACCTACTCCGACGGAAGCAATAAGCAGATCACCGCCGCAGGTACCCCCACGCCGAGAAGCGCCGCGCAGCTTGCTTCCGCCGCGCTGTCCGATCCTCTTGCACATCACACGCCCGCCCAACGCGCCACGCTGGAAACCATTTTAACCTCATCCCGAAAGGATCTCACAACATGAAAACCCTTGGATATTACGACGGAAGGATCGACGAGCTGGATCGCATCAGCGTTCCCATGCTGGATCGTGCCTGCTATTTCGGTGACGGTGTTTACGACGTGACCTACAGCCGCAACTATCACATTTTCGCGCTGGAGGGGCATATTGATCACTTTTTTCAGAGCGCCGAGCTGATCTCCATTCGGCCTCCCTTCACCAAGGGCGAGCTGGCTGAATTGTTGGAGAGCTTGGTGAAAAGGATGGACAATGGCAATCTTTGGGTCTATTTTCAGTTGAGTCGCTCCGCCGACCCTCGTACCCATGCTTTTCCCGCCACCCCCAAGCCTCGGCTCTGGGTGATGCTGAAGCCTGCGGAAATACGGGATACATACGCCCCCATGCGTTGCATCAGCATGGAGGACACCCGCTTCTATCATTGCAACGTAAAATCCCTCAATCTGCTCCCCAACGTGCTTGCCACGCAAGCGGCAACCGCCGCGGGTGCGGATGAATGTATCCTCCACCGAGGCAGCACCGTGACCGAATGCGCCCACTCCAATCTTTCCATTCTGAAAAACGGCGCTCTCATCACTCACCCCGCCAACGAAATGATCTATGCGGGAACGGGTCGAGCGCACCTGATCGAGCAATGCGTTTCCCATGGAATTGCCGTGGAGGAGCGCACCTACACCATGGAGGAGCTTTGGAATGCCGACGAGGTGCTGGTGACCTCTGCTTCTGCCCTTTGCGCTCCCGTGATCCAACTGGACGGAAAGCCCATCGGCGGCAAAGCTCCACACACAGTGCGTCTTTTGCAGGACGCGCTTCTGCGGGAGTATCTGGAGCAAACCAAATAACAGAAACCCATCCTCACACAAACAATTTTATAATCAATCAAAGCGGTTGCTCCATGCTGAAAAGCATGGAGCAACCGCTTTGATCTTTAGCAATAGGATTATTCGATTTCTATAAACCAACTGATATCAAGATTCAAAGATTCCGCATCGCAGAAATAGCCTCGATAGCGGAAGGGGTTATACAGCTCAAGCAGATTGGTTTCAAAGGCGCTGTTGCCGCTTACACCTTGCGCGGTGCAAACGCCCCACACATCATAGCTCATGCTGATGCCCGATTGGTTCAGCATGGTTTCGCTATTGTAGGTATAGGACGAATCCAATCTGCCCGTGCGGTCGTACTTGTACACCGTTACTTCATCGTTGCGGTGGTCGGTGACGGAAAGCCACAATATGTAGATCGGCTTGTCCAATGTGCGAACCATCGGGTTCACATCCTTTCTTTGTTGTTTCGGCGCTCCCCGCGCCGCAATCAACAGCGGCGCGGGGAATGGTCGAACACCTACACCTTTTTAAAATCCTCATTTTCCTGTATTTTTGATCATCTTTCGGTTTTTCAATAAAGGATACAAACACCCCAAAAGCCACACGACAAGAAGCCCTATTATGATTCTGTTTATTGACATCATATCTTCAAATTGCAAAATCGTATTGTAGCTTTGAGTCACAAGCAAAACAGTCATCACAAGAGCAACAATCCAATAAAAAGCATTATCTCTTTTTAGTCTTTTAATTAAGTAGGACTGTATTTGATTTGATACTTTCCCGTACTGTTTCACCTCAAATTCGTTCATCAGAAAGCGATTTACATTTTGATGCCAAAAGTATCCCACGCCCCACATAATTGAAACCAACGAGACTGTTTTCACAGCACGATCTACATCGCTCCCACCGAAAAAGCCCAAAAAGAATAAGCAAGGAAGTAAAACAGTTCCCAAACAGATCAAAATCAACGCTGCAAGATCTTCATTTTTCAAATTTTGTATTTTTTTGAAATACTTTTCGCTTGATATTTTTTGTTTTTTTATCTCTTTGCCCTTCTGCTTTTGGTCAATCCGCAATTGCTCATCATAACTCACCTCGCGGTGACATGAAGGGCAAATATATGAATAAGTAGTCAGTTCATACTGACTCATTCCGATATATATCGTACTTCCATGCGTGCTTGAAAAATCCTTGTCTCCCTTTTTTATGAGCCTTGTGCTTTTTTTGATCTTCAATCTCGTGCCGCATTTGCCACAGTACATTTTTTTCAACAACATTCCTATTGGCATTTCGGCTTTGGATCCTGTCCATCCCATAGCTTATTCCTCCTCTCCATATAACAGTCGCTTGGAACAAATTATATTTCTTTGAATCGATCTTAGAGATATTGTCTGAATTAAGAAACCTTCCCCACTGAGGATAATAATACCTACTTTGGAGATAATTGCATTCAATTTCCCAATCATAGAAATATCCACGATAGCGGAAGGGGTTATACGTCTCTACCAAAATCTACTCAAATGCGGAAACACCGCTGGCAACTTCGGGAGGCGCGCATACGCCCCACGCATCATAGCTCATGCGAATGCCCGATTGGTTCAGCATAGTTTCGCTATCGTAGGTGTAGGACGAATCCAATCTGCCCGCACCGCTGTTGATTGCGGCGCGGGGGAACGAAAAGGCTTGGTTACGGTTCCGTCACGTGCGTGGACACAGGCTCGGTGATATTGGAAGAGATGGGTGTGGTTGTAACAGTAGTGCTGTTTGTAGTGGTGGTATCTTCCCCGCGCTCAATTTTCACTTCTTCAAAGTTGAAGAAGGGGAAGTAGGTTGCCATATACTCACCAAGCGTGATATAGGTGTATGGTTCCCCCACACGTGTTCCAACAGCAAGCAAGACACGATGCTCGTCGGAATAAGCAAAGTATATTCTCATATCGTTATGATGTTGATCAGGAGATATGTTTTTTTTGAATACAAATGTTTTGTATGTCTCCGAGTGAATTTCGTCTTCCGGCATATGCTCGAAAAAATATTCTTTGGCTTGAACATACGTTTCTTCATCATACACCATATAAATCAGTGCTGTTTCATAACGATTGTAAGAATAGGTCATTTTTTTGTGCTGGTCAATATAGTCGTAATCCCCTCTTTCATACGGAAACATGGTTAAAAAATCCTGCGGAATCAAGGATTGAGTCAATCCGCATTGTGAATGTCCAAGGTGAAAATTTTCAATTCCTTGAGCCTGATATAAAGTGCAGGATGTCAAGAAAAGACTTATCACCATAGACAAAATCACAAAAATTCTCTTCTTCATGCTCATATCACCATCCCTTTTCTGCGATAAAGCGCGCAGGTAATCTCACATGCCAGCGATCATCAGGGAACGGAATAAACTCTGCTTTCCTACAATCATCCGCAAGCTCACTTAGCACAGGTATCCCCCGTTTATCAGCCCAACTTAACGCAAACCATCCGTACATATGCAAGGTATACTCTCCGTAATACATCTTAGCATAATCATCGTAATACTTATGTCCCGTTTCATGTTTTGCGTGTTTCAAGCGATCCCATCTACTTATATACCCCTGATTCACATATGCTGAGACTTCGCCGGATTCATCAAGCCCCGTGGATCCGTCCGCAAAATAGTAGTATGCTTTATTTACCGCATTGTTCAAAGAACTGTCAACGTTCTTTTTCGTGCGACGCCCTTCTTTTATTGCTTCAGATAGGTTACCGTTTTCCTCATAAACGCGATCTGCCGCAGCTAAACCTGCCATGGTTGCAATAAAATCAGTTACTACACGAGTAACAATTTCCAAAAACACACCCCAATCCCATTCACCGGTAGGATCATACCCCATTACCGGATTATTGCCACAATATGTGAACAAATTATAGGATAAGATTTCACCATCCATTCCCAAATTAGACAAGCCATCCGCATTGAGGAATCTACACCATTCGGGATTATAATACCTGCTTTGGAGATAGTAGTATTTTGTTTCCGCATCGTAGAAGTAGCCTCTGTAGCGGAAGGGGTTATACAACTCAAGCAGATTGGTTTCAAAGGCGCTGTTTCCGCTTACACCTTGCGCGTTGCAAACGCCCCACGCATCATAGGTGTAGGCGCCGATCTTTCTGCCGGTCGAATCGTAAATGGCAACAATATCACCCTGCAAATTCTTTTCGAAGAAATAGCAACTGAAGGTTTGGGCGGGATCGGTTGATTTTCTGTACTTGATGCCTATGGGTGCCCCCGTTTCATCATAGACGAACAGCATCAAATGCTCGACATCTCTACGAACCCACTTTTGCCCTATCACCTGACTGCCGTTGAGAATATACTCATAGGTGGTCCCTTGGGCGGTCTTGCTTGTGCGGATGCCATCGGCGTTGTAGGTGAAGATGCATTCATCGGAGCTTTCATAGTACTCGCCGTACTCCGAAAAGTAGCAGTACCACATGGAAACAAGCTGTCTGCCTTCCCATTCAAACACGTAGCCCGCGCCGCTGTAGTAATCGGGATCATAATAGCCCATGAAAATGGGGTTTCCGATCTCGTCGTAGATGATCTCATCTCCGTTGTAGATGGTTAAAAGATCGCCCCAACCGGTGGGATCACCAACAACCAATCACAAAAAGCAGATTGGCTTGTCCTTTTTTCGGGGTTCCCCGCGCCGCCGAAGCGGCGCGGGGGAAAGTTTAAGCTTGTTGCTTCAGTAGATCCGCGATCTCGGTATGACCTCTTTCCACGGCGTAGTCGTAGGCGGTTTTGCCATATTTATCCTGAACATCCGGTTGCGCACCGTTCTCCAACAGCAATCTAACAATACGAATATCTGCATGGGTCCTTTGAACCGCACAAATCAAAATCGTATCTGAATACCAACGATATTGATCTACATCAATTGAGTACATTTGAAACAGAATTTCCATGGATGCTACATCTCTGAGCATTTCATTAAGCAAGCCGGCAAAGTCATAGGTTTCCGGATCAATACCGGAGAGCATCTTTTTTAATAAAGCTTCTCCTGAAGATCTATCTGTCTCGCCCACCATTCCCGCAACACAAGCCCCCATGGCATCAAAAATACCGTTAGAGCTACGTTGCAACGTGACATCAGCGCCATTTTGAAGCAAAACTTCTGCTATTTGATACTTGCTTTCGTGGGTAGTTAGTAAACAAATGATCAAAGGAGTTTGGGTTAGCATTGGTTCTTGGAAGTTTACATCTGCCCCCTTGGAAATCAATAGCTCAACCATTTCCAAATTTCCGCTCGAACAAGCCGCACATAGCGGATTAAAGCTATAGGAACCCCAAACATCCAATATGGTCAATAACCATGCAGGAAGAAAAGTTGGAATCTCATCGATCGCTTCGGGATATTTTTCTATCAGACGCTCGACTTCTGATATATCATCTTTCTGTACGGCCTTTACAATTTGCCTTGAATGATATACATCCGAGCAAAGGAACGACACTGTGATTCCTATGAACAGGAGCACAACAACAGCTACCAACAAGAGTTTTTTTCTCATGCAAATACCTCCTCGCACCACTTAATCGGATAGTTTATAAGCGGCCCGGGATCTTCATCATTGTTTCCAAAGATAAAATACGGAATCACATCAACAAAGGTATGCCCGATCAACCCTACAATTCCATCAGCATTGACAAAATTATAGGTGCCTATATCACGCGCATCAGTTACAAGCTCCCCACCGGATCCATAGACTCCTTCTTGACCGTTGCGCCACGTAACCTTTTTGTTTCGTTTCTCACCGGCAGAAAATTGATGGAAATCATCCTTAACATTTGGGATAATGTCATCCTTATTGGTTTGCTCAGCAGTACTGAGATCATTGGGTACACCTTCATTTTTTGCAGCACGAACATCATAATGCCAAGTTTGAACTGCAAGCGCAGTGGTTGCAACTGTTGCGACTTTCCATGCAACACAAGTTAATGCCACATTTCCAGTTACAAGTCCTACACCGCAAGCCAACAGAGCACCAACCGCAACAGCCTCGGTAATCCATCTAGGCCATGTTCCCTGTGAATCCGATTGATTGATAGGATCATTATTACAATATGCAAACATATTGTAGCTCAAGAGCCCTTGCCCTGTGCTTACATATCCATCCGCATTGAGGAATCTGCACCATTCGGGATTATAGTACCTACTTTGGAGATAGTAGTATTTTGTTTCCGCATCGTAGAAGTAGCCTCTGTAGCGGAAGGGGTTATACAACTCAACCAGATTGGTTTCAAAGGCGCTGTTTCCGCTTACACCTTGCGCGGTGCAAACGCCCCAAGCATTATAGGTGTAGGTGCCGATCTTTCTGCCGGTCGAATCGTAAACGGCAACAATATCCCCTTGCAGATTCTTCTCAAAGAAATAGCAATCAAACACATCTGCGGTATAATCGGATGTACGGTATTTAATACCGATGGGAGCGCCCATTTCGTCATAGACGAACAGCATCAAATGCTCGACATCTCTACGAACCCACTTTTGCCCTATCACCTGACTGCCGTTGAGAATATACTCATAGGTGGTCCCTTGGGCGGTCTTGCTTGTGCGGATGCCATCGGCGTTGTAGGTGAAGATGCATTCATCGGAGCTTTCATAGTACTCGCCGTACTCCGAAAAGTAGCAGTACCACATGGAAACAAGCTGTCTGCCTTCCCATTCAAACACGTAGCCCGCGCCGCTGTAGTAATCGGGATCATAATAGCCCATGAAAATGGGGTTTCCGATCTCGTCGTAGATGATCTCATCTCCGTTGTAGATGGTTAAAAGATCGCCCCAACCGGTGGAATCACCATAAAGGAACATGGAGTAATCCTGCGCTGAGCCAAGGGCTCCGGTAGTGAACGCATACTGCTTCTTTTCCAGTATATTCCCTGCGTTGTCGTAAATATACTCATAGCTGCAGTTCAACGGACGATTATCCTCGCGGATCAGCTGACCGAGGTTATCATACGCATACCGATACTGCACCACGCCGTTGGAATCGGTGATCTGCGTGATGTTACCGCGGGAATCGTAGGTATAGTTATAGGTAGTAGCGGAAAGCACCGATGTGCCTGCCCCCACACGGATCTCGCTGGTCACTTGGGAGACCAAATGGGTGAGCTTATAGCCGTCATCAATCAGATACTCATAATTTACGTAGTTGTAGAAAGCATCCGCGTCGGAGGCGTTGAGATCAATGGTTTTATAGTCGGTTCTGCCGAACACGTCGTACTGCGGGTTGATGGTTCCCGTGATCCCGTCACCCGAAAGAGACACACGCTCCAGGTAGCCTGTTTCGTTACCGTAGGAATAATAGTAATAGCTATCCGCACTGTAGTCGTCCCCATGGTAGTTTCCCGTGGGGCAGGCATAATCCACGCTTTGAGAAAGCCACACCAGCCGAGAGGATTCATCATAGCTCATGCGGATGCCCGATTGGTTCAGCATGGTTTCGCTATTGTAGGTATAGGAGGTGTCAAATCTTCCCGCGCGGTCGTACTTGTACACCGTTACTTCATCGTTGCGGTGGTCGGTGACCGACGAAAGGTTGCCGCGAGAATCGTAGGCATAGGAGTAAACGGTTTCATAAGCGCCGTTTACACCTGTATTATAGCAGATTTCTTCCACTCTGTCAAGCATATCGTACAAATATTTTACGCTTAATCCGTTTCCATAGTTCAAAACGCTTAATTTTCCGTTGTTTGCGTTGTACTCGTAGCTTGCCAGCTCATATCCACCAACGGTGACTCCCGTTGTGTTGCCGAAGGCATCGTAGGCGAAGAAATAGCTTGAGGATTCGGTGTAAATTCCCGTAAGCCGCTGGGTGACGGCATCGTAGTCGTAGTCCACCGACGCACTGTTGGTGACCTGACTATAGCTGTAGATTGGCTGGTCGGTGTTGGGATCGGTGGTGACTGTGAGCCTTGCGGGCAGCGTATGCACCAGATTCCCAATGGCGTCGTACTCATAATAAACGCCGTTGTTATCGGGTGTGGTTGCCGAGGCGATCAGCCGCCCGTTCTTTTCGTTGCGGAAATACAGCGTGACGTTGGAGCGGGTGTCCTCCTCCAAATATACCGCTCCAAAAATATGCGGAGAGTTGGAAAGATAATATTCTGTACGCTGATTGAACTGCTGATTGGTTCCATCGCTATTTTGCGTAACGGTGTTCGTTAGCAAACCATAGTCATCATAGGCGTAGGTTGTGAAATACATCTCCTGAATGTCATTTTCCGAAATGCTGTTAGGATTATAGATTCTGCCGCGCACATACCGCTTGGTGCGCTCACAAATAACACGGTTATTGGAATCATATTCGTATTCCATCACGGTTCCGCCGGAGGAAGCCGAACGAATCACGTTGTGATTTCCATCGTAAGCATTCCAAGCCCGATTATGCCCCGACATGGAGCTTGCAAGATAGCCATACTCATTGTAGCTATAAACAGCGGAGCCTGTGGAATCCACCACAAGAGAAATGTTATCGAAGGATCCCACCCCGGGGTTTTTGAGATACAGAAGCTTCACCGTGATGGTATCCACAATTCCTTTGCCCGGATCGGTTACAAAGGTGTTGCTCATGAACTGCCAATCGGTGATTTCCTTGTTGAAATGGAAGGTGTGGGTTTCGGTTGGCGCATCGGAGGTGCCGTTATAATACTTTACAATCACCTCAATGCCGAACACACTGCTTTCCGATTGACTTTGCGCCGTTCCCTTTGCAAAGCCGGACAGCGTGAAGAGAATCGGATCCCATTCCGCATAGAAATCATTGTCGTAATTCTGCTTTCGATCATTGTTTGCAACCGCAATTTGCTGTTGCGGAATCACGGAGGAGGTGAGGCTTTGAGAAACACGCAACACGTTACCGAACACGCCGATACCGGAGGCTCCCACAGAAACCGCGTTGGTGTTCACATTGCTCCAAACCGAAGAAGGATTCGCTCCCGTGGTTTCAAAATGACCCATTTCGAGCATATCATACTCGGCAGTTCCCGTTGTTTTGGATAGCATGAGGTTACCCACTTCCACAACAATTTCTTGCGCAGGTGATCCCGTTACCACAACGGAAATTTTGTAGGTCTCGTTGCCTCCCGAAGCAGGCACAGTGAAATCCAGATTTGCGAAAACGGTGGTAACGGTGGCGTAATATTCATTTACGGGAACCTCTTTCACAAAGCGATTCTGTGAATTGGTTACCGATTCGGCCTTCAAATAAATCTGTGCCCCCTCGGCTTCAAACGTATTCACCACCATGGAAAGCGAATAGGTTCCTTCGCTGAGCGCAACATTTTGATAAATGGAAGAAGAATTCACATTTTGATTTACCTTCAACTCTGCCCAGGAATGGCCGACATCATATCTATCCACAAGTAAGGTAGCAATACGGCGCACGGAGCCCGTGGTTTGCCAAACGTTCAACGTGGAGCCTGTATATTGCTCAAACCCACCGTTAAGCAGATAATTGGAGGAGCTTTGGGTGGTTTGCACCGAGGATTTGAGGTTGTTTTTCGCTTTTTCGTTTTCCTCGCCCACGTACTGTCCGCTTGAAGCGCCGTAGAGTCTTGTTCCATCGCTGTCGGTTGTGTAGCAGCTAACGGTTCTGCCCTCGTAGTCGAACACGTAGGTGGTGCGAAGATCATCGTCGATGCCGCTGTAGTCCGAGGCTTCGGGATCGTCTAACACGTCGTTGGAGCCGCTTGTGGTGATCACGGTGCTGTCGGTGTTGTATTCGATCCCAATCTGCTGGCCGCTTACGTATCTCGTGCCGTTGTATGCCGACTCGGCAACGTTGATCACGCGGTTGTAGTGATCCAGCGTGTAATACAAACGGTAGCCGGTCATACCGTTTTTCACGGAATAGAGATAGCCGTTGGAATCGTAGGAATAGTCGGCAACGGCATCCACCACGAGACTGCCGTGGTTGGCGTTGGCATTGGTGTTGTAGAACGCCAGCAGCTCCGACTGGGTGAGGGTGGACTCGGTGCTCTTATGCAGGCGCACCGTTTGACGGAGATAGTTGCTGCCCGAGGTGGAAATGCTACCCGTTGGCGTTGCGGAATGGCGGAAGATCACCGCCTCGCCCGAGGTGGGATTCCACACCGCGTAGAGCAGGTAGTTGCTGTCGTACGCCAGCTTTAGCTGCTCGATGGGGGTGGTGGAGTCATTGGGATAGAGGTTGACGCCGATCGGGCGCGGACCGTAGTCGAAGGTGAACACCACGCGGTTGCCGCTCCGATCCTCGATGGAGGTGAGATACCAGCCCGAAACCGTTCCCGCCGGCGTGCCGCCAAGATTGGTGAAATGCCGCACAGTCTCGCTTGAATCGGTAATGGTGACGGCGGTGTTTGTTTTGGCAAGGGTGAGGAGAAGACCGTCCTCATCGTCGTAGTACTTGACGTTATCCACTTCTTCACGAAGCAGGAAATAATGCTCGGTGCCGTCGGCATCCGCCCAGATCATGTAGGTGCCGATGGAGCCGTCCTTCTTCACGTAGTTCTTTTCCAGAACGGTTTCATGAATGTTCTGCTTGAAGCCAATGGCAACGTCCGAGCCCCAATAAGAGGTTTGCACGTTGGGATACTGATATTTTTGCCCTGCCATGGAGGAATTGTAGATCACAGTGGGCGTGTAGGGCATGAGGGCATCGGTGGAGGTGAGGGTTGGAATGGCAAACACCAAATTGCCTGTTGCGTGGTTCACCGAGCCTGCTCCCGCAAAGCCCGCGCTTTGGGAGGAATACGTCCAATAATCCTCCAGCCCCTTCATGTCTCTATACTCGATGCAAAGCACGGGACGCTCACTCACAGTGGCGCTATCGTTGGAGCAAAAGATCGCGTCACCTACAGCAATGGTATCGGTGGCGGGGCCGAACATCATGCCGTAGTTTACGCCTGTGTACCATTTTTTCACGATGGGAGTGATATTCCATGTACAAGTGATATCCTTTGGAATATAGGTTTCTATATTGTCTCTGTAGACGGTTTCCACGTGGAAAAAATCGGTATAATTTGCCGC
Organism: Oscillospiraceae bacterium; assembly: GCA_015064525.1. Lineage (GTDB taxonomy): Bacteria > Bacillota > Clostridia > Oscillospirales > CAG-272 > UMGS1865. The sequence goes on from SVSC01000002.1 coordinate 47,900, forward strand.
GGGCTTCCCCATGGAATTGGAGGTTGCCACCGTGTTGTTCCAGTTCAGGTATTGATCCCACGAGCTTGTGACGTCATACACAGCCACGTACTGAGAGACCTCCTCTGAGCTGACACACCGCATGGAGAAGGTGGCGTTGGTGATATAGGCGGAGCTCGGAAGGGTTGGCAGCGTGTTCATCCTCCAATATGTCCGCCAATGGGTGCCAACTGTCAGCTCGGCGCCGCTGAGATAGGTGGTGGTGGGCTCGGTGTAGTGAATGGAAAGATCCAGAATTGAGGAGTTATTGATCGAATAAATGGGTGGGTCGATGGTAACGGGATATGCCCGCTCGGTGTCATTCATCCATTCGCGGTCTGCGGTAATGGTAATGGTGTAGCTACCGTTACCGTGATCGACCAGCGACATGGCTACAGCTTCGGAGGTAACACCCGCTGCGTCCACAACGGTGGGGGCGGGAATTTGATAGAGCGGCGCCATGGTTTCGGGATTTGCCAGCAGAATGCCGCCATCCTCCGAGGCAACGGCAATCAGATTATTTAGGGAAAGGGCGAAGGCATAGGAATAGTCTTCGCCACGTGCTTTCACAATAATGTTCTCTTTGATATGCAGTCCGTTCAGAACGTACTCCAAATCAACGTTTTCCAAAATATCTTTGTATTGAACAGTTGCGCAAAGATTTTCCAAAAAGGTCATCTTTTGCAGCTCGGTCATTTCGGATTCGTCCTCCGCAGGTGCAAGAATCTCTCCGCGCACCTTCTTTTGGGCGCCGATCAGAGAAAGCTCCAGCTTGCGGTTGGCATCATGCAGGGTGAACAAGCTTCCGCTTCCACCCGTTTTCTTTACAAACTTGACGCGAGCGTTGGAGGTGGTGATTTCACTTCCCTCCACTTGCAGGCGGTTGTCGATCTCCTTCCAATCGCCGTTTTCGTCGAGTGCGTGAACGGGAGACTCATATTGCGCCAGATAGTAGGAGCCGTTCTCCAAACGGAAGGTTTTGGAATCGGCGGTTCTCAGCTCGGTGAGCTCCATGATCTCCTCGGACTCCGCCGAGAGGGCCTCCCCACCGTTTTGGGCAAGGGCTTGCCGAATATCCTCGGCAAACACAGAAAGGGGCAAGGAAAGCAACACCAACAGAAGGGATAAAAAGACAGACAATGTTTTCACGGATAACTTCCTGATTTTTTTCATGGGTAGCTCCTTTCTTTTTTTGCGTGACGGCTACAGCCGTTTTTTTGTGGTGGAATTTGAAGCAATCGGCTTCGCATTCCACCTGAGTCCCTGCAATCTCCTTTGAGTGTAGGCGGGCTCAAAGGAGATCACATGGGGTTCACAATCATTTGCAAGGATTAGTTGCTGGGGCAGGTTCTGTAAATCGTTTTTTCAACGCTTTCACCAATACCGTTTTTATACACAGTTACATTTAGAACTGCTTTATATTCTGCCCCTGGTACTGCTGCGAATTCTGTATACACAATCATTGTCATTTCAGTAGTGCTGTTGTACGCAGAAGAAACCACAAACCAATCACCGCCAACATTAATGTACACCGTGATAGTAGCTTCAATCAAATCTGATGCAGATTTTTTCACTATTTGTCCATAAGCTGAAGCAGGATTGGTTCCAAATCCCATGTTAGAACTTATAGAAAAGATGTTGTCCCACATAGGAACCACCACATCGTCATCCGGCAGCGCCGCGTAGGAAGGGATAGAGAAAAGCAAGCACAGGCTCAAAACAGCTAAGAGTAACGAACACAGTCTTTTCGTCTTTTTCATAATCAAAATCCTTTCTGAATAAACTTCTGCCTACACCTTATATAACAGAAAAAGATGGCAAACATTACACCAATTTCAAAAAAGCAACTGAAATTCCATTTTTTGCACAAATGAAAAAGATCGGTTTTGTAAATTCTGACGTGATTTAAAAAAACAAGAGAATGCCTGCGGGATGCGGACATTCTCGATAGAATGGAGCTCGGTTTGCTCTTTGGAGTCTCCTTTCTGAATTTTTAATCGCGTTGGCGACGGTTGATCAAAGGGATTCTATCATCCTTTCAAAATCGGTCTCTGCAAAAAATCCTCCGCCACCTCACGCAAATGAACGGGATCTAACCGCAGGCTGTTGCAGAGCGCAACCAGTTCCGTCATGCGTGTTCGATCGGTGGTCAGGTCTCGGGCGGATGCAACAATGGTGGCGCTTCCCTCCTCCGCCGCGTTGGCGCAGGCAACAATTCCATAGGAAACGCGAATGTAATGATTGAGAACATAAATTTCCTTCACAAGCCCATAGGTGATCATGCTTGGGCTTCACCTCCTTTCAAGAGTTACGGTTCATTGATCTGATGTTTTTTCAAAGTCCTGCTTCAGTTGCAGCAAAAAGGCATCGGCGCTGGGGAGGCGCATCAAAAGCAGAACCGTGGTGAGCGCGCTGCAAGCGTTTACGCCACATTCAATGTCCGCATAGGAGCGCTTGCTCATGAACAATGCCTCCGCCATTTTTTCTTGAGTGGATCCCTCCTTTTCTCGCTCCCGCAACGCCAGCGAGCGGGTTGCGCTTTTTAAGATCAGCTTCATTTCCTCTCTCATGCAGTTTTTCCTAAGAGCAAACCGAGAACATTCTACCCGCTCTCTCGGCTTCTCTCAATGAGGCATACCTCGCAAATTGGAAGAAATTGTCACATTTTGGGAGTTTCGCGAGAGGGGTGGCGCATACGCTTTTTTCGCATCTGCCCTTAGTTATTACAAAAAAGAGACCGAAACATTACACTGTTCGATCTCTTTTTAAGAAAAAATTTTCAATTAAGCCTTATTTAACGCTTTCGGCAAAGGAAATTAAATCTGATTTTGCTAAAAAGCCCTGTATTTTATAGACATATTCGCCGTCAAACCAAGTAATAGCATTAAATTCATTCTCGCCATAAAACAATATAACGGCGGGGTTACCATTTATTTCCATATGTTTTAAATTAAGTTCCGAATTATCATACCACATTTCATCCTTTAGTAGCGACTGAGTAAAGGTAAAACACCATTCATCTTCTTGACTGAAATCCAGTGTATAAACCAAACCACTAACAAATGTTTCCACACCAATATACCCCTCCGGCAATCCCTGCGGCTTGCGGTACTCCAGAATAACGGTGGGAACCTCCGCGGCGGGCGGCTGAGGCTCGGTGACACTTGGTTCCGTTGGTGTTCCAAGGCTTTCGGCAGGCGGTGCCTGCGTTTCAGCGGCATCCTCCGAGGGTGACGGTACAAAGCTTACAGAAACAAAATCCTCATACCACGAAACAATGCTTCTCCAAATGGTTTTTCCCAAGCCCGAAACGCTCAACGTCAGCACGATCATGGCGGTAATGATTGCGGCAATTGCCAGCACGCGGGCGGGCGATTTTCTGCGAACCGCTCCGAATTTCGGCGTATGGCTTTCAATGGTCTTGCGCACCTTTTCGTCGATCCAATCGGGGCGAACCACCGAGGATGTATCCATGGCGGCAATGGAGGCTGCCGTCTTTTTTGCATGCTCCTCCAGCGCCAAACAAAGCAACGTATCCAGTTGCTTTTCAACGCTTCTTCTCATAGCCAATTCTCCTTTCTCAATTCCGCAAACAACCTTTTTCTCATGCGGGAAATGCAAACACGGTAGGTATTCGGTGTGATTCCAAGGATTTTTGCTGCATCAGCATCGGAAAAGCCATAGATGAACCGCAAATAAAGCATATCCACATAGCGCGCTCCCATGCCGCTAACGATCTGCTCCGCCCGCGCGATCAGCTCTTTTGAGAATACAATACGGTTCACGTCGGCGGAATAATCCACAATGTCAAACTCCATGCCATCCTCATCGCGTAAGGTTGACGCTTCATGTTGCATTCTCCGCTTGATTTTATGATACCGATTGAGGGCATTGTTCCGACAGCACATGTGCAGAAAACAGCTTTGATGCGTTGCGTCCATTTCACGGAAGGACTGCAAGCTGTCGATCAGAATAACCACGGTATCATGAACGCAATCCCAGCAATCATCCGCCAGCTCCAAAATCCGATTAGCGGTTTCAAAAAGCTGATTGCAATTTTCACGATAAATGCCATCCACGTAATCCCTGTCGTTTTCATCTCGAATTGCCGCTATGATCGGTAGCATTTTTATCTTTCCCTCTTTCATTGTTTTTTTCATTGTTCATTATAACATGAAAAAATAATCTTTTCAAGTACTTTTTTGATACTTTGCGTCAAAAAAAGCTATATTTTTACTAAAGATCATTTCAAGAATTTCTGTTTTACATACTCAAACAAAGAAAAAACATTCGCGCTTTTCAAAAAAAATTCGCCGTGGCGATGACCTCTGCCCATTGCGTTCCCGTGATCCGATTGAAAGCCCATCGGCGGCAAAGCCCCACACACGGTGTGTCTTTGGTAGGACGCACCGGCGGGATAGTTTTCCCTGCGTTTCATACGTCATCAATGACAAAAAAGGAACTTTTCCGCAGAAAAGTTCCTTTTTTTTATTCGAATTACTCCTCGATAGGAGCCTCTTCGGTTTCCTCAACGGGCATAGCCTCTGCCTCTGCAACCTGCTCCTCCAGGATGGAACGGATGGAAAGGCTGATCTTCTGGCGCTCGTCGTCGATATCAATGATGCGAGCGTCCACAACCTGTCCGATCTCCAGAACGTCGGCAGGACGAGCGATTCTCTGCAGAGCGATCTGAGAAATGTGGATCAAGCCGTCCACACCGTCGATCACCTCAGCGAACGCGCCAAAGGGCATCATGTTCACGATCTTCACGGATGCGATGTCTCCAATGGCATACTGAGACTTGAAGATGTTCCAGGGGTTGGTCTCCTCGGTCTTGTAGCCCAGAGAAATTCTCTTCTTTTCGGGATCGAAGCTCTTTACGAACACGGTCAGCTCATCGCCAACGGAAACAACCTCTGCGGGGTTCTTGATGCGCTTCCAAGAAAGCTCGGTCAGGTGAACCATGCCGTCCACGCCGCCAAGGTCAACGAACGCGCCGTAGGAGGTC